>NZ_KB906857.1:0-435968 GCF_000381685.1 Nocardiopsis sp. CNS-639
TGCCCGATTGTGTGCGACAAGGGCTTCGCCGGGGCCGGGATCGAGGCCGCTGCGGCGAAGCTGGGCCATCCGCTCATCCGTCCGGTGCGCGGGGACGAGCCCGAACCCGGGGTGGAGGTGTTCCCGTCCTGGCTGCGGCAGCGGATCGAGGCCGTCATCTGGACGTTGAAGAACCAACTCGGTCTGGAACGCCACGCCGCGCGCACCAGCGAGGGGCTGTGGGCCAGGGTGTGCCAGCGTATCTGCGCGCTCAACGCCGCGATCTGGCACAACTGGCTGGTGGGTGCCCCGGTCAAGCGGTCATTGATCGCTTACGACCACTGACCAGGACACCAAACCCCCATCAACGATCTAGTCCGACCACCCATTCACCGACCAATAAAATCGGCGAGGTGAGCTATAGGAATGTCAATGGTTCGGGCACGGCGGCCGATCCGCCGCCCGGCGGGCCGCTCGATCTGCAGCAGTTGAGGACCTTCCTGGCGGTACACCGGTCGGGGTCCTTCACCGCCGCCGCGCAGTTGCTGCGTCTGTCGCAGCCCACGGTCACCACCCAGATCCGTTCCCTGGAGCGGCGGCTCGGACACCCCCTCTTCGAGAGGCTGCCCCGAGGGGTGGCCCCGACCGCCGAGGCCAACGACCTGGCCGCGCGCGTGGCCGGGCCCCTGGACGCGCTGGAGGTGGTCGCCGGGCGCGACGGCGGCGGCGCGTCCGCGTCGCCCGCGCCGCTGCGCGTGGCGGGCCCCGCCGAGGCGCTGCACGCGCTGGTGCTGCCCGCGCTCGCGCCCCTGGTGGAGGGCGGCCTGCGGCTGCGCGTGCGCACCGGCCCGGCCGAGGACCTGCTGGAGGAGCTGCGCCGGGACCGGCACGACCTGGTGGTCTCCGCGGTGCGACCGCGGGGGCGGACCCTGGTCGCCGAACCCCTCGCCGACGAGGAGTTCGTGCTGGTGGCGTCGCCGGCGTGGGCGGACCGGATCGGCCGCGACCGGCTCCTGCGCCAGGGCGCCTCCGCGCTGTGCGCGGTCCCGCTGGTGGCCCACGACGACGAGCTGTCGGTCCTGCGCCGCTACTGGCGGCAGGTGTTCGGGGTGCGGCTGACGTGTGCACCCGCGGTCACCGCGCCCGACCTGCGCGGGGTGGTGTCGGCCGTCACGGCGGGGGCGGGGGTGACGGTGCTGCCGCGCCACCTGTGCCGGGAGACGCTGGCCGAGGGGCGCCTGGTGGAGCTCCTGGCCCCGGAGGAGCCGCCGGTCACCACGCTGTACCTGGTACGGCGCCCGGGGGTGGCGGACAACCCGTGCCTGGAGGAGGTGCACCGGCGCCTGGTGGCGGCCGCCCGCGCCTGTTGAGGGGGCGCCCGGGGGCTCGGTGCCGCCGGGGTCGGATACGTCAGCGCCCCGAACCCCCGCCGCGGTGGTGTAGTCCTAACCCGGTGAAGGGCGGACGGCGGCGTCCGCTCCGGGGAGGACGGCGATGGAACGCGTACAGGCACCGGGAAGCGGCACGGAACCGGCGGGCGGCGGGGCCTCCGGGGTCCCCGGCCGCTCCCCCGCGGTGACCGTCCTGGTCACGCTGGCCGCCGCGGGGTTCGCCGTGTTCGCCCTGCTGCGGGTCCTGGGCCTGGAACGGGGCTGGCCCCTGGTGCCCGCGCTGGCCTTCGCGCCCTACGTGCTGGCCGCCGCGCCCCTGGCGGCGGTGGTGGCCGGACTGCTGCGGCGCTGGGGGTCCATGGCGGTCCTGACCGCGGTGACGTTGGCGCTGGCCGCCGTGGTCGTGCCCCGCGCGGTGCCGTTCGGCGTGACCTCGGCGGGCGGTCCGGTCGTGCGGATCATGACCCTGAACATGCTCGGCGGCGGCGCCGACGCGGCGCGGGTGGTGTCGCTGGTGCGCGACCGGGAGGTGGACGTGCTCGCCCTCCAGGAGGTCACCCCCGACCTGGTGCGCGAGCTGTCCGCCGCCGGGCTGGACGGCCTGCTGCCGCACGCCGTCGACCGCTCCGACCCCCGGGGCGTGCACGGAAGCACCGTCCACTCGGCCTTCCCGCTCACCGACACCGGCGGCGGGGAGGCGGGACACAACACGTTCGCGATGCCGACCGCCGTCGTGCGGCTGCCCGAGGACGGCGACGGGGACGGGGAGGACGACGTGCTGGAGGTGACGTCGGTGCACGTCCCGCCGCCGCTGTCCCCCGCCTACACCGCCTCCTGGCGCGGGGAGCTGGAGGGCCTGGCCGAGGCGGGCGACCCGGACACGATGCGGGTCCTGGCCGGGGACTTCAACGCCACGCTCGACCACGCGGCGCTGCGCGAGGTCCTGGACGCGGGGTACCTGAGCTCGGCCGCGGTCCTGGGCGAGGGGCTGGAGCCCACGTGGCCGGTGGGGCGGGCGGTGCCGGGCCTGGCCATCGACCACGTGCTGGTGCACCCCCGGATGGGCGTCGACGGCCTGGAGGTCGTGGAGGTGACCGGCACCGACCACAGGGCGGTGCTGGTCGAGGTGTCCCTGCCCTCGCCCCGGTAGGCGTTCCGGCGTTCCGGCGTTCCGGCGTTCCGGCGAGGACGGTGCAGGAATATCTGGCCCGTCCTCGCCCTCACACCGGTGGCACCGTCTACCGTCACTCCATGAGCGAGTTGACCGAACCGATCACGGGAACGCCCCTCCAGGTGGTCCTGCCCGACGAGTCCGCGCAGATGTCCCCGAGAACCCTCGTCGAACTGGGGGTTCGCGCCGAGGAGCTGGGCGTGGACGCGGTGTGGCTGCCCGACCACCTGCTGCCGCCCGCGCCGTACGGCCGCACCTTCGGCGGCGTGTACGAGCCGCTGGTGGCCCTGGCCCACCTGGCTGCCCTGACCCGGCGAATCCGGCTGGGCACGTCGGTGCTGGTGGCGCCGATGCGCGACCCGTTCGTGCTGGCGAAGCAGGTGGCGACCCTGGACGCCCTGTCCGAGGGGCGCTTCGTCCTGGGCGTGGGGACCGGCTGGTCGCGAGAGGAGTTCGAGGCCGTGGGGTCGGACTTCGCCACGCGCGGCGCCCGGACCGACGAGACGCTGCGGCTGCTACGGCACCTGTTCGAGGGCGAGGGTCCGTTCGAGGGGCGCTTCCACTCCTACGAACGCGGGGTGTTCGCGCCCCGTCCGGCGCGGCGCGTACCCGTGATGGTGGGCGGCACGTCCGACCGGGCGCTGCGGCGGGCCGCCGAGTGGGCCGACGTGTGGCAGGGCGTGGGACTGGACACGGCGGGGTTCGTGGAGGCCCGGAACCGGCTGCGGGAGCTGACCCCGCGGCCGGTGCGCGCGGGAATGCGGATCGCCTGGTCCGGTGGCGAGGAGGAGTTCGAACGCGCCGTCGGGCTGTTCCGGGAGCTGACCGCCGCCGGAGCGGACGCGGTGGCGGTGTGGTTCGGCGACGCGGAGGGCTTCGGCGAGCGGATGGAGCGGTTCGCGGCGGCACTGCGCTGACAGAGGGCGCCGCGCCGACCGGCGGTGCCGGTCCGGTGCGGCGTTCCTACTCCTGCCCGCCGAAGAGCCCGCGGCCTCCGTACTTCTTGTGGATGGCCTGCTTGGACACGCCGAGCACCCCGGCGATCTCGGCCCAGGTGGAGCCGCGGTTGCGGGCGCGGCGGACGAGGACGGCCTCGACCCGCTCCATCTCCCTGCGCAGTTGGACGGTGGCGTCCAGGCCCACCAGCGGGTCGTCGGCTCCGGTGGTGCGGGCGAGGGCGGTCAGCTGTTCGGCGTCCATGGGTCAACTGTAATTGACATGCCCGTGGTGGCGCACCCGTCTCCAGGCGCGTCCTCGTCGGACGGGCGGAAGACGGCCGGTCGCCGTGCCGGATCCGGCCGGCCCCCGCTCCCGGCGGTCCGGCAGGGGTACCGCCGCCGACGCCCCGGCGGTCGCGGATGGCACCCTGGAGTGCCTGGCGAGAAGCGGACGAGGGAGTGACGTGGGCGGCTACGACGAGGCGACCGTGCTGTTCGACCTGGACGGCGTGCTGGTGGACTCCACGGCGAGCATCCGCGCGGGGCTGACCGCGTGGGCCGTGGAACGCGGCCTGGACGTCGGCGCGGTGCTCGAACACCACCACGGGCGGACCGACGTGGATCTGGCCCGCCTCTTCGCCCCGCACCTGGACCCGTTGGCCGAGGCGCCGCGGATCGAGGACCACGAGGCCGCCGCCGGGGACGGCGTCCGGGGCGTGCCCGGCGCACGCGAACTCCTGACCGAACTCGACGCGCACGGACGCCCATGGGCGATCGTCACGTCCGGGAGCGACCGGATCGCGCGTTCGCGGATCGCGACGGCGGGGCTGCCCCTCCCCCGCGTGCTGGTGACCGCCGACCAGGTGGCCCGGGGCAAGCCCCACCCGGCCCCGTACCTGCTGGGCGCCGAACGCATGGGGGTCTCCCCCGGGCGGTGCGTGGTGGTGGAGGACTCCGTGAGCGGCGTCCGCTCCGGCCTGGACGCGGGCATGCCCGTGGTGGCCGTGGCCTCCACGACCGCCCCCGGGGACCTCGCGCACGCGACCACCGTGGTGGCGGACCTCGAAGCCGTGGCCGCGCTGCTGTTCCCGTAATCCCCCGCCCCGGACCGACCCCGCCCGCGCCGCGGGCGAGCGCTCCGGAGGGCCGGACCCCCGCTCCCCCGGAACCGCTCGGGGCGGGGCCCGGCGACCGCGTCCGGCAGCGCCGGAACGCCTGACGACGAACGGAGCACCCTTGAACGAGGGCATCACCATCGACCGGGCCCGCGCCGAGGACGTGGCGGCGATCGTCGCCATGCTCGCCGACGACGAACTGGGCGCCCGGCGCGAGGATCCCGGGAACCTGGCCCCCTATCTGGCGGCCTTCGAGGTGATCGACGCCGACCCGCACCAGTTCCTGGCGGTGGCCCGCCGCGGGGGCCGGGTGGTGGGAACCCTCCAGCTGACGTTCCTGCCGGGCCTGTCCCACCGGGGCGCGACCCGCGCCCAGGTGGAGGCGGTGCGGGTGCACTCGGACGTGCGCGGCGGCGGCCTGGGCACCGACCTGCTGGCCTGGGCCGAGGAGGAGGCCCGCCGCCGGGGAGCCGCCATGCTCCAGCTGACCTCGGACGCCTCGCGGGAGGACGCCCACCGCTTCTACGAGCGGTTGGGGTACACCGCCTCCCACGTCGGCTTCAAGAAGCGGCTCGGCTGACCGTTACGGAAGCCTGGCCGCATCCACATGAGACGGACAGCATGGGTCTTGGCCGGCACGGGTCGCTGATCGCATCGGGGGCACCAGCGGTTCCTCTCCCTCCGTCCGTCCGGGGGCGTGGCCGTACCTCACCCACCAGCGGAGTCCCACGCTCCTGCGCTCGATAAGGCGCGGTATTCGCTGTGGGGTCGGACCATGTCCGATAGCGGGCTTCCGCTTCCCTCTCCCCGCCAGTTCCACTGCGAGCACACCCAGTCCAGGCATCGGGTGCTCGCCCTCGTCCCAGACGACAACGGCACCGCATACCTCCAGGCGGTTCTGAGGTGCGCAGACGGGAAACTGGCCCGCCGCGCCGCTCCGCTCATGCCCTGAACGCCGCCCTCGGCAAAGGCCCTGGAAGTTCCGTGCACGGCACGTGTGAGGACGTCGCCGCCGAACTCCCCCGCGCGCCCGCCGCTTCGTTGCGCCAAACCGTGTTGGCCTCGGGGACGCCCCTGCGATGTGTCGCCCGAAACCGTGACCTGGAGCAGCCGGACTTCGGCCTTGAGCGGACACCGGTGTGCGGCTACGGCGTCCGGCGGGCCAGGTGGAGCCGCGTGACGTAGGGGACGCGCACGTTCCCGTCGGGGAAGTGCGCGGCGACGAGCTCGGTGAGGGCGGCCCGGGTGCGCTCCTCGCCGATGTTGCGGACCACGGCGGCCATCCTGCTGGAGGACAGCGCGCTCCCGACGAAGCCAGCGGTGTCGAGCTCGCGCGTCCAGGCGGTGGTGAACTCGGTGGCGTTGGAAAGGCCCTCCCGGGCTTCCATCTCGGCGACGGTGTCGTAGGCGCGGTAGTCGCGCCGGTAGTGGTCGCCGTACTCCTCCATCAGGCTCTCGTGGGCGTCGACGAACGCACTGGCCGTCCAGTCGCGGTCGTTGTTGAGGACCGCGACGGTGCCGCCGGGCAGGAGCAGGCGCGCGGCCTCGGCATAGAAGGCCGACCGGTCGAATCAGTGGACGGCCTGTGCGGCCAGCACGAGGGAGGCCGACGCGTCGGGGAAGGGGACCTCCTCGGCACGGCCGTCCACGTACTCGGCCCCGTCGGGTTCCCCGGTGGCGGTGGCCCGCATGGAACGCCCCGGCTCGACGCCGACCACACGAGGATCCGGGCCGAAGACGTGGCGCAGGGCGCGGGTGGAGATGCCCGTCCCCGCGCCGACGTCGAGCAGGAGCCAGGGCTCGGGCCAGGAACTCCGCTCACCGGCGAGGACGTGGGCGCGCAACCGGTCGAGCAGGGAACGGGGGTATCCCGGCCGGAAACGGCGATAACCCTCGCTGAGCTGGTCGAACGCCTGGGTCCTGTCGGTCATCGCGTCCCCCTTCTACCGTGCCCTGGTCCCGGGGTCTCGGGGACACCTACCCAACCACGTGGCTCGGGACCGCGTCAGGCCTCCTACGGCACGCGTTCGGCCCGGGCGGCCCGATACGCGGACGGGCTCGCGCCCGTGTGGTTCTTGAACGCGGAACTGAACGCGAACGCGCTCCCGTAGCCCACCCGGGCGGCCACGGCCTCCAGGCCCAGCCCCGGGCTGGCGGTGAGCAGGTCGCAGGCCACCGTCAGCCGCCAGGTGCGCAGGTAGGTCATCGGAGGGGTACCAACGGCCCGCTGGAAGCGCGCGGCCAGGGTCGCGCGGGAGACCGCGCACTCCCCCGCCAGGGACTCCAGCGTCCAGGGGTCGGCGACGCGCTCGTGGACCAGCTCCAGCGCCCGCGCGACGACGGGGTCGCTGCGGGCGGTGAGCCAGTTGGGCGCGCTGTCGGGGTTGTCCTCCAGCCAGGCGCGCACCGCCATCACCAGCAGGCAGTCCAGGAGCCGGTCGTTGAGGCTGGTCTGGGCGACGTGGCCGGTGGTGATCTCGCGTGCGAGCAGTTCCACCAGCGCGGGGTCGACCCGACCCTCGGAGAGCACCGCCAGCGACGGCAGCGCGGCCAGGGCGAGGCGGCCGACCTCGCTGTCGTCCAGGTAGGCGCCCACGACCATGGTGTCGGTGCCGTCGGGGTCGTTCCCCCAGGTGCCGACGCCGTGGCTCATGGACACGTGGACCTCCGCGCCGTCGCGGGCCACGCACCGCGCACCCGGCAGAGCGGTGACGGTGGGCTCCCGGCCCGGGCTGTCGGCGATCACGTAGGGCTCCGGGCCGCGCACGAGCACCAGGTCGCCGGGACCGGCCTCGGCCTCCTCTCCGCTCGCCGCCACCCAGGCGCGCCCGGAGGTGACCACGACCAGGGTGAGCGCGGCCTCGTCGCGGATGTCGATGCCCCAGGGCGGGCTCATGACGGTGCGCAGGGTGAAGGCGCCGCGCGCGCGTGGTCCGTCCAGGAGGTGCACGAGGGGGTCCACGGCCTCACCCTAGTGACGCGGACGGGGGCTCAGGGCTCTGCCGCCGAACGCGCGGGCTCCTCCGAGGAGGCCGCGTCCGAGGGCAGCGGGGACCGCGCCGGATTCAGACGGACGCTTATGCACACCAGCGTTCTGGCTATGTTCCGTCCAGCCCCCGGCTGGTGGACTGGGGGACATGACCACACAACACGTCCTCGTCACCGGCGGCACCGGCATGACCGGCCGCCGCGTCACCCGCCTGCTGCGCGAGCACGGCGCCGACGTCCGGGTCGGCTCCCGCTCCGGCCGGCCCCGCTTCGACTGGCACGAACCCGCCACATGGGACGCCGTCCTGGAGGGGGTCGCCTCCGTCTACCTGTGCTACCACCCCGACCTGGCCTTTCCCGGGGCCGACGAGGCCGTCGCCGCGTTCGCCTCCCGTGCCGCCCGGAGCGGTGTCCGGCGCGCGGTGCTGCTGTCGGGCCGAGGCGAGGAGGGGGCCGAGCGCGCGGAGCACGCCGTGCGCGGTGTGTTCCCCGACCTGACCGTGCTGCGCTGCTCGGTCTTCGCGCAGGACTTCTCCGAGAGCTTCCTGCTCGGGCCGGTCCTGGAGGGCACTGTGGCCCTGCCGGTGCCGGACGTGCCCGAGCCGTTCGTGGATCTCGACGACGTCGCGGAGATCGCGGCCCGGGCGCTGACGGAGGACGGGCACGCCGGTGAGCTGTACGAGCTGACCGGGCCCCGGGCACTGACGTTCACCGAGGCCACCCGTCTGATCGGTGGGGCCGCCGGGTACCCCGTCGTCTGCCGCCGGGTCCCGCCGGAGGAGTTCGTCGCCGGGGCGGTCGCCGCGGGGCTGCCCGAGGAGGTGGCCCGGGGGCTGACCGAGCTGTTCGGCGAGATCCTGGACGGCCGCAACGCCGAACCCGCCGACGGGGTGGAGAAGGCGCTGGGCCGCCCGGCCTCGGACTTCGCCGAGTACGTCCGCCGGGCCGGGGCCGCCGGGGCCTGGAGCCGCCCGGCGTGAGGGCTCCTGCACGGGGGCGCCCGGCACAGAGGGGAGCAGCGCACCGGAGTCCGGCACGAGGGCGCTGAGCGCGGGGGCGTCGGCGCGGGGCGCCCTCCCGAGTCTTGTCCGCGTTGTGAGCCCACCACCAGAGCGGCCACTCTCCGTTACCACCGGCCGAACCGGAGACCGGCGTCAACGCAGGTCAGGGCACCTTCCGGGCACAGGCGGGCCGACCATCCCCGCCACGTCCCTCACAGGGAGCCACCGGTCCTCGCGAGCACCCGGACACACGAACACCCTCAGTGAAAGGAAATGCGGGGCCATGCCACCGAAAGTGACCAAATGTCAGGTAAACCTTAAGTTTCCCCCTCGTGGGTTGGCCGTTACGCGCCTCGGGCGTGAAGGTTCCTGTGACCCGCTACACAGGACCTGGAGGAGAAGGCCATGCCGAGCCCCGGACGCGCCGCCGCCCCCGGGCAGAGTGCCGACAAGGCACCGCCCAGGCGCAAGAAGCCCATCTACCGTCACCTGTACTTCTGGGTGCTCGTCGGTATCGCGCTCGGCATCGCCGTCGGTCTGCTCTTCCCGACCTGGGCCGCGGACATGCGCTGGCTGGCCGACCTGTTCATCAAGCTCGTCAAGGTCGTCATCGCCCCGACCATCTTCTGCACCGTCGTCGTGGGCATCGCCGGTCTGGGCAACCTGGCCAAGGCGGGCGGGCTGGCCCTGCGCACCCTGGTGTACTTCACCGCGCTGACCGTGATCGCCCTGGCCATCGGCCTGGTCACCGTCAACGTCATGCGTCCGGGCGTGGGCCTGAACGTGTCCTTCGACGAGGCCGACGCCGCGGACACCATCGCCGAGGCCGAGGCGGGCGGAACCGGTTTCTCCGGCTTCATCCTCCACATGATCCCCGACTCGTTCTTCTCCGCGTTCGTGGAGGGCGAGCTGATCCAGGTCCTGGTCCTGGCCATCCTGGTCGCCTGCGCCCTGACCATGCTCGGCAGGCGCGGCGAGCCCGCCGTCCGCGCCCTGGACACGATGTCGCACATCATGTTCGGCGTCATCAAGATCGTCATGTACGCGGCGCCCGTCGGCGCCTTCGGCGGCATGGCCTTCACCATCGGCGAGTACGGCGGCCAGGTGCTCAGCAGCCTCGCCTACTTCATGCTCAGCTTCTACGTCACCTGTGTCCTGTTCATCGTCGTCGTCCTGGGCCTCGTCAGCCGCCTGGCCGGGTTCAGCCTGTTCCGCCTGGTGCGCCTGATCCGCGACGAGCTCCTCATCGTGCTGGGCACCTCCTCCAGCGAGTCGGTGCTGCCGCGCATGATGACCAAGCTGGAGGCCGCGGGCGCCAAGAAGTCCGTGGTGGGCCTGACCATCCCGACCGGGTACTCCTTCAACCTGGACGGTACCGCCATCTACATGACCATGGGCGCCATCTTCATCGCCCAGGCCACCGGTTCGGACATCTCCGTCTGGACCCAGGTCGGACTGCTGCTGTTCATGCTGCTCTCCAGCAAGGGCGCGGCGGGCGTCAGCGGTGCCGGTCTGGTGACCCTGGCCGCCTCGCTGGCCGCGTTCGGCGACGTGATCCCGCTGGCGGGCATCGCGCTCATCGTCGGCATCGACCGCTTCATGTCCGAGGGCCGCGCCCTGACCAACCTCATCGGCAACGCGGTGGGCACCCTGGTCATCGCCCGCTGGACCGGCGGCCTGGACCGCGAGCGCCTCGCCCACACGCTGAGGAACCCGGACAGCATCGACATGGACGCCCTCATGAGCTACGACAAGCCCGCCGAGGGTTCCGGCGGGGCCGCGGAGGCCTCCGGCACAACCGGGGGCGACGGCTCGGAGGCCGAGGAGGCCAGGACGGCCGGCTCCGACACGGCCGCCGGGGAGTCGCGGACCGCCGACGTCTCCGGTGGGGAGGGCGAGGACCGGCACGCCCCCGTGGGCGCACCGCGCGGCTGACCCCGCGCCGCGATATCCGAGCGCGGTCAGCGGCTCGCCGCGGTCGGCGGACGGTCCACCCGGCCGACCGCGGGCCGGACACGCCCAGCCCGTCCCCCGGCCCGTGCCCGGTGTCCGTACGCCTCCCGTCCCTCGTGCGGGCACCGGTTCCCACCGCCCCGGGCGGGCCTCCGGGTCCGTCCGGGGCGGCCCGCGTCCGGGGCCGGTCACTCCTTCGCCGGTCCGCGCCGCAGGTAGCGCACCCAGTTCGCCGCGACACCGCCGACCAGGGCCGGGCACGCCGCGAGGACGAGCGAGGACAGGATCCACTCCCGGGAGCCGTCGGGGCCGTAGACGCGGTTGGCGGCCCCGGCGTCCACGGCCGGGATCCGCACGCCCTCCTCGCAGGTGTCGCGCCCGGCCGCGTGCAGGTAGACCCCGCGCGGCTCCCCTCCCCCCGCACCGGTGAAGGTGCCGTTGCAGGTGCACGACTCGTGCCCCGGGTGCTGGACGCAGGTGATGCTCGTCGCGGTGAACACGCCCGGTACTCCCTCGCCGCGCGCCGCGCGCAGTCCCTGCTCCAGCCCGGCGAACCCCACGTAGGCCACCAGGGCGGCGAGGACCACCAGCACGGCGGAGAACCCTGGTGACGGGCGCCCGGCCCCGCGGGCCGTGCCCGGGTCGACCCCGGCAGCGGCGCCCGCGGGACCCTCGGCGCCGCCCCGGGTTCCGGTGTCCCCCATCGCGCTCACACCCTCCTCCGCTCGTGGTCACGGGCCCCTCCGGGCCCCTCGTCCGCGAGGTCGGAGCCCGTACCGCGCGGCACCCTGAAGGCCAGCATCGCGGCGACGGCGCACAGGGCGGCGCCCGTCAGCCACACCGGCCCGTAGCTTCCGCCCGCGTCGCGGACGAAGCCGCCGAAGACCGCCATGGCCCCCGCGCCGCCCTGGTGGACGGCGTTGACCCACCCGAAGACGATGGCCCCGTCGGCGCCGAAGAGCCGGCGGCACAGCAGGATGGTCGGGGGCACCGTCGCGACGTCGAGCAGGCCGAACACCATGACGAAGGCCGCCATCGCCGCTCCGGCGTCCGGCCCCAGCAGCACGGGCAGCGCGGCCAGGAGCACGCCCCGACCCGCGTAGCAGGCGACCAGGAGCAGGCGCGGGTCCACCCGGTCGGTGAGCCATCCGGACAGGACCGTCCCCGCCAGGGAGAAGACGCCGATCGCCGACACCAGCGCCGCCGCGACCGTGACGGCCATCCCCTGGTCCTGGGCGGCGGGTACGAAATGGGTCCACATGATGCCGTTGGTGGTCGCGCCGCACACCGCGAACGCTCCGCCCAGGAGCCAGAACCGGCGGCTGCGCACCGAGGAGGACAGGACCCGCACGGTCCGGCGCGCCGCGCCCCGGTCCGCCCGGGGCCTGTCCACGAAGACCGGGGAACCGTAGGGGCGCTGCCCCAGGTCGGCCGGGTGGTTCCGCAGCACCAGGGCGACGAGGACGATCATGACGCCCGCCGTCAGCACCAGGGTCACGATGGCCGGACGCCATCCCCGGTGGTCCACGATCCAGGCCAGCGCGGGGAGGAACACCAGCTGGCCGAAGGCGCTGGCCCCGGTCAGGGCGCCGATGACCAGCCCACGGCGTCGGACGAACCAGTTGTCGGCCACCGTGGCGGCGAACGTCATCGCCAGTGACCCCGTGCCCGCGCCGACGAGCAGCCCCCAGTAGAGGGTCAGCTGCCAGGCGGTGGTCATGACGAGGGTCAGTCCGGCCCCCGCCACGACGGCGCCCAGGGCCGTCAGGGCGACCCCGCGGACACCGAACCGGTCCATCAGCGCCGCGGCGAAGGGGGCGATCAGGCCGTAGACGAGCATGTTGACCGAGGCCGCCGCACCGATCGCCCCGCGGGACCACCCGTACTCGGCGTGCAGGGGATCGGTCAGGACTCCGGGCATCGCGGCGAAGGCCGCCGCGGCGACGATGGTCAGGCACGCGACGAGGGCGACCAGCCAGGCGCGGTGGAACGGCGTGCGTGCGGGCTCTTGCGCGGAAGCGGTGTTCTCGGCCATGGCCTCAGGCTCCTGCGCGGGCACCTCCCCCGACAGTGTCCCGAAAGCCAACATGCGCAAGAATCAGGCCATGAGGATTTTCTCGCGGCCCGGCCGCCACCGCGTGGCCGTCCTCGTCCGGCACGGCCTGCTGCCCATCGAGGCGGGCATCGTCCACCGCCTGTTCGGCCAGGCCCGGAGCGCCGACGGGGAGCTGCTCTACGAGGTCGTCACCTGCGCGCTGGAACCGGGGGAGATCAGCACCGACACCGACTTCACGATCAACGTGGCCCACGGACCGGAGGCCCTCGACGAGGCGGACACGGTGATCCTGCCCGCCGCCGACGAGGACTACGGCGAACGCCCGCACGCCCCCCTCGCACCGGCTCTGGCCGCGGCCGTCGCGCGCATCCCGCCGAACGCGCGCGTGGCCTCGATCTGCACCGGCGCGTTCGTGCTCGCCGCGGCCGGGCTCCTGGACGGGTGCCGCGTGACCACCCACTGGAAGTCCGCGGGCTACTTCCGCGCCATGTACCCCGGCATCGACCTGGACCCGGACGTGCTGTACACCGACAACGGGCGTGTACTGACAGCTGCCGGGGTCGCCTCGGGCATCGACCTGGGCCTGCACATGATCCGGCTCGACCACGGCACCGCCGTGGCCAACGAGGTGGCGCGCAGCACCGTCGTCCCGCCCCACCGCGACGGCGGCCAGGCCCAGTACATCCGCCGTCCCGTGCCCGCGCCGGAGCGTGCCGCGACGGGTCGGGCGCGCGCCTGGGCCCTGGAACACCTGCACCTCCAGCCGGGTCTGCGGGAGATGGCCCTCCAGGAGGCCGTGAGCGTGCGTACCCTCACCCGCCGTTTCCGCGACGAGGTGGGGCTCTCGCCCGGTCAGTGGGTCGCCCAGCAGCGCCTGGACCGGGCCCGGCAGCTGTTGGAGGAGTCGGACCTGCCGGTGGACAGGGTCGCGCACGAGGCGGGTTTCGGCACGGCGGCGTCGCTGCGCCAGCACATGCACGCCGAACTGGGCGTGTCCCCCAGCGCCTACCGGCGCACCTTCCGGGGCACACCGGACTCGGCCTGAACCCGTTCGGGGCCCGGAGCCCCTGGCCGGGGACACGGGCGGCGAACCTCCACAACGGGGAGGCGCCCCGCGGGGCTCGCCGGTACGGCACACGGAACCGGGTCCGGGCCTTTCCCGGTGGGGTGGTCGGTGCGGCGTACGGCCCGGAGCGGGACGCGGGCGCGCACGAGCGGGCCACGGGCGCGGAACCCCCGTGGCTGCGCGGTTCGCGGCGTGAGGAGGCTCCGAACGGGTAACGGGGGACCGTGGGTACTCGCCCACGCCCGCCCCTCACCCCGGAAGGCCCCCGTGAAGCTCTACGCCGAGTACCCCGTGCGCGCGTTCCTCCAGTTCGCCTCCGACCTGCTCGCCGCCGCCTGGGTGTACGCGTGGGTCAGCGCGGCGCTGGCGCTGCACGAGACCCTCATGGCCCTCAGCCGCCCCGGCGAACTCATGGTGAGCACGGGCGAGGGCTTCAGCGAGCACATGAACGCCGCCGCCGAGCAGGCCCGGCAGGTGCCCCTGGCCGGGGAGGCCCTGGCCACCCCGTTCACCAGCATGAGCGAGACCGGCGAGTCCCTCACCGCCGCCGGGACCTCCTTCCAGGAGACGGTGGCCTCGCTCGCGCTGACGCTGCCGCTGCTGACCGCCGCGCTCCCGCTGCTGCTGCTCGCCGCCACCTGGCTGCCCCTGCGCGCCCGGTGGGTGCGCCACGCCAGCGCCGCCAGGCGGTTGCGCGGGCTCGCGCCCGAGGCCCGGTCCCGGCTGCTGGCCCTGCGCGCCCTGACCTCGGCGTCCCCTTCCCGGCTGGCCGGTACGCACGAGGACCCGGCGGGCGCCTGGCGCTCCGGTGACCGGGGAACCGTGGAGGCGCTGGCCGCCCTGGAGCTGCGCCGTCTGGGCCTGCGCCGGATCTGAAGCCCACAGCACCCCGCACCCCGCACCCCGCACCCCGCACCCCGCACCCCGCACCCCGCACCCCGCACCCCGCACCCCGCACCGACGAGGGTCGCCCCGGTCGCGTGGCGGCGGGCCCGCACCGAGCCCTGCCGGGGGGCGGGGTCGGACGCGCGGCCCGGAGATGGCCCCATCCGGCCACGCCGGACCGCGCGAACGTCGTCGCCGCTTCCTAGGCTGGAGGGCCACACACCCGACCCCCCGGAGCATGCATGCACCTGTCAGCGCTGTTGGACTTCGACGCCGTCCCCCGGGACACCGACGACGCCGTGTCCGTCCTGGTCGACATCACCGCCCCCGAACGCGAGGAGGACACCGAACGCCCGCCCGCGACCCTCCAGGTCGTGCTGGATCGCAGCGGGTCCATGGGCGGAGGACGCCTGGACGGCGCGGTGCGCGCGCTGCTCTCCCTGGTGGAGCGGCTCGCGCCCTCCGACAACTTCGGACTCGTGTCCTTCAACGACCAGGCCCGGGTCGAGGTGCCCTGCGGGCCGCTGGAGGACAAGGTGCGGGTGCGCCGCCTGATCTCCGGGCTGCACGCGTCGGGCGGCACCGACCTGTCCAGCGGGCTGCTGCGCGGCGTGCAGGAGGCCCGCCGCGCCGGAGCCGGCCGGGGCGGCACGCTGCTGCTGATCTCCGACGGGCACGCCAACCAGGGCGTCACCGACCACGACCTGCTCCGGCAGGTGGCGGCCGACGCCTACGCCCACGGGGTCACCACCACGACCCTGGGGTACGGCCTGGGCTACGACGAGGAGCTGCTGGGCGCGGTGGCCGACGGCGGCGCGGGCAGCGCCCTGTTCGCCGAGGACCCCGACACCGCGGGCGGCCTGATTGCCCGGGAGGCCGAGTACCTGCTGGCCAAGACGGCCCAGGCCGTGTCGCTGCGGGTTCCGTCCGGCCCGCTCCTGCGCTCCGTCTCCGTGGTGGGCGAGATGCCCTCCCACCGGCTCGCGGACGGATCGGTGGTGGTCGAGCTGGGCGACTTCCACTCCGGGGAGCGGCGCCGTCTGCTGCTGCGCATGGAGGTCCGCGGGCTGTCCGCGCCGGGCACCGTCGCCGCGCTGGAGGTCGCCTACGCCGACCCGGCCACGCTGGACACCTGCACCGTGTCCCTGTCCGTCGAACTCGACGTGGTCGCGCGGGACGCGGCCGACGAACGGGTGCCCCGGCCCGAGGTGCGCGCCGAGGAGGTCCTGCAACGGGCGCAGACCGCCAAGAGGAGGGCCAGCGAGGCCATGCGCCGGGGCGACCGCTTCGGCGCCGCGGGTCTGCTGGAGGAGGCGCGGACGGACCTGGCCGGCCACGTGCCGGCGGCGCCCGCCGGGGCGGGTGCGGCGGCTCCGCCGCCGGAGGTGCTCGCGCAGATGGAGGAACTGCGGCGGATGGCGGGGATGACCCGGACCGGCGACGCCTCCCGGGTCTCCAAGTCGCTGTACGCGAGCCAGGCGGGTTACTCGCGCAAGAGCGGCCGTCAGCGTCCGGGGGCCGCGCAGGGCGGCGGGGAGCGGACCGGACGGGACGGGGACCGGGCGGAGCAGGACCGGACCGGCGGCAGCGGGAGCCGGGACGGTGGCTCTGGTCCCGATCAGGGCTCCGGCCCCGAGGTCGGGGGCGGCGGCCCCGGCCGGGGCTCCGGTCGCGGTCGCCGCGGTCGCCTCATCCGGGGCCAGCAGACCGACGGCGGACGACCCACCCCCGACGAAGGCGCTCCTCCCCCGCGGGAGTCCTGAGGCGGACCCGCCCGGGTTCCGGGCGCGGCCGGGGAAGCAGCCAGGGTCGGCACACCAGGAAGATCAACGCGATCTCCACCGGCGCACCGGCGTAGTACATGAGCTGGGCTCCGGCATGGGCCTGTTCGGCGGGCACCCCCGGAGGCGGCACCGCGTAGAGGGACTTGGCCAGGACGTTGTGCGCGGCGACGGCCGCGACCAGGGCGGCGGCCCGCCACGGCGGAGGGAGCCGGTGCGGCGCGGGGTCGGGTCCGCCCAGCACCGCGAAGGTGAACAGGCATCCGGCGGCCAGCACGTGCGCGTGTACCAGGGCGTGCAGGAGCGGGTCGGTGTGCGTCGCGGCGTACAGGCCGGTGCGGTACAGCGCCCACAGGCCTCCGACGCTGAGCAGGCCCGCGACGACCGGATGGGTCACGAACGCGGCGGGCGCCGACCGCAGGACCCGGGAGAGGGTGCGCGCGGCGTCCAGCGGCAGGGTCCGCAAGGCCAGAGTGGCCGGTGCCGCCAGGACCAGCAGGAGCGGGCCCAGCATGCCCAGCAGGACGTGCCCCGCCATGTGGGCGGCGAAGTCGTGGTGGGCCCGCTCGGCCAGGGGGCCCACCAGGGCCGCCCCCACGGCCGCGCACCCCGCCGCCCAGGCCAGGACGCGGATCCAGGGCCAGGCCCCGCCCCGGCGGCTCGGCAGGAGCGCCGCGACCGCGTAGACCGCCAGGGCCGCGCACACCAGCGCCAGGACGGCCCACGCGCCGGGAGCGAGGAGGCCGGGGACCGCGGTGGCGGGTTCGTGCCCGCGGTGGTCCACGGGTCAGGCCCGCCCGGGATCGGCGCCCGACGCCCCGCGTGTCCGCCTCCGGGACAGGGTCCACAGCGCGACGCCCGCGACCAGCAGTGTCCCGGCGAGGATGTTCCAGGTCAGGTCGTAGGGCACCAGGTTCACGCCGTAGCGGATCTGGTGCAGGCCCATGAGTTTGTGCTGGACCAGCCCGTCGTAGAGCTGGAAGGACCCCGCCCCGGTCAGCCAGCCCGCCGTGAAGGCCAGCCCCCGGAAGCGGCGTTCCCGGCGCAGGGAGGCCACCATGAGCAGGGAGGCCACCGTGGCGAACCAGCTGAAGGCGTGGAACAGCCCGTCCGACACCAGGCCGACGCCGGTGGTCGAGAGGTCGTAGAAGTGGTGCCAGTGCAGCAGCTGGTGGAAGACCACCTCGTCCACGAACGCCACCGTGCCCAGCCCGAGCAGGACGCCCGCGGCCGTGTTGCGGCCGTGCGCCGTCGGCGGTCGCGCCCCCGCGTGCGCGGATGCCGTCATGGACGCCTCCCTGGGTGTCTTGGCCTCTTCCCGGGGGTTCCCGAGGGCCCCTGTTCCCGAGGGCCGGTGCGCCGCCGTCGCGAAGGCGGTGTCACCGACCGTGCGGGCTCGCCGTGCCCCCGACCGACCGGACGTACCCCGCGCCCGGGACGGGTCGACCCGCGAGGGCACGGCCCGCCACGCGGACGCCCCGAAGAGGCGCTGCCTCCTCCGGGGCGTCCGGGTGCTGTCACTCGGGGTTCGGCCCGCGGCGCGGTCAGCGCTCGGCGTCGGCCAGGGCGGTGCGCACCGCGCCCGGGAGCTTCTGCTCCAGGAAGCGGGCCATGTCCTCCTCCTGCTGGAGGATGGCGGTCAGCTTGAGGGCGATCTGCTCCTCGCCGAGCGCGCGGGCGCCCTCGATCAGCGCCCGGTAGGAGGCGATCTCGAAGTGCTCGGCGGCGTAGTCGGAGAGGGCGTTCTTGACCATGGTGTCGCCCGCGGGCTTGTTGGCCATGCCCTGCACGGAACCCATCATTCCGGCCAGGGCGCTCTTGACCTTGGACACGCTGCCGCCCAGGGACTCGATACATCCCTTGACCGTCTCGGCCTGCTGACGGGTCTCCTCGATGTGCCGCGTGATGCGGGCGTGGACCTCGGGGTCCTTCTCCGCGTCCTTGGCGTGCCTCTCCAGCGTCTCCTCGAGGGACTTCTCCATCGAGTAGGCGTCGTTGAGCCAGGCGATGAGCTGCTCGCGGCTGTTCACACCGTTCCCCTTCGTTCGTCGTGTCGCTCGACCCTGGGCCCGCGACTACCCCTGGGGTCCGGCGACAAACGTCAGGGCACCTGGTAGGAGGAGTCGCGCACGTCGGTGACCGCCATGTGGCCGGGGGCGTGGCCGATGGCGAACTCCGGGGCGGAGGCCGTCACGGCCGCCTGCGGGGTGACCCCGCACGCCCAGAAGACCGGGATCTCACCGGGGCGCACCTCGACCGCGTCACCGTAGTCGGGCCTGTCCAGGTCCTCGATGCCCAGCGCGGCGGGGTCGCCCACGTGCACCGGGGCGCCGTGGACCGCCGGGTAGCGCGAGGTGATGCGCACCGCGTCGGCCACCCGGTCGGCGGGGATGGGCCGCATGGACACCACCAGCGGACCGCTGAACCGGCCCGCGGGGCGGCACGGCCGGTTGGTGGCGTACATGGCCACGTTGGTGCCCGCCTCGATGTGGCGCACCGGCACACCGGCCTCCAGGAGGGGCGTCTCGAAGGTGAAGCTGCACCCGATGAGGAAGGCCACCAGGTCGTCGCGCCACAGGTCGGTGACCTCGGTGCGCTCCTCGACCAGCTTCCCGTCGCGGTAGACCCGGTAGGCGGGCAGGTCCGTGCGCAGGTCGCCGTCGAAGACGGAGGCGTCCACCCGTCCCGGCTCGGTGACGTCCAGGACCGGGCAGGACTTGGGGTTGCGCTGGGCGAACAGCAGGAAGTCGAAGGCCGCCTCGCGGGGCAGCGCGATGAGGTTGGCCTGCGCGTAGCCCGCGCTGTAGCCGGAGGTGGGGACCCGCAGGCCGTCGCGGAACAGCGCGCGGGCCTGGGACGGGGAGAGGTCGGCCGGAGAGGTCATTCGGTTCTGCCTTTCGTTCCGGGTGGGACGGACGGGCGGTGTTCCCGCGGCTGCCGGACCGCCCGGGAACGCCGTTGTCCCCGGGCGGCGTTCCCGCACCGCACGCGGTGTTCCCGCGCCGCGCGGAACGCTGTGCGCCGTGCGGGGGCTCCCGCGCGGCGCCGCGGCCCGTTCCCCGGTACGGAACCGGGTCCGCGGTCGTGTCCGGACCCCGCCGGAACGGCGGGGCCCGGCCGGTCAGAGGGTGAAGCGCAGGCGGGTGCCGGGGCGTGCCTGGGCAGCCCTGGGCAGGTCCGCCGAACACACGACGGCCACCACCGGGTAGCCGCCGGTCACGGGGTGGTCGGCCAGGAACAGCACGGGCTCCCCGCCCGGCGGGATCTGGAGCGACCCCGCGACCATGCCCTCGCTGGGCAGCTCGCCGGAGCGGGCGCGTTCCAGGACGGGCCCGGACAGGCGGGCGCCGACCCTGTCGCTGCGCGGAGTGACCTCGTAGGCGGACGACAGCAGCGTGCGGACGGCCTCCTCGGTGAACCAGTCCTCGCGCGGGCCCAGAACCACCCGCAGGACCTCCTCGGGTCCGCCGACGGGCGGCACGGGGGCGTGGTCCGCGTTCGGGAAGTCCGCGGGCGCGGGGCCGACCGGCAGCAGCGCTCCGGGCACGGGCAGGTCGGGGCCCAGCCCGGCCAGGACGTCGGTGCTGCGCGAACCCAGGACCGGCGGGACGTCCACCCCGCCGCGTACGCCCAGGTAGGAGCGGAGTCCGCGGTCGGGCACGCCCATGGTCAGCTCCGCGCCGTCGGACAGGTGCAGCACCGTGTTGGCGGCGGCGCCCCGCCCGTCCACCCGCAGCGGGGTTTCGGCCCCGGTGACGGCGACGGTCACCGGCCCGCGGGCCCGCACGCGCAGCCCGCCCAGGGTGGCCTCCAGGGCGGCGGCCCCCGCGGGGTTGGCGAGCAGGCGGTTGGCCAGGGCGTAGGAGTGGGCGTCGGCGGCGCCGGAGCGGCCCACGCCCAGGTCGGCGTGGCCGAAGCGGCCCGCGTCCTGGACCGTGGTCATGGGTCCGGTGGCCACGACCTCCAGGGCCGAACGCCCCCTGGCGGCGGTCGGGGTGCGCGCCGCGGTCCCCTCGCCCCGTTCCGACGCTGTTCCCCGACCCGCCACCGCGTTCCTTCCCCGTTCCCGTCCCTGGTCGCGTTCCCGCCCCTGTTCGCGGTCGGGTCCCGTCCGGGTGGGCCCGACACGCGTACTCATGAGGCCTCCGCGTCGGTGAAGCGCACGCGCACCCCCGGCCGCAGCAGGCCGGGCGGGTCGCGGTCCAGGTCCCAGATCGGGGCCTCGGTGCGGCCCAGCAGCTGCCATCCGCCGGGCGAGCTGCGCGGGTACACCCCCGCGAACTCCCCCGCCAGGGCCACCGAACCGGCGGGCACGCGGGTGCGCGCCTCACCGCGCCGGGGCACGTTCAGGCGCGGGTCGTCGCCGACCATGTAGCCGAACCCGGGGGCGAAGCCGCAGAACGCGACCGTCCAGGTGGCGTTCGTGTGCGCCTCGACCACCCCGCGCCTGGTCAGGCCGGTCAGCCCGGCGACGTCGTCGAGGTCCTCGCCGTCGTAGAACACCGGGATGGTGACGGTGTCCCCGGAGTCCGGTCCGGTCCCGGGGGCCAGCGGCAGTCCGGTGACCGCGGCGGCGACCCCGTCGGGGTCGGTGCCGGGTTCGATCCGCAGCAGCAGCGTGCGGGCGGCCGGAACCACGTCGGTGACCCCGGGAATCGGCCGCGCCCGGAGCGCGGCGCGCAGCGCGATCACCTCGGCGAGGTCGGCGACCTCCACGAGCACACCGCTGTCCGCGCACGTCAGGACACGCACGGCGCCTCCTCGGCGAGGGTCGGGAGCCCCCTCCTCCCGGCAGGGGTCACGCGGCCTCCCCGGTGAACGGCGCGAGGGTGACGCCCTCGGCGCGCAGCCGGTCGGCCACGGCCCGGGCGATGTCCACCGCGCCGGGGCTGTCGCCGTGCACGCACAGGGAGTCGGCCTCGATGACGATCCGGGTGCCGTCCACGGCCTCGACCGGCTCGCCGTGGGCGATGCGCAGGCAGCGCTCGGCGATGGCGGCCGGGTCGTGCAAGACGGCGCCGGGCTCGCGGCGCGAGACCAGCGTGCCCTCCGGGGTGTAGGCGCGGTCGGCGAAGGCCTCGCGGTGCGTGGGCAGCCCGGCCTCCTCGGCCAAGCGCAGGAACTGCGATCCGGGCAGGCCCAGCACGGGCATGGCGGGGTCGAACTCGCGCACCGCGGCGACCACGGCGGCGGCCTGCTTCTCGTGGTGCACGATCGTGTTGTAGAGGGCGCCGTGCGGTTTGACGTAGCGGATCCGGTCCCCGGCCAGGCGGGTGAACGCCGACAGGGCCCCCATCTGGTAGACCACCTCGTCGGTCAGCTCGGCGGGCGGCACGTCGAGGAAGCGGCGGCCGAACCCGGCGAGGTCGCGGTAGCCCACGTGCGCGCCGACGGCCACTCCCCCGGCGGCGGCGTCGAGCGTGGTGCGCCGCAGCACGGACGGGTCACCGGCGTGGAAGCCGCAGGCGACGTTGGCGCTGGTCACGATGGACAGCAGTGCCTTGTCGTCGCCGAGTTCCCAGCGGCCGAAGCTCTCGCCGAGGTCGGAGTTGAGGTCGATGCGCAACGTCGGTGCTCCTCGTTCTTTCGTGTTGCCCCTTGCGGGGTTCCCCTACCCCGCCCGGGTGGCGGTCCGGGCGGGGCGGGGGTGGGGGACGGTGGAAGGGCGCGCCCGGCGGGTTACTGCCAGAGGTCGGCGATGCCGCCCAGGGAGCCGATGGCCATGTACACGGTGAGCGCCCAGGCGGCGACGCCGATGACGATCAGCCAGCGCGGGTAGCGGTACCCGCCCAGCAGGTCGCCGGAGCGGCGGGCCGCGACCCACAGCAGGATGCCGAGGCCCACCGGCAGGATCACGCCGTTGAGGGCTCCGGCCAGGATCAGCAGCGTGTTCGGGGCCTGCCCGGACAGCAGCAGGATCGCCAGCGAGACACCGATGAAGACGGTGACCAGGAGGCCCCGGCGCTTCTCCAGCCACGGGTGGAAGGTCGTGACGAAGGAGATCGAGGTGTAGGAGGCGCCGATGACGGAGCTGACCGCCGCGGCCCACAGGATGACGCCGAACAGGCGCACACCGGCCTCGCCCGCGGCCTGGCGGAAGGCCTCGGCGGAGGGGTTGGCGGACGCCAGGATGTCGGCGCCGCCCGCGACGACGCCGAGGATGGCCAGGAACAGCACCACGCGCATGACGCCGGTGACGATGATGCCGGTCACGGAGGTCTGCGTGATGGCGCGGACGTTCTCGCGTCCGCCCTGACCCGTCTCGACGAGGCGGTGCACGCCCGCGTAGGTGATGTAGCCGCCGACGGTGCCGCCGATGATGGTGACGGTGGCCAGGAAGACGTCCGCGCCGAACCGCTCGGGCAGGACGGCCTGGCGCAGGGCCTCGCCGACCGGGGGCTGGGACACGAAGGCCACGTAGACGGTCAGCGCGATCATGGCCACGCCCAGCACGACCAGGACGCGGTCCAGGGCCACGCCCAGCCTCTTGACGGCCAGGATGACCACGGCCAGGACCGCGGACAGGACGGCGCCGAGCCGGGTGTCGAACCCGACCATGGCGTTCAGGCCCAGGCCGGTGCCCGCGAGGTTGCCGACGTTGAAGATCAGGCCGCCGAAGACGATGAGCGCGGCCAGCAGGTAGCCCGCGCCGGGGACGACCTTGTTGGCCAGGTCCTGGGCACGGGTGTTGGCGACGCCGATGACGCGCCAGATGTTCAGCTGGACCGCGATGTCGACCAGGATCGAGATGAGGATGGCGACCGCGAAGGTCGCGCCCAGCTCAGCGGTGAACGTGGTGGTCTGGGTGATGAAGCCGGGGCCGATGGCGCTGGTGGCCATGAGGAACATCGCACCCAGCAGGCTGCTGCTGATCGCGATCCGCCCGACACGGGGGCGCACCTTCGTGGGTGCGGGGGGTGTGTCACCCATGGGTCACTCCAAGGGGTCCGATGTGGGTCGGTGACGCGATAACCGACCGCGCCATCGTTGGATTGTTGAACGATACTTCAATCCAACGAGACGGGTAAAGATCCGGCATGTAAAAAACCCAGGTCACCTGGGTTGCAGAAGTATCTCTTCGCCCCACCCTGCCCAGGAGCGTCATCGGAGGAACCTCCAGAATGCGCGTCCGCGAGCCCGTGGACGAAGCCGCGCCGGGCCGTGCGCGTCCTCGCCCGAGAACCCCGAGGACCCCAAGGCCCCCGAGGACCCACGGAAGCCGCGCGAAAGGCTCAGCCGCCCGAAAGGCCCCGCGGAAACCGCGCGGAAGCCGCACAGGAATGCGCACTCCTGCCCGGAACTCACTGGACGCGTGGAGGGCTCACCCGCGAGCCGCGCGGGGGCCGGTCAGTGGCGGTGGAGCCGCGCGGTGGCGGGGTGGAGCGGACGCGCCGTGCACGCGAAGCGGTGCGGCGGGAAACCCGTGTGGGAACCCGTTCGGGGACCGCACCACGGTCCACCGGTCCGATGAACCGACTTCTGCGGGCTCCCCGCTCTCCCGGGAGTGCTCCGCGTCGGTGACAATGAAGTAACAGACGCCAGTCCCCTTAAGGAGCACCTGTGACGGCCACGGACGCCCGCACCGACCGGACCAGCGGCCGCACGCGCCTCCTCCCCCCGCTGCCCACGCAGGCCGAGCGGGTCGCGGAACTGCTCCGCGAGTCCCTCATCGACGGCGTGTACCCGCCGGGACAGCGCCTGTCGGAGGAGCGGCTGTGCGAGGAGCTCGGAGTATCCCGCAACACCCTGCGCGAGGCGTTCCGGCTGCTGGTGCGCGAGCGGTTGCTGGTGCACCAGATGCACCGGGGAGTGTTCGTCGGCCTGCCGACCAGTGAGGACGTCCGAGACCTGTTCAAGGCGCGCCGCTCCCTGGAGCTCCCCGCGCTGCGGGGCGCGGTGGCCCCGGACGAGGAGGCGGTCCGGCTGGTCGGGGCGGCCGTGGACGAGGGCGAGGCCGCGCGCGGACGCGAGGACTGGTGGCGGATGGGGACGGCGAACATGCGTTTCCACCAGGCCGTGGCCGGTCTGGCCGGGAGTGCGCGGGTGAACGAGTTCATGAGCCAGGTGCTGGCCGAGACCCGGCTGGTGTTCCACGTGATGGACGCGCCCCGGGAGTTCCACGCTCCGTACCTGGACTGGAACCGCAGGATCCACACCCTGCTGGCCTCCGGGGACGCGTCCGGGGCGGCGGACGAGCTGACGACCTACCTGGAGACCTCCGAGAACCAGCTGGTCACCGCGTTCACCGCCATGGAACAGCAGCGGAACTGACTGCGGGGCGCGCGCCGGGACGGGTCGGGCGGCGGCACAGGCCAGGAGTCGGCACAGGCCAGGGGTCGGGGACGGGTCAGGAGGCGCCGTCCGCCTGGACGGACGTGACCGTGAGCTGGTCGCCGGGCACGTCCGGATCGGCGCAGCCGCGGCCCTGCGCCGCGACGAAGACCGACCCCGTGTTCCGGGGAGGGTAGACGCGCAGTCCCCGGGTGTCGGTGGGGTCGCACTCGTCCTCGTCGTAGTCGGCGGCCCGGGTGAATCCCACGGTGGCCGAGGCGGTGTCTCCCGGTCGGAGGGTCACGGCGGGACCCTGTTCGCCCTCGCGCGCCGCGGCGGCACCGACCTGGTCGCCGTCCTCCTCGGCGACGTAGGAGACGCCGGGGTAGCCCTCGATCACGCACGGGACGTCTGCGGTGTTGGTGAACTCCAGGGGCCGGTAGACCGTCCCGGCCGCTCCCTCGGCCCGCCCGAGAGCGACTTCCAGGTCGCCCGAGCCGCAGACGTTCGCGCTGTCCTCCTCGGCCGTCCCGGTCGCCGCCGGCTCCGGTGCGGAGGTGGGGACCGCCGGGGCGCTCGGGGAGGCGTCGCCCCGGGGTGACGCGGTGCTGGTGGGTTCGGTGGCCGCCCCGCCGCCGCTCGCGCCGCACCCCGCCAGAGCGAGTGTCACGGCGGCTCCCGCCGCGAGCGTGGTGACCGGGTACGCGCGTCCTCGTTGTCCGACCATGGGGCCCGCCCTACCCGGACGGGAGGAACCGACACACGGGTTTCGGGCTTCGGGTTCGGCGAACGCGGAGGACCACAGAACGTCCGGTTCCGTGGTCCCCGTACCCTTCGCGGCGGGTGTTCGGTGTCGGGTTCGGTGCGGTCGCGCCGCATGTGCGACGCGTCTACCCCCTCCTTCCCCTCAGCCGGACGGACCGCGCTCCCGAACAGCGGGAACACCCCTCGCCGACCCTCTGCCGGGGGTGAAAGGCCCGCGCCGGAGGGCCGATCTACCTTGAGGACATGACGAAATACGCGTGGATGTACCGCCTCGGCCTCACTCCCTGGGAGCGCTACGGCGCCGCGGGCGGGGCGGCGCAGCTCGGCGCCCTGCTCGACCGCGAGACGCGGGAGCGTTCGACCGGTCCCGGGCGGGCGCTGGACATCGGCTGCGGTCGCGGTCAGTTCACCCCCGAACTGGCCCGGCGCGGCTGGGAGGCGGTGGGCGTCGACATCGTGCCGGAGGCCGTCGAGGCCGCCCGCCGCAAGGGCCCGGCGGAGGTCGCCTACGTCGTCGGCGACGTGACCGGCCTCGAATCCTCCGGCCTGGGCGCCTTCGACCTCTTCCTCGACATCGGCTGCTTCCAGGGTCTGGACACCGACCAGCGGGCCGCGGAGGGGCGGGGGGTGACGGCCCTGGCCGCGCCGGGGGCCACCCTGCTGATGCTCGCCTTCGGCCCGTCCCGGTACCGGCGGCTCGTCGAGGGCGTCGCGCAGGCGCAGATCGAGGCCGCGTTCCCGGGATGGGAGCTCCTCACGGCCGAGGACGCGCGGACCAGCGGCCTGGGGTGGCCGATGAACCGGACCTCACCGCGGTGGTACCGCTTCCGCCGCACGACCGGCTGACGCGGACCCCGGCGACCGGGCCCCGACCCGACCGGCGCGGTGCGCCCGCCGCCCCGGTTCCGGTGGGGGAAACCCCGATGGCGCGGATCCCCGAATGCCATGATGGACACCTCATGGAACTGAACGGACGCCCCGTCAGCACCGGGGAACTCGCGGGCCTGGCCCTGTACGGCTACGGCCACTTCACCACCATGCTCGTCAACGACCTGCGTGTCCGCGGCCTCAATCTGCACATGGACCGCCTGAGCCGCGACTGCCGCACCCTCTTCGGCGTCGAACTCGACATCCCCCGGGTCCGCGAACTCGCGCGGCGCTCCGCGCGTGCCCACCTCTCCCCCTCGGTGGTCCGCGTGACCGTCTTCGACCCCCACATGGACCTGGGCCACCCCTCCGCACGCCAGCTCCCGCAGATCCTCGTCAGCACCCGTCCCGCCCCGACGGACGCCTCCCCTCCCCCGGTCCGCCTGGGCACGCGCCGCTTCACCCGCGACACCCCGCAGATCAAGAGCACCGGCCTGTTCGGAGCGATCCGCCAGCGCCGCGCCGCCCAGTTGGACGGCTACGACGACGCGCTGTTCATGGGCGTGGACGGCCGCGTCTCGGAGGGCCCCACCTGGAACATCGGCTTCCTGGACGGCGGGGGCCTGGTCTGGCCTCAGGCCCCGTGCCTGCCGGGGGTGACCACGGCGCTGATCAGCCGGGCCGCCGAGAACCTCGGCATCCCGGTGACCACCCGGCCGATCGCCTCGGCGGCCAGCACCCGCACGGCGGGCGCGTTCATCACCAACGCCACCACGGGCGTGCGGCAGGTGGCCGCCATCGACGGCGTCCACCTGCCGCAGGCCGCGCTGGTGCGCAAGTTCGCCGCCGCCTACGCGGAACTGCCGGGAGACCCCCTGTAGGGACCTCCGGAGCGCACACGCTCCGCCGTGCCGCGCGCGCTCGGCGAGCGCGCACGACGAGGCCGGGTCCGGGGGAGTACGAGGCCGACGCCGCGCTAGGCGCGATCGGCGCGATCGGCGGGTTCGTGCTCCTCCGCGCGCCCGGGGGCACGGCCCGCGCGGCCGGGCCACCACACACGGGGCCCGACGTCCAGGGACAGCGCGGGCACCAGCACGGTCCGCACGAGCAGCGCGTCCACCAGCACGCCGAAGGCCACCAGGAACGCCAGCTGGAGCAGGAACAGCAGCGGGATCACCGCCAGCGCCGCGAAGGTCACGGCCAGCACCACCCCGGCGGAGGTGATCACCCCGCCGGTGACGGTGAGCGCGCGCAGCACGCCCTCGCGGTGCCCGTGCAGCAGCGTCTCCTCACGCGCCCGGGACATGAGGAAGATGCTGTAGTCGATCCCCAGCGCCACCAGGAACACGAACGCGAACAGCGGCACCACCGGGTCCGCGCCGGGCAGGCCGAGCACGTGGTCGAACAGCAGCGTTCCCACGCCCAGCGCCGCGGCGAAGGACAGGACGTTCACGGCCATCAGCAGCAGCGGCGCCACCAGGGAGCGCAGCAGCGGGATGAGCACGAGGAAGACCACCACGAGCACCAGCGGCACCACGACCACGAAGTCGCGCTGGGCGGTGTCCAGGGTGTCCAGGTCGGTGGCGCTCACCCCGCCGACCAGGGCGTCGGCGCCCTCGACGGAGCCCAGTTCGGCGCGCAGGTCGCGCACCGCGTCCACCGCCTCGGCCGACTCGGGGCCGACGGTGAGGACCACCTCGACCAGCACCCGGCCGTCCTCCACCAGGGGCGGCAGGTCGGCGCCGGGCGGACCGGGCTCGGTCACCGGCGCGGCCGCGTCCACGACGGGCAGGCGTTCGGCGGCCTGGACCACCTCGTCCAGGTGGTCGGCGTCGGCGACCACCAGGGCGGGGGCCGCGCTGGCGTCGGAGCCGAAGCCCCGGTCGAGCGCCTCCTGGGCCTCGACCGCCTCCACCTCGGTGCGGAAGACCTCGGCCTGGCCGGTGCCCCCGGCGTCGAACTGGGGCGCGAACACGGCCGCGGCGGCCAGGACGGCGGTGGTGACGATCCAGTACAGGCGCGGCCTGCGCGAGACGGTGGTCGCCAGGCGGCCCCAGAACCGGTGGCTGGCCACGACCTCGTCCAGGGTTCCGTCCGTACGGCCGCCGCTGTGCGGCGCCACGGGCCAGAAGGCGGCGCGTCCGCACAGGGCGAGCACGGCGGGCAGGAAGGTCATCGCCGAGAGCAGGGCCGCGACGACGCCGATGGCCACCACGGGACCGAGGCTGCGGGTGGAGGCCAGGTCGGCGGCGAGCAGGCAGAGCAGGCCGAGGATGACGGTTCCGCCGGAGGCCAGGACGGGCCCGGTCACGCCGCGCACGGCGGCCATGACGGCTTCGGGCACGCGGTCGCGGACGGCCAGTTCCTCGCGGTAGCGGGCCACGAGCAGCAGCGCGTAGTCGGTGCAGGCGCCCACGACCAGGATGAACAGGATGCCCTGGCTCTGCCCGTTGAGGCTGACCAGGCCGGTGTCGGCGGCCAGGTAGACCAGCGCTCCGGACAGGCCGAGCGCGAGGAGGCAGGCGAGGATGACCAGCACCGGCAGCAGCGGTGAGCGGTAGACGGCCACGAGGATGATCAGCACCGCGGTGATGGCCACGATCAGCAGCGTGGAGTCGATGCCGCCGAAGGCCGCGGCGAGGTCGGCCGCGAAACCGGCGGGGCCGGTGACCTGGACCTGGAGCCCTGACACGGGGTCGTCGGCCAGCACCGCGCGCAGGTCCTCGACCGCGTCGCCGGTGTCGGCGGCCGGGTCGAGCGGCACCACGAACTGGGCGACGGAGGGGTCCTCGGTCCCGGGGAAGGGGCCGACGACGGTTCCGGAGACCCAGGGCTCGCCGCCCACGCGCTCGGCGACCGCGGCGACGTCTGCGAGTTCGCCCTCTCCGAGCGCCTCGCCCCCGCCGTCCCCGGCGTCCTCGCGCGAGTACACGACGACGGCCGGGACCGCCTCCTCGCGGTCGAACTCCTCGGCGATCTCACTGACCTCGGTGGACTCGGCGCCCACCGGCAGGAACGCGCCCGGGTCGTTGGTCTGCACCTCGCCGAGCCTGCCCAGGAACATGCCCAGGGGCCCGGCGCCCGCCAACCACACCAGGGCGACCAGCAGGGCCGCTCCGATCCACCAGCGCGACCGCCTGGCAGGTGGTCTGCCGTTGTCCTTGTCCACGTTCGGGATCCCTCTCACACCGACAGCTTGCTCGAAATTAAAGCATCTCGCTTTTCAAGTTACTTGCGGGCATGACCCTACCCCAGCCCGCTCCCGCCATGCGTCCGCCCCCGTCCGGCGGCTATGTGTCCCCCGTCACCGTTTCTCCGGTGGCGCGGCCGGGCGCGCTTCCATCCGGACGCGCTTCTGGTCGGGCGCCCCTTGGAAGCCCCCGGTGGCGCGCTCCCAGGCGGGCTCCTGCGGACAGGGCACCCCTCGGCGGCGGTACGGGCGCGAACGCCGTCGGCCCCGGTCCGCGCGGACCGGGGCCGGGAACCGGGCGTCATCGGCGCGCGTGCGCCTCCCGCGGAGCCGTCCGCTCCGAAGCCGCCCGTTCCCGAGCCGCCTGTTCCGCGGCCGCGACGATGTTGCTGGCCATGGCACCGAACACGAACCCGTGGAAGGGGGTGACGGCCTTCCAGTACAGGTGCCCCAGCAGACCGCGCGGGTGGAAGAGCGCGCGCTGGTGGTAGACCGTGCGTCCGCGCACGCGGGCCACGCCCAGTTCGAGCCAGGCCGGTCCGGGCAGGCGCATCTCCGCCCGCAGCCGCAGCAGCCGGCCGGGGACGACCTCCTCCACCCGCCAGAAGTCCAGGGAGTCGCCCACCCGCAGCCGCTCCGGGTCGCGCCGCCCCCTGCGCAGGCCCACCCCGCCCACGGCCAGGTCGATCCAGCCGCGCGCGGCCCAGGCCAGGGGCCAGGAGTACCAGCCGTGTTCGCCGCCGATCCCCTCGACGACCCTCCACACCGCCTCCGTTCCGGCGTCGACGTACCGCGCGCGCACGTCGGTGTAGAGGCTGCCGCCCGCCCAGGCGGGGTCGCTCGGCAGGGGGTCGGACGGGGCGCTCGGCCAGGCGGCCGAGGACCAGCGGGTGTCCACGCGCGACTCGTCGACGCGGCGCAGGGCCAGCTCCACGGCCCGGTCGAAGCCGATCCGCTCGTGGTCGTCCAGCAGTTCGGACAGGTCGTCCTCGCCGACCACCGCGTCGTGGCGCAGCGACTCCACCAGCGGCCGGGCGATCGCGGGCGGTACCGGCGTGACCAGGCCGACCCACAGGCTGGACAGGCCCGGCGAGAGCACGGGGACGGGGATGATCAGCCTCCGGGCGATCCCCGCCGCCCCGGCGAAGCGCTGGATCATCTGGGCGTAGGAGAGCACCTCCGGGCCGCCGATGTCGAAGGTCCGGTTGGTCCCCTCCGGGAGTTCGGCGCACCCCACCAGCAGCCGCAGCACGTCGCGCACCGCGATCGGCTGGACGCGGCTGCGCACCCACCGGGGCGTGGTCATCACCGGCAGGCGCTCGGTGAGGTGGCGCAGCATCTCGAAGGAGGCCGAGCCGGAGCCGAGGATCACCGCGGCGCGCAGCACGGCGGTGGGCACGCCGGACTCCAGCAGGATCCGGCCGACCTCCTCGCGCGAGGCCATGTGCGCCGACAGGCCGTCCCCGTGCGGCGCGAGTCCGCCCAGGTAGACCAGGCGGGCCGTGCCCGCCTCCCGCGCCGCGCGGGCGACGTTACGGGCGGCCCGGGCGTCGGTGCCCGCGAAGTCGCGCCCGCCCGCCATCGAGTGGACCAGGTAGTAGGCGGTGTCGGTACCCGCGAACGCCTCGGCCAGACCCTCGCCGCTCACCACGTCGCCCCGGACCACCTCCACGCGGTCGCGCCAGGGCTGGTCGCGCAGCTTGTCCGGGGTGCGCGCCAGACAGCGGACGCGGTACCCGGCCGCGAGCAGCTCGGGCACCAGACGTCCGCCGATGTAGCCGGTGGCCCCGGTGACCAGGACGGACGGCCTCATCCGGTCGCACCGGCCACGCCGTGGCGGCGCTCGCGCCGCCGCGCGCGCCTGCGGCGGTACGGGTTGTCCTCGGGCAGGCCGCCGCTGACCCGGCCGTACATGCCGAAGGTCATCACCATGATCCCGACGACGAAGCTGAAGATGACGTTGGGCATGGAGAAGGCCAGGATGTTGGGCCCCGCGCCCATCAGGTAGAGGTTCACGAGTCCGCTGGCCACGAAGCCCACCCCCACCACCGTGCAGACGGTGGAGGCGAACGAGCCGCCCAGGACGGAGGCGCCCAGCAGCAGTGAGCCGATCGCGACGGACAGGAAGCTCAGCGCGCCGTTGGTGGACAGGCCCGCGACGACCTCCCCCTGGGTGTCGAAGAGCGGGAGCCTGACCACCAGCCCCGCGATGCCGAAGCCCATGAGTACGAGTCCGGTGAGTCCGGCGCCGGCACGGTGGACCACGCTGAGACGGCGGTCGGCCGGACGCCTGGTGTCCAGATCCATGGTGCTGCCCCTTCCGGTGTTCTCCCAGCTAGAGTTCTACGCGTGTGGTGCGCGACACAAGACGCACCGCTTTCGCAACGCTTGGGGCGCCATGGCCGACGCACTGACCCCGGGGGCGACCGCGCGTCTGCTCGGGGTCTCGCCCTCCACGCTGCGCAGCTGGGACCGGCGCTACGGCGTGGGGCCGCGCGAGCGCAGTCCGGGCGGGCACCGCCGCTACTCGCCCGCCGACGTGGCGCGCCTGCGCGAGCTGTGCCGCCTGGTCGGTGAGGGCCTGTCGCCCGCCTCGGCGGCGGAGTGCGTGCTGGTCCCGGCTCGCGGGGGTCCGGTGTCCGCTCCCGCCCCGCCGCGCGTTCCCCGGCAGCGGGGCGCGGAGGTGTCCCGGGAGGGCGGAGGCGCCGAAGGGGAGGAACCGGGGACCGGGCAGGAGGGCCCGCAGGTCTTCCGGAAGGGCTCGGGAGCCAGCGGGGAGGACGCGGGCAGCGCCCAACCGGACACGAAAGCTCCCAGGAGGGGCGCGCGGCCCCGCTGGCGCCCCGGCGGGGACACCCTGCCGCTGGGTCCGGCCGGGCCCACCCTCCAGGGGATCGCCCGCGCCGCCATGCGCATGGACGCCGAACTCGTGGAGCGCCTGCTGGAGGAGGCCCTGGACGAGTACGGCGTGGTGGCGGCCTGGGAGGACCTGGCGATGCCGCTGCTGTACGGGATGGGCCGCAAGTGGGAGGACACCCGGCGCTACGTGGAGGTGGAGCACCTTCTGTCGTGGTGCGTGTCCTCGGCGCTGCGCCGCGTGGCCGCCCCCGGGGACTCGGACCCGGCGGGCCGCCCCACGGTCCTGGCCTGCGGCCCCGGCCAGATGCACAGTCTCCCGATGGAGGCGCTGGCCGCCGCGCTGCGCGAACGGGGAGTGCCGCGCCGGGTGCTGGGGCCGTGCACGCCCGTGGTGGCGACGGTGCGGGCGGTGCGCCGCACGGGTCCGCGCGCGGTGGTCCTGTGGTCCCACGCCGGAGACGCCGACGACGTCGCGGCGCTGCGGGCGGCGGTGCGCGCGGCGGCGGAGTCGGCGCAGGCCACGGCCGTGTACACGGCCGGGCCGGGCTGGCGGTCGCTGGGCGCGGCGCCGGGACTGGCCGCCGGGCACCTGGGCTCGCTCACCGACGCCGTGCGGGCCCTGGCCCCCGGCTGAGGCTCCTCGCACCGACCCCGCGCAGCGCGTACCACGCCTGGTCCAGGCTGGTCAGCGACATGGCCGCGACCGGTGTGCTCAGGCCCATCGCCAGTTCCCGGGGCAGGCGCGAGCCACCGTCGAGGAAGGCCAGGACGTCCCCGAGGCGGTTGGCCGCGAACAGCCCGGCGAAGAACTCCGCTCCCCGCACCCGCCCCGTGTCCAGGGCCCGCAGCATGACCGCGTCCATCGCCAGGTGGCGGCGCCGGTAGGGCACCGGCGGTACCGGGGTCCGCCCCTGGGCCAGCGCCCGCGCCACGGCGTCCGTCTGGCGCCGCACACCGCTGAACGTGTACCCGGTCGAGGGCCGGGTGGCGCCGCCCGCCGTCCCCACCCGGAACACGCGCCGCCCCGCGCGGGGTCGGAACCGCGCGTCGGTCATCGGGATGACGCCCTGCTCGGCCGCGGTCACCTCCACGTCCCCCAGCCCGAGCAGGCCGCAGTAGTCCTTGAGCGCGCGCTCGTACTCGGGGGTCGTGAGCGCCTCGCGCCCGAACTCGGTGTACTCCACCAGCGCCTCGCGCGGCGACAGCGGCAGCACGTAGCCGAAGGCCACGCCGTTGGCCGGCTGGGGAGGGCGCAGGTCCATGAGCACGGCCGAGGCGGGGTCGAAGGCGTCGTCGGGCGTGCGCACGAACCAGCCGCGGAAGTGCTGGAGCAGGTGCGTGCGCCCGCGCGGGGCGGGCCGGGGCGGACGCGAGTCGAACACCCAGGAAGCGGTCAGCTCCCGCTCCCCTCCCCCCGGTCCTCCGGGGCAGGTGCCCCGCACCACGGCGTGCTCGGCGCCGTCGACGACCTCGGTGACCAGTACCGGAAGCTGGTCCACGTGTTCGCCGGCCGAGGCGCGCACGTGGGCGTCCACGTCGGCCGACCGCAGCATCTTGTACACGTAGGGCGCCGCCGGGGAGTCGTGGACGGCCCCGTCCGGCCCCACCACGGACAGGTCCCTCCAGCGGGCGGCCAGCAGGTGGTCCCACGGCCCGCCGTCGGGCTCCCAGAAGCACCAGGTGCGGGGCGAAGGGGTGTGCGGCCCGGGGGGCGGTTCCACCAGGGCGACCCGCAGCGGTCGGCCACGTCGGTCATTGACCCCGCGAAGCTGGTGGGTCAGGGTGAGCCCAGCGGCTCCCCCTCCGATGATCGCCACGTCGTAGTCGGCCATGCCCCCAGCATGCACGGGAAGGGCCGCGCCCGCACGCGAACACCCCCGGGAGGAGAACGTGGACACCACGACGCACGCCATGAAGGACGGCGCGGTCACCGACGAGTTCGACCACGCCGCCGGAGCCTACGACCGGCTCGTGGCCGCCAACCCCGGCTACCACGCGCACCTGCGGGTCTCCGCCAGGCGGCTGGGCCTGCCCTGGGACGGCACGGGGCTGCGCCTGCTCGACCTCGGGTGCGGCACGGGCGCCTCCACCGCCGCCCTGCTGCGCGCCCTGCCCCGGGCCCGGATCGCGGCCGTGGACGCCTCGCCCGGAATGCTGGAGGCGGCCCGCGCCAAGCGGTGGCCGGAGTCCGTCTCCTTCCACCGGGCCAGGGCCGAGGACCTGACCCCCGAGTGGGCCCGGAGGCATGTGGGGGGTCCGGTGGACGCGGTGTTCGGCGCCTACCTCATCCGCAACTGCCCCGACCCCGACGCCCTGCTCGCGTCCGTGCGCGCGCTGCTCAAACCCGGCGGCCGCGTCGTCCTGCACGAGTACTCCGTGGCCGACTCGGTGTCGGCGCAGGCGGTGTGGTCGGCGGTGTGCTGGGGGGTGGTGATTCCGGCGGGCAAGGCGCTGACCGGCCGGGCGGACCTGTTCCGCTACCTGTGGCGCAGCGTTCTGGAGTTCGACGGCCGGGACGCGCTGCTGGAGCGGATGCGCCGCGCGGGCCTGGAGTCGGTGGCCAGCGCGCCGCTGTCGGGCTGGCAGTACGGGGTCACGCACACGTTCGTGGGACGGCGCCCGAACGGCGCCCCGGTCCACACTCCGGGGGGCCGCGTTGACGAGCGCTGACGGCGGAGGGCGCCCCGGGGCGCGCCTCGCCTCCGACGGGTCCGGCCGTCCCCCCGGCGCCCGCGACCCCCTGGCCGAGGCCGTCCCGCCCGCCCCGCCGACCGGTCCCGCGACCGGCGGGAGACCCCGCGTCGTCGTGGTCGGCGGCGGCATCGCCGGGCTGGCGGCGGCCTGCGCGCTGGCCGAGCGGGACGTGGACGTGACGGTGCTGGAGCGCGAATCCTCACTCGGGGGGCGGCTGCGCGGCTGGGCCACGACGCTCTCCGACGGTTCGCCCGCGACCATGACCCGCGGGTTCCACGCGTTCTTCCGGCAGTACTACAACCTGCGCGCCCTGCTGCGCCGCGGCGACCCCGGGCTCGGCGCGCTGGTACCGCTCACGGACTACCCGCTGGTGCACCGGGACGGGCCGCGCGACCGCTTCTCGGGGCTGCCCGCGACCCCGCCGTGGAACGCGGCCGTCCTGGCGGCGACCAGCCCGAGCTTCCCGGCGCGCGACATGGCGCGGGTCAACCTGCCCGCGGCCCTGCAACTGCTCGACGTGGACGTGCCCGGCGTGTACGAGCGGCTCGACCACCTCAGCGCCCGCGACCTGCTGGACGCGGTGCGCTTCCCGCCCACGGCACGGCACCTGGCCTTCGAGGTGTTCACCCGCAGCTTCTTCGCCGACCCCGGCGTGCTGTCGGCAGCCGAACTCGCGCTGATGTTCCACGTGTACTTCCTCGGCTCGTCCGAGGGTCTGGTGTTCGACGTGCCGGGCTCGCCGTTCCCGCAGGCGCTGTGGGACCCCCTGGAGCGCTACCTGGCCAAGCGCGGGGTCCGGCTGCGGACCGGTGTGCGGGTCGGGGAGGTGGGCCGGGCGCGAGAGGGCGGGGAGACGGAGAGGCGGTTCACGCTGCGCGGGCGCACGGCCGGGGGCGAGGTCTTCGAGGAGGGCGCGGACGCCGTGGTGCTCGCCGCCGACCCCGCCGGAACCCGCGACCTGGTGGCGGCCTCGCCGGAACTGGGCGCACCGGAACCGGGCGGAGCGGACTGGCGCGACCGGATGGCCCGGGTCCGCACGGCTCCCCCGTTCCTGGTGTCGCGCTACTGGCTGGACCGGCCCGTGCGCCCGCACCGGCCCGCCTTCCTGGGCACGGCGGGCTACCCCACCCTGGACAACATCAGCGTGCTGGAACGGTACGAGGACGAGGCCCGCGAGTGGACCCGGCGCACCGGCGGTTCGGTGGTGGAGCTGCACGCCTACGCGCTGGAGGAGGGGTGCGGTCCCGAGCACGAGCGGCACCGGCTCTGGGAACAGGCCGGGGCCGTCTATCCGGAGCTGCGCCGGGCCCGCGCGGTGGACGCCCGGCACGAGCTGCGCGCGGACTGTCCGCTGTTCGCCCCCGGCAGCCACCGGGACCGGTGCGGGGTGACCACGCCCGACCCGTTCGTGACGGTGGCGGGTGACCACGTGCGCACCGACCTGCCCGTGGCCCTCATGGAACGCGCCGCCACCAGCGGCCTGCTCGCGGCCAACGCCCTGCTGTCGCGGTGGGGGCGGCCGGGGCACACGGTGTGGACCGTGCCCCGGCGGGGGCGGTCGGCGCCGTTGCGGACGCTCGCCCGGTGGTCGAGGAGGTCCTAACGGCCCTGGTGGTTCCGGCGGGTCAGCCGGGCCAGCGGCCCGTGCTCCTGAGCAGGTACCGGCGCTCCGCGTAGTCCAGGTCGTCCTTCCACAGGCGCCGGGCGGCCATCCTCATCACGGGGCGCACGACCGGCCCCGCCAGTTTGCGGGCCAGCAGGAAGCCGATCCGCTCCGAGCTGGCCACGGTCGCCTCGATGACCGCCGTGCGCGGCACGCCCTTGTCGTCCACGCCCAGCGGGGTGGCGTGCGTCTCCACCACACTGCCCAGGCCCTCCCCCTCGATGATGCGCATGACCACCGTGCGCGGGTCCGGGCAGCGGAACTCCGCGCGCACCGGCACCCCCCACCGGCCCGCCACCCGGAACCCCACGTCCACCACCATGCGGTCCGGGTCGGGGTCGGCTCCCTTGGGCACCTCGGTCACCTTCAGCCCCACAAACGAGTAGGGGTGGAACCACGAACCGTGCCAGGGGTCCAGCCGGTTGGCCACCACGTCCTCGGGTTCGCACCGCCCCGCCAGGCTCTCCACCGCCACCAGGCTCCCGGGCAGCGCGGGGCGCTCGGGGACCACCGGCTCGTCCAGGGGCTCCTCACCGCCCTCCCGGTCCAGGCGCACCCACACCAGGACGCCGTCGTCGTGCACCGGGTAGGGGTCCCACCCCGGGAAGCCGCCGCCGTCCAGCGACAACCCGTGCCACCGGCACACCAGGCGCCCGGAGTCCACCGCGCCCCGGCACAGCGGCGCGCCCAGGTGCGGGCAGGCGCCCGGCCCCGCGTGCGCGGTCCCGTCCGGGGTGCGCCAGGCCACCAGCTCGGTCCCGGCCACGACGCGCCCGAACGGCCGGTCCGCGCGGACCTCGCTGCTCGCGGCCAGCACGAACCAGTTCCCCGAGGGCCGGGCGAGCGCGCGTTTGAGCGCCGACCCGATGACGGAGGGCGAGCCCTCCCGCCAGGTCGGCTCCTGCTTCTTCCACGTGGTGGCGGGCATGCGGCGCAGGGGAAGCCGCCGCGGTCGCGGGTCGGGCAGTGTCACGGGGTCCTCCAGGTACGTCGGTCGAGGGGTCGGGGACGGACCGCGCCTCCTCAGCCGGTCCGCGGGCGCGGCACCCGGCCGCGCAGGGAGCGCGCGATCAGAGACCGCGCGAGCGCGGGTACGGCGGCGGCCGCCTTACGGGTGTCCGAGACGCGGTGCCGGACGCTCCACACGTCGTAGTCGGCCGCACGCACCTCGTCCAGGATCGCGCGGTAGAGCCGGAAGGCGGTGGCGACACACGGGCGCGCCACGGGGGAGAGCATCGCGATGCCCGGTTCGGCGCGCCGGTAGAAGCCCTGGTTGACCTCCACCAGGTCGGCGAGGGCCTCCCGCACGCGCGGGTGCTGCTCCCGGGCCCGCGCGCACTGCTCCAGCAGCTCGCGGTCCACGCCGTGCGCGGCCAGCGCCTCCTCCGGCAGGTAGACGCGACCGCGCCGCAGGTCCTCGGCCACGTCCCGCAGGAAGTTGGTCAGCTGGAAGGCCTCGCCCAGCGCGGCGGCGTGCGGGGCCGCCTCCTCGCGCGGCGCCACCGTGCCCAGGACCGGCAGCACCTGGAGGCCGATCACCGCGGCCGAGCCGTGCATGTACTCGCGCAGGTGCTCCAGGTCGCGGTAGCCGGTCACGGTCAGGTCCATGCGCATGGAGGCCATGAACGCGGTGAAGTAGGCGTGCGGCAGCGCGTACCTGTGGACCGTGTGCGCCAGGGCGGACAGCACCGGCGCCGCCTCGGGGTCCCGGGCGGGTTCCCCGTCCAGGACCCGGGCCAGGTCGGCGTCGATGACGTCCAGGCGGGCGGTCTGGTCCGCCACCGTGGTGCCCGGCGGCGGCTCGTCGACGATGTCGTCCACCCACCGCGCGAAGCCGTACAGGGCGTGCACCCCGGGCCGGTGCTCGGGCGGCAGCACCCGTGTGGCCGTGTAGTAGGTGCGCCCGTGGCGGGCGTGCAGGGCCCGGCACCTGAGGTAGGCCTCCCGCAGCGGCCCGTCGGTGATCCCGGCCGCGTCGAGTTCGGCGGCTCCCCCGTTCATCCGGCCCCTCCGGTTCTGCGGACCACCTCGGCCGCGGCGAGCTTTCCCGAGATCAGCACGGTCGGCACGCCGACCCCGGGTGTGGTCCCGCATCCGGCCAGGACGGCGTTGGAGGTGCCGGGGACGGTGTTGCGCGGACGGAACGGCCCCGTCTGGGCGAAGGTGTGCGACAGCGAGAAGGGTGTGCCGTGCGCGAGCCCCTGCCGCGCCCAGTCCGCCGGGGTGACCAGGTGCTCGGCCCGCACGGAGGCGTCCAGCCCCTCCAGCCCGCGCTCCTCCAGGGTCCCGACCAGGCGGTCCCGGTAGCGCGGGCCCTCGCGGTCCCAGTCGATGCGGCCCGCCGCCAGGTTGGGCGCGGGGGCGAGCACGTACAGCAGGTGGCGCCCCTCCGGGGCCAGCGACGGGTCGGTCAGGGTGGGCTGGGTGACCAGCAGGGAGGGGTCGCTCATGGTGCGGCCCTCACGGATGATCTCGGTGAACGTGCGCCGCCACGCGGCGCCGAAGGAGATGGTGTGGTGGCCCAGCCGCTCCCAGGTGCGGTCGGTGCCCAGGTGCAGCACGACCGCCGAGGGCGAGTAGCGCGCGGCCACGGGGCGCCGGGGCGTGTGGCCGAGCAGCCGGTGGGCGGCGGGCAGGTCCGCGGTGAGCACCACCTGGTCGCAGGCCAGGCGCTCCCCGTCCGCGGTGACGACGGCGCTGACGCGGTCGCCCGCGCGTTCCAGGCGCGCGACCTCCTGGCCGTAGCGGACGGCTCCCCCGGCCTTGGTGACCGCGCCCGCCAGGGCGTCGCCCAGGGCGCGCATCCCTCCCCTGGGGAAGTACACCCCGGCGACGGTGTCCATGTAGGCGATGACGGCGTAGGCGGCCAGGGCGCTCTCCGGCGCCACCCCCGCGTACAGCGACTGGAAGGAGAAGATCCGGCGCAGCCGCTCGTCGCGCACGTGGCGGCCCACGGCCGGGGCCAGCCTGCCGAAGCCGCCCATCGCGGCCAGCCGGAACAGGTCGGGGCGGACCAGGTCCAGCGGGGACCGGAACCGGGCGTCGATGAACGAGCGCATCTCCACCCGGTACAGCCGGGTGAGCCAGTCGCGCAGCCGCAGGTAGCCGTCGGCCTCGCGCTGCCCGGCCACCCGGGCGACCTCGGCGGCCATCGCCTCGCGCTCGGTGTGCACGTCGATCACCGAGCCGTCGGCGAAGAAGGCGCGGTAGGCGGGGCTGAGGGGCACCAGGTCCAGCCGGTCGGCCACGGTCTCGCCGACCGCCCCCAGGGCCTCGTCCAGGAGTTCGGGCATGGTGAGCACCGTGGGGCCGGTGTCGATCTGGAAGCCGTCCAGGTCGAGCCGCCCCGCGCGACCGCCCGGGTGCGCCTCGCGCTCGACCACGACGACCTCGCGCCCCGCGCCCAGCAGGTGCAGGGCGCAGGCCAGACCGGACAGGCCGGCGCCCACGACGACCACGGGACCGCGTCCGCGCGGCCCGGGTCCGGGCCGGTGCGGAGCCGACGGCTCGGGGATCTCCTCAGGCACGGTGGTGCTCCTCTCCGGTGTTGTGGATGCCTTCCCCGCCTGGCCGGTCACACACGGTCACGCGCGATCCGGGAGGCCAGGCCGCCCAGCCCCTCCAGCACGTGGGCCGGCGCGTCGAGCCCCTCCAGGTGCGCCCGGCCCCGTTCGGCGAGCTCACGGCACCTGGCTCCGACCAGGTCGCGTGCGCCGAGGCGGTCCAGCGTGTCGGCCGCCTCCGCGGGGTCCACGTCCTCGCCGGGCAGACCGATCCGGTCGAGCAGCCGCAGCGCGGCGTCGTCCCCGCGCTCGCGGGCCAGGCGGGTGCCGGTCACGAGCAGCAGCGTGCACTTGCCCTCGCGGATGTCCTCGCCCACGGGTTTGCCGGTCCGGGAGCTGTCCCCGTAGACGCCGAGCAGGTCGTCCCTGAGCTGGAAGGCGATGCCCACGTCCCGGCCGTAGCCGCGCAGGGCCCCCACCGCCGCCGGGTCGGCCCCGGCCATCGCCGCGCCCAGGTGCAGGGGGCGTTCGACGCTGTAGGAGGCCGTCTTGAGCAGGTCCACGCGCAGGGCGGCCTCCTCCGAGCGCTCCCGGCGCGCCTGGGCGCGCACGTCGAGGAACTGCCCGGCCATGATCTCGGTGCGAAGGTCCCGCCACACGGCCCGCGCCCGGACGGGCTCGGGCACGCCCGGCAGGGCCTCGTTGAGCATGTCGTCGGCCCAGACCAGGGCCAGGTCGCCCACGAGGACCGCCAGCGCCTCCCCGTAGCGGCGCGAGTCGCCGACATGGCCGTCCCGCTCGTGTTCTAGGGCGTGCGCGGCGTGCACCGAGGGGCGGCCCCGGCGGGTCGGCGAGCCGTCCATGACGTCGTCGTGGACGAGCGCGCAGGTCTGGACGAGTTCGACCGCGGCGCAGGCCTGGCGGGCGGCGCGGGCCGTCTCCCCCGAGGGGACGCCTCCGCCCGCGAGCCACCCCCACCAGGCGAGCAGGGGCCGCATCCGTTTGCCGCCGTCCAGGGTGAAGCGGACGGTCGTGCCGGCCAGGTCCCGGCCGAACTCTCCGTCGAGGTCCTCCGAGTCGCGGAGCCTGCGCTCCAGGTAGTCCTTGAGGGACGCCTCCAGGGCGGAGCGCTCGTCGGCGTCTTCGGCGTCCGGCGGGCGCGGGTGCCTGTGGGTGTTCAGGATGGGATTGACGGTGTCCTCCCCGGGTAGCATCCGAACAATGCGACTCGGTTTCCATGAATCTTGGCAACCGAAATACTTCCCCCTCTGCGAGGGTCAAACCCTTCGCCGGTGGAGAGGTGCGCCTCCCGGAGAGGGTTCGCGTGTCCCGGTGGCGCTTAGAATTCCAGGAACGGCCGGAGCCACCGGCCACGAGTGCGAGAGAGGAACCATGGACACCGCGTCGGCCGCATCCTCTCCCCCCGACTTCGAGGGGTCCGCGGCCGCGGATCCCGAGGTCAGGTCGCGGGCCGAACTCTACGACGCGTTGCAGACCGACGGGCAGCGACTCGCCGTACGGCTCATCCGCATGCTGCACCGGATGGCGGAGCGCTCGGGGATGAACCCGACCGACTTCCAGTGCTACACGCTGCTGCGCGTGGGCGGTTCCATGACACCGGGCGAGATCGCCGACAGCCTGTGCCTGTCCACCGGTTCGGTGACCGGGGTGATCGACCGGCTGGAGGCGCACGGCCTGGCCGAGCGCACCCGCCACCCCGAGGACCGGCGCAAGGTCGCCGTCCGGCTGACCGGCGCCGCCGCGCGCGTGGGCCCCGCCACCGCGCCCGGGATGCGCGAGGCGATGACGGCCGCGCACGCGGACTACTCGCTGGAGGAGCTGTCCACGATCACGGACTGGCTGGACCGGGTCGGCACGGCTCTGGACCGGCTGTCCGCGAAGACGGAGCCGTGAGGCCGAAGGGGCGGCGGTCGCGGCCGTGAGCATGGCACCCGCAGGGGACGAGCGGAACGAGGGTGACCTCTCCTACCCCGATACGTGCGGACATATGCAGTCATGTGTCCAGACAGGGCCCATGGCACCGCAAGGGATATTTCGCCGCTCGTAGGACAACACTCCACGATTGTGCGGTTGCTTCACGAAAAGGCTTCTGGCACCTACCATCCCACGGGACATGTCCGTGGGCCGGTGCCCTCACCGGTCCGTCATCCCCCGACCAGGGAAAGCGACCCTCCGGGGCTGGGAAGGAGCCAGCATCTCATCCCTACGCGAGTACATCCGAGAACACACCAACCCCACGGTCTTCGGGGTTTCCGGGGTCGTGATCCTCGCCTTCGTCGTCGTCGGCATCGTGGCCACCGAGCCGATGCTCGACGCGGCCACCGCCACGCGCGACTGGATAGGTGAGAAGCTCGGCTGGGTCTACGTCCTGTCCACCACCTTCTTCCTGGTGATGGCGGTCTTCCTCATGCTGAGCCGGTTCGGGAAGATCCGCCTGGGCCCGGCCGACTCCAGGCCCGAGTTCGGGACGCTGGCCTGGTTCGCCATGCTGTTCACCACCGGCATGGGCATCGGCCTGGTGTTCTGGGGGGTGTCGGAGCCCATCCACCACCTGACCTCGCCGCGCTCGGCCGAGTTCGTCACCCCCGAGGGCGAGCCACCCATGCCCGAGGCGGCGAGCGAGGCGCTGGCCCTGAGCTACTTCCACTGGAGCTTCCACCCCTGGGCCATCTACATCGCGCTCGGCCTGTCGCTGGGCTACTTCGCCTTCCGCAAGGGCCTGCCCCTGCGCCCCGCCTCCGCGCTCTACCCCCTCCTGGGCGACCGGGCCTTCGGCTGGCCCGGGAACGTCGTGGACATCCTCGCCATCTTCGGCACGATCTTCGGCCTGGCCACCTCGCTGGGCCTGGGCACCCTCCAGATCAACGGCGGGCTCAACCACGTCTTCGGCATCCCCTCCAACGCCACCGTGCAGTCGGTCATCATCATCCTCATCACCGCGATCGCGCTGGCCAGCGTGCTCTCGGGCATCGACAAGGGCATCCGCCGCCTGTCGATGATCAACCTGTGGCTGGCCTTCCTGCTGCTGGTGACCGTCTTCGCCCTGGGCCCCAAGCTGTGGATCGCCAGCATCATGACCACCGGCACGGGCGAGTACCTGAGCAACATCGTCGAGTGGAGCCTGGCCTTCCCGAGCCCGCTCATCGACGAGACGGCGGCGGCCTGGACCACCGCGTGGCCCATCTTCTACTGGGGCTGGTGGATCTCCTGGGCCCCGTTCGTGGGCATCTTCCTGGCCCGTATCTCCTACGGCCGCACCATCCGCGAGTTCGTCATCGGGGCGCTGTTCGCCCCCGTCGCCGTGTCCATCCTGTGGTTCGGGGTGTTCGGCGGCTCCGGCCTGTACTACGAACTGTTCGGGAACGCCGGACTGAGCGCGCTGAGCGAGGAGGACCGGTCCTTCCGCCTCGTGGAGCTGCTGCCCGGAGGGCCGCTCATCGGCGGCATCATCTCCGTCCTGCTGATCATCGTGGTGGCGGTCTTCTTCATCACCTCCTCCGACTCCGGCTCCCTGGTGGTGGACACGCTAGCCAGCGGCGGGAGCCTCAAGCCGGTCAAGGCCCAGCGCGCCTTCTGGGCGATCAGCGAGGGCGCGGTCACCCTGATCCTGCTGGTACTGGGCGGGGAGAACGCCCTGTCGGCACTCCAGGCCGCGTCGGTGGTCACCGGGCTGCCCTTCGCGATCATCCTGCTGCTCATGCTCTGGGGCCTGATCAAGGGACTGTCGGAGGAACCCAGGCCCGGAGGCCCCAGGGAGCAGCGCGCCGAGGACCGCCCCCGGTCCGGCCGCTCCCCGGAGAAGCAGGCGAGCGACTAGTCTCCCGTCAGTACGAGGAAAGGAGGCCGCCGTGGCGTCGAGGAGGTTCCACAACCCCTTCCACGGTGTGGTGGACATGATCACCGAGATGAACCGCATCTCCGACAGCATGTCCTCGATGGAGACCGGCAACGCCGGTGAACGCGAGCGCGGGCACGCCGACGCGTGGAGCCCGCCCACCGACATCCTCGCCCGGGGCAACGACCTGATCGTCCGCTGCGAGGTCCCCGGGGTCCAGGAGCAGGACGTGGCCGTGAGCCTGAACAACGGCATCCTCACCATCAGCGGCGAGCGCCGCCGGGACGGGGACGATGTCGTCTACTACTCCTCCGAGCGGTTCATGGGCACGTTCCGCCGGGAGATCAGCCTCCCGGAGGCCGTGGACGAGGAGGACATCGAGGCCAGCTACGGCGAGGGGCTGCTGGAGGTGGTGGTGCACGGCGCCGCCAACGCCCGCGGGCCCCGGCGCATCGCCATCCGCAAGCGGACACCGAAGAGGTCCTAGACACCGCCGACGGGGCGGGTCCGGCACGGCCGGGCCCGCCCCGTCGGCGTGCGAGGACCTGATGCGGCGCGGGGCACCCGGACGCCGGGAACCGGACGGCCCCGCGATCCGACCCGTAGGGGGAACGGCCGCGAGAACGCGGCTCGTACCCCCGGAGGGAACATGGACCGCATCCGCACCAGCCGTACCGCATGGGCCGCCTCACTGCTCTGCCTCGGCCTCACCCTCACCGCCTGCGGCGGGGCGCAGGAGCAGGACGCCGCCCCGGCGGAGGAGGCCGCCGACAGCGCGGCGACCGCCGCCGACGCCTTCTCCGTGACCGACCCCTGGATCAAGGCCGTCACCGCCGAGGAGGGGATGACCGGCGTCTTCGGTGTGCTGGCCAACGGCTCCGACGAGGAGATCACCGTCGTCTCGGCCGACTACGACGCGGCCGGAATGGTCGAGCTGCACGAGGTCGTCTCCGAGGGGACCGACGCCACCATGCGCGAGAAGGAGGGCGGGTTCCCCATCCCCGCCGGAGGCAGCGCCACCCTGGAGCCCGGCGGCGACCACATCATGCTCATGGAACTGACCGAGGACCTCCAGCCGGGAGCCGAGGCGACCGTCACCGTGGAGTTCTCCGACGGCTCCACCACCGAGTTCACCGCCGCGGTCAAGGACTACGCCGGGGCCAACGAGGAGTACGAGGGCGGCCACGGCGAGGGGCACGGCGACGGGGGGCACGGCTCCGAGGGAGAGGACGGCGGGGCGCACGGGGACGAAGGGCACGGGGACCACTGATGGGCGGTGAGTCCCGGCTCAGCCGCAGAGGGCTGCTCCTGGGCGGTGCGGCGGCCGGTGTCGGCGCGGCCGGGGGCGCGCTCGCCCACCGGTGGGCCGCGGAACCGGCGGCGGCCCCCCAGGCGTCCCCGCTCAACGGCACGCTGACCGTGCCGTTCCACGGCGTGCGGCAGGCGGGCGTGGAGACCCCGCCGCAGACGCACGGCACCTTCCTCGCGCTGGACCTGGAACCGGGGACGGACGCGGACGGGGTCGGCCGGCTCCTGCGGCTGCTCAGCGACGACGCGGCCCGCCTGTCCCGGGGCGAGCCCGCCCTGGCCGACACCGAGCCCGAACTCGCCCTGGTCCCGGCCCGGCTCACCACCACGTTCGGGTTCGGGCGGGGTCTGGTGGAGCGGGTGGACCCCGACGCGGTACCGGAGTGGCTCGGGCCCCTGCCCGAGTTCGGGCACGACCGGCTCGACCCGGCCTGGGGCGAGGCGGACCTGCTGCTCCAGGTGTGCGCGGACGACCCCGTGACCGTCTCCCACGCGGTGCGGATGATGCTCAAGGACGCGCGGGCCTTCGCGCGGGTGCGGTGGACGCAGAGCGGGTTCCGCCGGGCCCACGGTTCCCAACCCGAGGGCACCAGCATGCGCAACCTGATGGGGCAGGTGGACGGGACCGTCAACCCGGCGCCGGGAACCGGGGACTTCGACCGGCTGGTCTGGGGCGGGAACCCACCGCGGTGGCTCAGGGGAGGCACGAGCCTGGTGCTGCGCCGCATCGCCACCCACCTGGACACCTGGGACGAGCTGGACCGGCCAGCCCGCGAGGCGGTCATCGGCCGCCGCCTGGACAACGGCGCGCCGCTGACCGGTACCGAGGAACACGACGAGGCGGACCTGGAGGCCACGGACGCCTCCGGGCTGACCGTCATCGCGGACTTCGCGCACATCAGGCGGGCCCGCACCGACGACCCGGACCAGCGGATCTTCCGACGCGCCTACAACTACGACGAGCGCGGCTCGGGCGGCGAGGAGGCGGGGCTGCTGTTCGCCTCCTTCCAGGCCGACCCTCTGCGCCAGTTCGTGCCCATCCAGCGGCGCCTGGACGAGCTGGACCTGCTCAACGAGTGGGTGACCGCCGTGGGCTCGGCGGTGTTCGCCGTCCCGCCGGGCTGCGAGGAGGGAGGGTACGTGGGGCAGGCCCTGCTGGAGGGGTGAGCCGCCCCGGGCCGCGGAGAGCGGGATCCGCTGGAGGAAGCCGCCGATGCGGCGGGGAGCGGGAAACCCCGGCCCCGGAGACCGGATCCGGCCTCCGGGGCCACGTGGGGGGCGCCTCCGCTCGGACGACCGCTCGGCCCACCCCCCTGGGCGGGGACCCGGAACGGGTGCGACGATGAACCCATGACGGAGCGGCCACCCCTGCGCGCGGCCCGCGCCGGGGTGTTCGCCTCGGTGTGCTCCGCCGTGTCCGTGGGCGGCCACGCGCTGTCCTCCGAGCACGCCGTCCCACTGGGCGGACTGCTCGTCGGCGCCGCCCTGGTCTACGCCTCCGCCTGGGCCGCGACCGGCCGCGAGCGCGGACTCGGCGCGATCGCCGGATGGATGGCGTGGGGCCAGCTGGCCCTGCACCTGGTCTTCTCCACGGCACAGGCGGCGGGCGCCCACGGCGCCCACGCGGCCGACCCCGCCGCCGTCGAGGCCGCCTCGGGCGGCGCCCGGATGCTCGTCGCCCACCTCGTGGCGGGCGCCGTGTGCGCCTGGTGGCTGCGCCAGGGCGAGGCGGCGCTCTTCGCCTACCTGCGCCTGGCCGCCGCCGCGCTGCTGCCCGTCCTGGTGCTCGCGGTCCCGCGGCTGGTACCCGAACGGGTGCCCTCGGCCCCGCTCCCCGAGCGCCGGACGCCCGCCCCGGCCGCGCCCTACCTCCGACACAGCCTGGTTCTGCGGGGACCGCCCGCGGCGTAGTAGGCCGTGTTCGACCGCACCGCCGACCGCCGCGCGGCGGTCGGCGCCCGCGAACACGCCCGGGCCGCTGACCCGGCCCCTGCCCGCACCCGCACCGCCAGCGCGCCTTCCACCCCGACGGCGGGCTCCGTGGGGACCGGCTCCGAGCCGTCCTCGCGCCGCGCCGTGCCCACGGAGGGAACGGCCGCGCGGTCCCGACTCCGCCCGGGCGGGCGCGGGTGCCCGGGTCAGCGCCCTCACGCCGCGTCCTCCGCACCGCCGCGCCCACGCGCGCACGTCCGGGGAGACGCGTCCGGTCCCCGCGTGCCCAGGACCGGTCCCCCCGTCGGGGACCGGCCGCGCACGCTCCCGTCACCGCGCGCACCACCGCCCGAGGCCACCGGCCGCCGGGCCGCTGGTGCACGCCGGAACCCGGAGCACCGATGCCCACCGACACCGTCTTCCAGGAGCAGCGCCCGGCACGGGCGCGCCGTTCCCACCCCGACCGCCTGTCGTGCCGTCCGCGGCGCGACCACCGCACCGACCCGCCGCCCCCCGCGGCGGTCGAAGCGGACGAGCCCGCTCACGAGGACGGGCCCGCCTCCGCGAAGGGCCCCGCTCTCCCGCAGGGGCACGCCCGTCCGGAGGAACCCGGCCTTCCAGAGGAACCGGTCCGTCCGGAAGGACCCGCCCTCGCGGAGGGACCGGTCCGGTCGGAGGAGCCCCCGCACTCGGAGGAACGCGCGCATGAGCGGGACGGCGAACTCGACCGGCTGGCGCTCGCCGCCCGTGAGGGCTCGGCCGCCGCGCTCGACGCGTTCGTCCGGCGCACCCGTTCCGACGTCGCCCGCTACATCGCCCGCAGGGTCCACCCCGACCGCGTCGAGGAGCTGAGCCAGGAGACCTACCTGCGGGCCCTGCGCGGCCTGCCGCGGTTCGCCGGACGCGCCCCGGCGCGGACCTGGCTGCTGGCCATCGCCCGCAACACCGTCGCCGACCGCTACCGCCACGACGCGGCCCGCCCCGACTGCGTGCACCACGCCGACTGGGACCTGCTGCCCGCCCGGGCCGTCCGGTTCGACGAGCACGTGGCCCTGCTGTGCCTGCTGGACGGCCTCGCGGCCGAACGGCGGCAGGCGTTCGTCCTCACCCAGGTGGAGGGCCTGTCCTACGCCGAGGCCGCCCGGCTGGCCGACGTGCCCGTGGGCACGATCCGCTCGCGGGTGGCCCGGGCCCGCGGCGACCTGGTGCGCGGGCTCACCGCCTGAGGGCGGAACGCGACGGCCCCGGGTCGCTCCGCCCGCGCGGAGCGGCCCGGGGCCGCCTACGTCACATCAGAAGACCCGGTCGGCCGCGTAGGGGCCGATCACGGCCAGCGCGCGCGGCCGCGACAGCAGATCGGCGGCCACCTCGGCCACCTCCGCGCCGGTCACTGCGTCGAACAGCGCCAGGCTCTCGTCGATCGAGTAGTGCCCGGGCCGGTTCAGCTCGTGCGAGAGCAGCCGCCCCATCCGCGCGTTGGTGCCCTCGCTGCCCAGCACCAGCGAGCCCTGGATCTGGCCCTTGGCCCGGGTCAGCTCCTCCTCGGTGATGCCCGAGGCGGCCACCTTCGCCAGCTCCTCGCGGCACACCCCGATGACCTCGTCGGCCTTGTCCGGCAGGCAGCCCGCGTAGATCTGGAAGCTGCCGGTGTCGGCGTAGTCGGCGTTGTAGGCGTGCACCGCGTAGGCCAGGCCGCGCTTCTCGCGCACCTCCTGGAACAGGCGCGAGGACATCCCGCCGCCCAGGGCGGCGCTGAGCAGCCGCAGCGCGTGCCACCGCGGGTCGGTGCGGCAGAGCCCCTCCGACCCCAGGATGATGTGCGCCTGCTCGGTCTCGCGCGACTGCACCACCGTGCCGCCGTAGGTGGCGACCGGCGAGCCGCCGATGCGGGGACGCGCGGGGCGGGCGTCCCCGGCGGCGGCCGAGTGCTCGGCGAACAGCGCGCGGACCTGCTCCACCACCCGGTCGTGGTCCAGGCTGCCCGCCGCGGTCACGATCAGCTCGCCGGGCACGTAGGCGTCGCGGTACTGCTCGGCGATGCGGTCGCGGGAGAGCGCCTCGATGGTGTCGGTGGTGCCCAGGATCGGTCGGCCCAGCGGCGAGTCGCCGAAGAAGTGCGCCGCGAAGACGTCGTCCACCAGGTCGGCGGGCTCGTCCTCGTACATGGCGATCTCCTCCAGGATCACGCCTCGCTCGGTCTCCACCTCGCCCTCGTCGAGCACCGAGTTGGCCACCATGTCACCGATGACGTCGACGGCCAGCGGCAGGTCGCGGTCGAGCACCTTCGCGTAGTAGCAGGTGTGCTCCTTGGTGGTGTAGGCGTTGTGGTCGGCGCCCACACCGTCCAGCAGCGCGGAGATCTCCAGCGCCGAACGCTCCTTGGTCCCCTTGAACAGCAGGTGCTCCAGGAAGTGCGCCGAGCCCGCGTGCGCGGAGTCCTCGTCGCGGGAACCCGTGGTCGCCGAGATCCCGAACGCGGCGGAGCGCACGCCCGGCACGGCCTCGGTGACCACGCGCAGGCCGCCGGGGAGCACCGTGCGGCGCACCAGTCCGGTACCGCCGTCCGGCTCCAGCAGCGTCACGGTCGTGTCCGGGTCCTGCTCGGCGGCGATGGGGACAGAGCTCATGGATCCTTCTTCTTCGTCGGGACGTCGGTGGCCGGTCCACCCGGCGGTTCCGGCCGAGGATACGCGCCGGGGCGGCCGCACCCAAGGTGCGACCGCCCCGGCGTCGGTCAGGATCAGGTGTTCTCCGAACGCCCGCCCGAGCTGCGGCGGCGGCGACGGCGCGGGGCGTCCCCGCCGTTCTTGTCGCCGCCGTCCTCCTCGGCCGGGGAGTCCTCGTCCTCAGCGGCGGAAGCCGCGGGGGCGGCCTGGGCCGACTCGGCCTCCACGACCTCGACCGGGACCAGCGACAGCTTGCCGCGGTCGTCGATCTCGCGGATCTCGACCTGGATCTTCTCGCCGATGCTGATCACGTCGTCGAGGTTCTCGATCCGCTTGCCGCCGTGCAGCTTGCGGATCTGCGAGATGTGCAGCAGGCCGTCCTTGCCGGGCAGCAGCGACACGAACGCGCCGAACGTGGTCGTCTTGACGACGGTGCCCAGGTAGCGGTCGCCGACCTCGGGCATCGTCGGGTTGGCGATCTGGTTGATCGTGTCCCGCGCGGCCTCGGCCGAGGGGCCGTCGGTGGCGCCGATGTAGATCGTGCCGTCGTCCTCGATGGTGATCTCGGCGCCGGTGTCGTCCTGGATCGAGTTGATCATCTTGCCCTTGGGGCCGATGACCTCGCCGATCTTCTCCACCGGGACCTTGACGGTGAGGATGCGCGGAGCGTTCGGGCTCATCTCGGCCGGACGCTCGATGGCCTCCTGCATGACGTCGAGGATGGCCAGGCGGGCGCCGCGGGCCTGCTGGAGCGCGAGCGCCAGCTGCTCGGCGGGGATGCCGTCGAGCTTGGTGTCCAGCTGCAGGGCCGTGATGAGCTCGCGGGTACCGGCGACCTTGAAGTCCATGTCGCCGAACGCGTCCTCGGCGCCCAGGATGTCGGTGAGGGTGACGAACTCGTCGCCCTCGCTGATCAGGCCCATGGCGATGCCCGACACCATCTCCTTGAGGGGCACACCGGCCGCCATCAGGGACATGGTGGAGGCGCAGACCGAACCCATCGAGGTGGAGCCGTTGGAGCCCAGGGCCTCCGACACCTGACGGATGGCGTAGGGGAACTCCTCGCGGGCGGGCAGGACCGGGAGCAGGGCGCGCTCGGCGAGGGCGCCGTGCCCGATCTCGCGCCGCTTGGGCGAGCCCACCCGACCGGTCTCACCGGTGGAGTAGGGCGGGAAGTTGTAGTTGTGCATGTAGCGCTTGGTCTTGTCCGGGTTGAGCGTGTCAACCGTCTGCTCCATGCGCAGCATGTTGAGCGTGGTGACACCCATGATCTGGGTCTCGCCGCGCTCGAAGAGGGCCGAGCCGTGCACCCGCGGCAGGACGCCGACCTCGGCGCTCAGCTGGCGGATGTCCTTGGGGCCGCGGCCGTCGATGCGGATCCCGTCGCGCAGCACGCGCTCGCGCATGAGCTGCTTGCTCAGGGAGCGGAAGGCGGCGCCGATCTCCTTCTCGCGGCCCTCGAAGTCCTCGGCGAGCTTCTCGGCGGCCGAGGCCTTGACGCGGTCCAGCTCGGCCTCGCGGTCCTGCTTGTCCGCGATGGTCAGCGCCTTGGACAGCTCCTCGCGGACGGCGCCCTCGACGGCGGCGTACACGTCGTCCTCGTAGTCGAGGAAGATCGGGAACTCGCCCTGCTCGCGGCTGGTCTGGTCGGCGACGGCCTGCTGGGCCTTGCACAGGACCTTGATGAAGGGCTTGGCGGCCTCCAGGCCCTCGGCGACGGTCTGCTCGTTGGGGCCGACGGCCCCCTCGGCGACCAGCTTGAGGGTGCGGACCGTGGACTCGGCCTCCACCATCATGATGGCGACGTCGCCGTCGGCCAGGACGCGACCGGCGACCACCATGTCGAAGGTGGCGTTCTCCAGCTCGGCGTGGGTCGGGAAGCCCACCCACTGGCCGTCGATGAGGGCGACGCGCACGCCGCCGATCGGGCCGGAGAAGGGCAGCCCGGCGATCTGGGTGGACATCGAGGCCGCGTTGATGGCGACGACGTCGTACAGGTGCTCGGGGTGCAGGGCCAGGACCGTCTCGACGATCTGGATCTCGTTGCGCAGGCCCTTCCTGAACGACGGGCGCAGCGGCCGGTCGATCAGGCGGCAGGTGAGGATGGCGTCCTCGGAGGGACGGCCCTCACGCCGGAAGAAGGAGCCGGGGATGCGGCCCGCGGCGTACATGCGCTCCTCGACGTCCACCGTCAGGGGGAAGAAGTCGAGGTTCTCCTTGGGGCGCTTCGAGGCGGTGGTGGCGGACAGGACGACGGTCTCGTCGTCCAGGTACACCGTGGCCGATCCGGCGGCCTGGCGGGCCAGGCGACCGGTCTCGAAGCGGATGGTGCGGGTGCCGAAGGAGCCGTTGTCGATGACGGCTTCGGCCGAGTACACGCCCTCCATGGGCGACCTCCTACTACACGTGTTCGCGTTCGTGGCGCCCGGCACGCGAGGCGTGCCGGCGCTCGTTGTTCGTCTTCCCGCGTCCGTGCCCCGGAGTTGATGACGGCCGGTCATCGATCGAAGCCCACGGCATGCCCTGAGGGGAATGTCCGGGGACCACTACCGAGGACCGGCCCCGACTCTGCGCCGGGGTGGGGAGCGGGTGGTTCTCACTGTGGAACCGGGGTGGACGGCGGTGCATGACCACCGTCGTGTCACACCTTACTAACAAAGCGGGAGCGGCCGAAGCCACTCCCGCCGACAACCTAGCGGCGCAGACCCAGACGCTCGATGAGCGAGCGGTAACGGGTGATGTCCTGCTTGGCGATGTACTTGAGCAGACGGCGGCGGCGACCGACCATCAGCAGCAGACCGCGGCGGCTGTGGTGGTCGTGCTTGTGGTCCTTGAGGTGCTCGGTCAGCTCGGTGATGCGGTGCGTGAGCAGCGCGACCTGGACCTCGGGGGAACCGGTGTCACCCTCGCCGGTGGCGTACTCGGCGATGATCTTCTCTTTGGTGGCGGTGTCGATCGACACGTCGCTCCTTCACTGGAAAGTCGGTACGCGGTGTGGAACCCGGTGCGCGACCGGGAACAGACGCGGTGACCGCGCGTACGAACAGTCACCGTCGCGTGTGGTGCGCGGCCCGCCGCCGACGGCGTGGGTGCGCCGCGCTCCCCCGGCGACGGTACGCGCGGAGGCGACCGGCCGTGGGCACACGTGGACAACGACCACCCTACCGCAGAGCACGAGGTGGCGGACCGTGGCCGGGCACGGGTGGGGTCTCCCCCGCTCCGCGCCCTCCCTACCCGGCGCGCAGGACCTCGCGGCAGCGGTCGACGTCCCGGCGCATGGCGACGATCAGCTCGTCGATGCTGTCGAAGCGCTCCTGACCGCGGATGTGCACCGTGAAGTCCACCGTCATGCGCAGCCCGTACAGGTCCAGGTCGTCGCGGTCCAGGGCGTAGGCCTCCACGGTGCGCTCGGCGCCGTCGAACGTGGGGTTGCTGCCCACGGAGATGGCGGCGGGCCAGCGCGACTCCTGCCCGGGGGCGGGCTCGGAGCGGTGGAGCCAGCCCGCGTAGACGCCGTCGCCGGGGACGGCGGTGTCGGGGAGCAGGTCCATGTTGGCGGTGGGGAAGCCCAGCAGCTCGCGGCCGCGCGCGGCGCCGTGCACGACCTCGCCCCCGACCCGGTGCGGGCGGCCCAGCAGCTCGGCGGCCCCGGCCACGTCGCCCTCGGCGAGCAGCCCCCGCACGCGCGTGGAGGTGATGGTGTCGCCGTCCGCGACCAGGGCGACCCCGTCGGCGGTGAAGCCGTACTCGGCGCCCAGCGCAGCCAGCGCGGCGACGTCGCCCGAGGCGCGGTGGCCGAAGCGGAAGTCCTCGCCCACGACCACGGCCGCGGCGTGCAGGCGGTCGACCAGGACGCGCTGGACGAACTCCTCCGGGGTCAGGGAGGACAGGTCCTTGGTGAAGGGCAGGACGCACACGGCGTCGGCGCCGTACTCAGTCAGCAGCTCCACCCGCCGTTCCAGGGGGGTGAGCACCGGCGGGGTGGTGCCGCGCAGCACCGTCTGCGGGTGGGGGTCGAAGGTCACCACGGTGACCGGGAGGCCGAGTTCGCGTCCGTGCCCGACCGCGGTCTCCAGGATGGCCTGGTGGCCACGGTGCACTCCGTCGAACACGCCGACCGCCACCACCGAGCGCCCCCACCCGGAGGGAACGCCCTCCAGCCCGTCCCATCGCCGCACGTCCGGCTCCCCTGCTCGTCGCTGCTCGTGGTCCGCGCGGAGCCCGTGGCGCCCAGCGCGCCCGGAACCCGCACGAACCAAGGGTGCCACGTCCGCGGGTCCCCCACCGACACAAGGGGTGTGTGGCCCAGCACACGCCGGGCCACAGCTCCAGCGGATACCGAGGGTCAGCGCCCGCCCGAGTAGTGGTAGGCGTCGGCCCGCCCTCGAATGTCGTAGACGACGATGACGCCCTTGTCGTCGTCTATGCCGAATCGAATCCTGTAAGTGGCACGGCGGGCGACCCAGTCCTGACCGTAGGGGGGATTGAGTCGTTTCCCCACTTTGCGGGGGTTCTCCCTGAGGTCTCCCCGAATCAGCTCCCATGCCGCCGTGGCCACCTTGTCAGGCAACGTCTCGGACAGGGCACGGCGCGCGGTACGGGTCAGGACGACTTCGTACCGGTCACTCACGTTTCCGTCTCCCGGCGCGCACGTTCTCGCATGAGCTCGGCCATCTCGTCACCGGTGACCACGTCCCCCCGTTCGTACTCCTCCTTCGCCCGGGCCAGACTCGCCTGCTCCTCCGGACTGTCCAGAAGGGCGAAGGTCTCCGTCATCGACTCGTAGTCGTCCACGGAGATCACCACGGCACTGGGCCTGCCGTTGCGGGTGATGGTGACGGCGTCGTGTGTTCTCTCCACCTCATCGACGATCTTGGACAGGTTGTTTCTGGCCTCGGCCAGCGGAAGCGTCGTCATGGCGTGAATTCTAGCCAACCGCGTCGCGGGTTGTACATCATTCACGCCAGTCCGCTCTCTTCGTGTGGCGGTCCCGGGAAGTCCCGTCGTCCGGGAGGAACTGGAGGACGCCGGGCTCCGCCGCGACTGAGACCCTGGCGCGCGCCCGGCCGTTCCGCCCGCGGCGGAGCCGGGTTGGCACACGTGCGCGGGGCGGTTACCGTGCACCGATGGCGATGATCGACACGGGTGCGACCCGACTGGCGTACGACGAGGCCGGTTCCGGTCCCGCGATCGTTTTCGTGCACGCCGGTGTGGCCGACCGGCGCATGTGGGACCACCAGTTCACCGAGTTCGCGAAGACCCACCGGGTGGTCCGCTACGACTGGCGCGGCCACGGCGGCTCCGCCGACCACGAGGGCCCCGTCGACCACCACGAGGATCTGATGGCCCTCATGAACGCCCTGGAGATCGACCGGGCGACCCTGGTCGGCGCCTCCTTCGGGGGCGCCTACTGCGTGGACGCGGCGCTGGCCGCCCCGGAGCGGGTGGAGGCACTGGCCCTGGTCTGTCCGGGGATGTCAGGGCACGAGTGGCCGGAGGTCTTCGTGCGCGAGGCGCGCAAGATGGTGCTGGGCGCCGTCCCCCACGAACGCCTGGAGGTGTACCGGGCGGGACGCGCCGACCCCGATCCCGGGGACGTGGCGGCGATGGCCGAGGCCCAGGCCCGGTTCATGGTGCTGGGCCCCGGGCGGGTGCCCGAGGACCTGCCGCCGGAGGCCTGGGACCTGGTGCTGCTCATGCTGCGCGAGATGTTCGCCCGCGAGTGGTCCGGGCCGGTCGCCACCACCCGCTGGCCGGAGCGGCCAGCCAGCGACCGCCTGGGCGAGATCGCCGTGCCGACGCTGGTGGTGAAGGGGATGTCGGAGATCGCCCAGGTACGGGAGGTCGCGGACCTGTACGCCGGTGGCGTGCCCGGGGCGCGGCTGCTGGAGATGCCCGACACCGGCCACCTGCCCTCCGTGGAGCGCCCCGGCGAGCTGACCGCGGCCCTCGCCCGGTTCCTGGGGACCGCCTGAAGGGGCGGGTCCGCGCGGGGTCAGGCGGGTTCGAAGACCACCACGGGCTTCATGTGGTCGCGACGGTTCTCCCCCAGGGCGATGACGCGGCCGTCCTGGGCGAAGAGGCCGACCGGGCCGCTTCCGGACCCGTCCGGCTCGATCCGGTTGCCGTGCCGGATCCGCTGCTCCTCGTCCCCGCTCAGGGCGCGCGCCGGGAAGGCCGCGGCCACGGCCTCGGCCAGCGGGACCTGTGTGAACTCCTCGGCCAGCTCGTCCAGCGTGCGCGCCCGGGACAGGTCGTAGGGGCCCACCCTGGTACGCCGCAGCGCCGTCAGGTGCCCGCCCACGCCCAGGTCGGCGCCCATGTCACGGGCCAGCGCACGGATGTAGGTGCCGCTGGAGCAGGTGACGGAGGCGTCCACGTCCACGAACTCCCCGTCGGCGTCAAGGACCCGGCGCACGTCGGTGACCGTGAACTCCGCGACGGTGACCGTGCGGGCCTTGAGGGCCACCTCCTTGCCCTCGCGCGCCGACTTGTAGGCGCGCTTGCCGTCCACCTTGATCGCGCTGACCTGGGGTGGAACCTGCTGGATCTGCCCGGTGAGCCTGCCGACGGCGGCGCGCACGGCCTCCTCGCCGACCCCGGAGGCGTCCGCGCGCACGAGGGGCTCGCCCTCGGCGTCGTCGGTGTTGGTCGTCAGGCCGAGGCGGATCGTCGCCTCGTAGACCTTCTCCGTCAGGGTCAGGTGGCCCAGGAGCTTGGTGCCCTTCTCGATGCCCAGTACCAGGACCCCGGTGGCCATCGGGTCCAGGGTCCCCGCGTGGCCGACCCTGCGGGTGCGCGCGAGCCCGCGCGTCCTGGCGACCACGTCGTGCGAGGTCCAGTCGGCGGGCTTGTCGACGACCACGACGCCGCTCTCGGCCATGGTGCTCCCTCGGGGTGAAGGGCGGCGGCGCGGTCCGCGCCGCCGCCGGGGGTGTTACTCGTCCTCGTCGCGCTCGTCCTCGCGGGGCGCCCGGTAGGGGTCGGCCTCGCCCGCGGGCTTGGCGCCGCTGGCCCTCTCGGCCAGCTCCGCGTCCGACTGGCGCGCCTTGAGCAGGAGTTCCTCGATGTGCTGGGCGTTCTCCTGCACCTCGTCGACGACGAAGGCCAGGCTCGGCGTGTGCCGGATACCGGTCTGGCGTCCCACCTCGCTGCGGATCACGCCCTTGGCGCTCTCCAGGGCGGCGGCGGAGGCGGCCTTCTCGTCCGGGGTGCCGAACACCGTGTAGTACACCGTGGCGTCCCGCAGGTCGGCGGTGATGCGCGCGTCGGTCACGGTGACGAATCCCAGGCGCGGGTCCTTGATGCGCCGGTCCAGCATCTCGGCGACGATGCGCTGGATGCGGTCGGCGATCTTGCGCGCGCGTGCGGCGTCAACCATCGTCAGTCTTCCTCTTCGTTGAAGAGCCGCTGTCTGGCGGAGAGCAGCTCCAGTTCGGGACGGCCCGCGACGAAGCTCTCGCAGGAGTCCATCAGCTCCCGGGCGTGCGCCGCCGTCGGCGCGACCACCGCGACACCGATCTTGGCCCGGCGGTACAGGTCCTGGTCTCCCGCCTCGGAGACCGAGACCGAGAACTTGCGGCGCAGCTCGGAGACGACGGGTCGGACCAGCGAACGCTTCTGTTTGAGCGAGTGGACGTCACCGAGAAGGACGTCCAGGGTCAGCGCCCCAACGTACAAGTGATCACCTGTGGTGTGTGGAGTTGTCCGCCGCTGTCGGCGGCGTGAAACACGGGGCCCCGGCCGCACGGCCGGGGCCCCGTCTGGTCATGCTCCGCGAGGATCAGTCGCGGGGCTTCTCCTGCATCTCGTACGTCTCGATGACGTCCTCGACACGCAGGTCGTTGTAGCCGACGCCGATACCGCACTCGAAGCCCTCGCGGACCTCGGTTGCGTCGTCCTTGAACCGACGCAGGGACTCCACGTTGAGGTTCTCGGAGATGACGACCCCGTCGCGGATGAGCCGCGCCTTGGAGTTGCGGCGGATCAGGCCGCTGCGGACGATCGAACCGGCGATGTTGCCGATCCGCGGCACCTTGAAGACCTCGCGGATCTCCGCGCTGCCGAGCTGGACCTCTTCGTAGATCGGCTTGAGCAGACCCTTGACCGCGGCCTCGACCTCGTCGATGGCCTGGTAGATCACCGAGTAGTACCGGATGTCCACGCCCATGCGGTCGGCCAGCTCGCTGTTCTTGCCCTCGGGCCGAACGTTGAAGCCGACGATGATCGCCTCGGCGGAGGCCGCCAGGTTGATGTCGTTCTGCGTGATCGCACCGACACCGCGCCCGATGACCCGGATGCTCACCTCGTCGCCACCGGCGTCGATCTTGAGCAGGGACTCCTCCAGCGCCTCGACGGAACCGGACATGTCACCCTTGATGAGGAGGAGCAGCTCGGAGCGCTCGCCCTCCTTCAGGGCGTTCTGCCAGTTGTCGAGGGTGACCCGGCGGGCCGAACGCGCCTGCTGGGCGAAGCGCTCGCGCGCCTCGCGCTGCTGGGCGATCTGCCGCGCCACCCGGTCGTCCTTGACGACCAGGAAGTTGTCACCGGCGCTGGGAACGTTGGTCAGACCCAGCACCTGCACCGGACGGGACGGCTCGGCGCTCTGCACGTTCTGGCCGTGCTCGTCGAGCATGGCGCGGACGCGGCCGAAGGCGTCACCGCAGACGATCGAGTCACCGACGTTGAGCGTGCCGCGCTGGACCAGCACCGTGGCCATGGAACCGCGACCGCGGTCCAGGTAGGCCTCGATGGCCAGACCCTGCGCGTCCATCTCCGGGTTGGCCTGGAGATCGAGCGCCGCGTCGGAGGTCAGCACGATCGACTCGAGCAGGGCGTCGATGTTGTCGCCCTTGAGCGCGGAGATGTCCACGAACTGGACGTCGCCGCCGTACTCCTCGGCCACCAGGCCGTACTCGGTGAGCTGCGCGCGGACCCGCTGCGGGTCGGCGCCCTCGACGTCGATCTTGTTGACCGCGACCACGATCGGCACCTCGGCCGCCTTGGCGTGGTCGATGGCCTCCGCCGTCTGCGGCTTGACGCCGTCGTCGGCGGCCACGACCAGCACCGCGATGTCGGTGACCTTGGCACCGCGGGCACGCATGGCGGTGAACGCCTCGTGACCCGGGGTGTCGATGAAGGTGATCTTGCGCTCTTCGCCGTCCACCTCGGTGGCGACCTGGTAGGCACCGATGTGCTGGGTGATACCGCCGGCCTCGCCGCTGACGACGTTGGTCTTGCGGATGGTGTCCAGCAGTCGGGTCTTACCGTGGTCGACGTGACCCATGACGGTGACCACCGGCGGACGCGGACGCAGGTCCTCCGCGGTGCCCTCGTCCTCACCGAACTCGATGGAGAAGGACTCCAGCAGCTCGCGGTCCTCGTCCTCCGGGCTGACGACCTCGATCCTGTACTTGAGCTCCTCGCCCAGCAGCATCAGGGTCTCGTCCGGAAGGGACTGGGTCGCGGTGACCATCTCACCCAGGTGCATCATCACCTGGACGAGCGACGCCGGGTTGACGTCGATCTTGTCGCCGAAGTCCGACAGCGAGGCGCCGCGGGACAGGCGGATGGTCTGGTCGTTGCCGCTCGGGATCTTGACGCCGCCGAACGACGGGGCCTGGAAGTCGTGGAACTCCTGGCGCCGCTGCTTCTTGGACTTGCGGGCACGCCCGGGACGGCCGCCGGGGCGTCCGAACGCACCGGCCGTACCGCCGCCGCGGCCGCGGCCACCGCCGCCGGGACGGCCACCGAAGCCACCCGGACGACCGCCGCCGCCACCACCGACACCGCCGGGACGCGGACCGGAACCCGCGGGGGCTCCCCCGCGACCACGGCCACCGCCGCCGCCGGGACGGCCGCCGCCACCGCCGCGACCGCCACCCGCGGGTGCGGCCGGACGGGACGAGGGCATGTTCATCGGGCTGGGGCGCGGACCGCCGGGCCGGGGACCGGGACGCGGGGGACCCGCGGCACCGCCCGGACGCGGAGCGCCCGCCGCACCGCCGGGACGCGGGGCGCGCTGTTCGCCGCCGCCCTGCGGGCCGGGACGCGGACCCGGACGGGGACCGCCCGGACGCGGAGCGCCCGCCGCGCCACCGGGACGCGGGGCGGCCGGCTTGGAGCCCATGCCGGAGGCGTTGGACGCGAACGGGTTGTTGCCCGGACGGGGACCGGACGGGCGCGGGCCGGGACGGGGCCCGCCGCGCTCGGAACGGTCGCCGCGCTCGGGGCGCTCACCACGCTCGGGACGGTCACCGCCGCGCTGGGCGCGGTCGGGACGACCACCCTCGGGACGGCCGCCTTCGGGGCGACCGCCCTCGGAACGGCCGCCGGGGCCCGCCGGGGCACCGGGCTTGGGGGCGCCGCCGGGGCGGGCGCCAGCCTCGCCGCGGGGAGCCTTGGGGCCGGGCTTGGGCGCGTTCGCACGCGGAGCGGCCTCGCTCTGCGGGCTCGACTTGGGCGCGGGGCTCGGCCTGGGGCCGGGCTTGGGGGCCGGACCCGGCTTCGGGGCGGCACCGTTGTCCGCGGCGGGACGCGGGCCGGGCTTGGGAGCCGAACCCTTGCGACCGCCGTCGGAACCGTTGTTGAAAGCTTCCTGGAGGCGTCGTACGACGGGGGCCTCTATGGTCGAGGACGCCGAACGGACGAATTCACCCATCTCGTTGAGCTTGGCCAGAACGGCCTTGCTCTCTACACCGAACTCCTTGGCGAGTTCATATACCCGGACCTTCGCCACTACTCTCCTTCAGCTTCGGTCCGGGACATGGGCTTGTGCCGGACCGTCGTTAGCTCGAGTTACTCATCGCTGCGTACTCATCAGGCGCTCATCGCAATCTCGACCTGCTTCCTCATCGCTACACAACAATGGGCCAGCTTCTGCGTGCCGACACAGCACTGGACGCCGACCTCGGTCCGTACAACCCAGAAGTCGGTCCAGACATTCCAACCCTATCGGGAACGTTGACCCGATCCGCCACGCGGGGCGGCGTCGATCAGGGCCGCCACGGGTGAGACGTCCCACCCGTCGGCGCCCGCTCCCCTCCGGTAGGCGCGTGACCAGGCCCTGCGCCGTTCGGCGAGCTCGAAGCACCGCCGATCGCGGTGCAGGTAGGCGCCGCGCCCCGGAAGACGACCCCGGGTGTCGGGCGTGATGACCGTGCCCTCGGCCACCAGCCGCACGAGGTCGGACTGGACTGCCCGCGACCGACACCCCACGCAGGTACGCACGGGGCGGTCGGGACCGTCATGGGCCACCCTATCGCGTCGAGGCATGAGCGCGACCCGATCAGCCCGTCGCGGCGGTGTCGTCGCCCTCGGCGGCGCCCTCCCGTTCCGGCTCGCCGGCGGGCTCGGCGTCGGAGCGGATGTCGATGCGCCAGCCGGTCAGACGTGCGGCCAGACGGGCGTTCTGGCCCTCCTTGCCGATCGCGAGGGACTGCTGGTAGTCGGGCACGATCACGCGGGCGACGCGGGAGGCCATGTCGAGGATTTCCACGGAGTTGACCCGCGCCGGGGACAGGGCGTTGGCGACGAACACGGCCGGGTCCTCGGAGTAGTCGACGATGTCGATCTTCTCCCCGTGGAGTTCGGCCATGACGTTGCGGACGCGGCTGCCGAGCGGGCCGATGCAGGCGCCCTTGGCGTTGACCCCGCCGCGGTTGGAGTGGACGGCCATCTTGGTGCGGTGGCCCGCCTCCCGGGCGATCGCCGCGATCTCCACGGTGCCGTCGGCGATCTCGGGGACCTCCAGCTCGAAGAGCTTGCGCACCAGGTTGGGGTGCGTGCGCGAGAGGGTGACCGAGGGGCCGCGGTGGCCCTTGCGGACCTGCACGACGTAGGCGCGCAGGCGCTCGCCGTGGGTGTAGGTCTCGGTGGGCACCTGCTCCTGCGGGGGCAGGACCGCCTCGATCTTGCCGAGGTCCACCAGCACGTTGCGGGGGTCCTTGCCCTGCTGGATGATGCCGGAGACGATGTCGTGCTCGCGCCCGGCGAACTCGCCCAGGGTCAGCTCGTCCTCGGCGTCGCGCAGACGCTGGAGGATGACCTGCTTGGCGGTGGAGGTCGCGATGCGACCGAACCCGGTGGGGGTGCCGTCGAACTCGCCGACGGACTCGCCGTCCTCGTCGGTCTCGGCCACCCACACGGTCACGTGGCCGGTGGAGCGGTTGAGCTCGACGCGGGCCCGCTTCTCCGGGCCCTCCTCGCGGTGGTAGGCGATCAGAAGCGCGTCCTCGATGGCCTTGGCCACGAGTTCGACGGAGATGTCCTTCTCGCGTTCCAGGCTGCGCAGAACGCTCATGTCAATGTCCACGGGGCTCCCCCTCTAGTCCGCCGCGTCGGTGTCGGCATCGTGGCGGAATTCCACCTGGACCCTGCCCTTGCCGAGTTCGGCGTGGGTGAAGGTACGGGGCTGGCCCTCGACGTCCAGGGTGACCCCGTCGTCGTCGGCGCCGGTGACGCGCCCGGTGACCTTGCCGCCCTCGGTGAGGGAGGCGATCACCAGGCGGCCTCGGGAACGGCGCCAGTGCCTCGGCTGGGTCAGCGGGCGGTCCACCCCGGGCGAGGTGACCTCCAGCACGTAGGGCTGCGCGCCCATGACGTCGGAGGAGTCCAGCAGGGTGTTCACCTCCTGGCTGACCTCGCCGACCGTGTCCAGGTCGACCCCGTTGTCGGAGTCCACGACCACCCGCAGCACCCGTCGCTTTCCGGCCGGTGTGAGTTCGACGGCCTCCAGGTCCAGTCCGGCCTCGGCCAGTACCGGCTCCAGCAGCTCGGCGATGCGCTCCTCGCGCGCCTGCGCTCCCATGTGGTCCTGCTCCTCCAACGGCGAAGATCCCGCCCGCGCGGCCTTCGGGCCGGTGTACGGGGCGGTCCAGCTCTGTACGTAGTCTTCGACTTCAGCGACCCGCCCCCTGGTGCGGGGACGCGGGCCGACCGCGCGTCGCGTGCGACGGCGGTTGTGCTGCAAGGGTATCCACACCCGGAACCCCTCCAGGTCGCCGTCGGTGGCCGGGGCGCGTCGGCGCGTGGCCTCCGGGGCGCGGCCACGCGGCGGCGTCCCCCGCGCGGTACGGGACGTGGAAGGATGGGGGCCGGGGGGCCGCCGCGGGCGGTCCCCGCCGCACGGGAGGGAGAGCGCGTGGGGATCGGCTGTGTCAGCCGTCGCACGGTGCTGGGCGCGACGGCCGCTGTGGGCGCCGTGGGCCTGGCCGGGTGCGGCGGTACCGAGTGGTACCCCTCCGACGTGACCCCGGACGTGTACGTACTGCGCGCGGTGGTCCGGGAGAAGGAGCGGATGATCGCGCGCTACGAGGCCGCGGTCGCCGAGGGGACGGGGCCGGTCGAACTGCTGGAGCGGTTCCTGGAACACCACCTGTCCCACCTGGACGCGCTGCTGGAGTCCCTGCCCGAGGACGCCCCCTCCCCCTCCGCTGAGCCGTCCGGCGGCCCCTCCTCCCCCGAGGAGGCCCCCGTCGCGGAGGCGGCGCCGGGGACGGCGGCGCTGCACGTGCTGGAGGCCGCGGCGACCGGCGCCCGGCTGGACCAGGCGGGCGCCGTCACCGACTCCGCGCTGGCGCAGCTGATCAGCGCGATCGGCGCGTGCGAGGCGGGGCACGCCCACCTGCTGGCCCAGGAGTAGGGGCGGCGCACACCCCCAGACGGAAGGCAGGTAGCAAGGTGAGCGAGAGTCCCGCGTCCGCCGGCGAGGAGCCGGACGCCGGTCCCCAGGCGCTGGCAGAGGCGCTGCGCGCCGAACACGCGGCCGTGTACGGGTACGAGTTCATCGGCGGGGCCGCCGAGGACGAGGGCCGCCGCGACCGCGCGGGAAGCAGCGCCCACGAGCACAAGGCGCTGCGGGACGCGCTGCACGCGGCGGCGGTGGAGCGGGGCGTGGACCCGCCGCCCGCGCTGGCCTCCTACCCGGTCGCCGACGAGTACGGCGACGAGGCCGTCGACGCCTACGCCGCGGGGCTGGAGCAGGCTGCCGCGCGCGCCCACCTGTGGCTGACCGCCTCGCGGGACACCGACCTGCGGGTGACCGGCGCCCGGGCGCTGCAGGAGACGACCGTGCGCCTGCTGGAGTGGGGCGGGGCGCTGGACGCCCTGCCCGGTTTCGACGAGGCCGGTTAGCCCGGCGGCCGGGGCCGGTGGTGTCGGCGGGCGGCCCGGGGAGCGCCCGCGACAGGCCGCGGGCGGGAGGGGGTGGGGTCCGCGAGGAGATCGCGGACCCCACCCCCTCCCGTCACCCGCTACGCGCGGCAGGCGGCGACGGTGCGGTCCACGATCTCGGCCAGGGCGACCTCCTCGCGGTCGCCGGTGGCGCGGTCGCGCAGCTCCACCAGGCCGTCCTTGAGGCCGCGGCCGACGATGACGCCGGTGGGGATGCCCAGGAGTTCGGCGTCGGTGAACTTGACGCCGGGCGAGACGCCCTTGCGGTCGTCCACGAGGACGCGCAGGCCCCTGGCCTCCAGCTCCCGGGCGATCCGCAGCGCCTCCTCGATCTGCTCTCCCTTACCGGTGCCGACCACGTGCACGTCGGCGGGCGCCACCTCGCGCGGCCAGACGACGCCCTTGTCGTCGTGGGACTGCTCGACGACCGCGGCGACGGCGCGCGAGACGCCGATGCCGTAGGAGCCCATGGTGATCCGCCGGGGCTTGCCGTCGGGGCCCAGGGCGTCCACCTGGAAGGCGTCGGTGTACTTGCGGCCCAGCTGGAAGATGTGGCCGATCTCGATGCCGCGCGCGGTGTACAGGGTCCCCCTGCCGTCGGGCGAGGGGTCGCCGTCGCGCACCTCGGCGACGTCGATGGTGCCGTCGGGGACGAAGTCGCGGCCCGCGACCAGGCCGACGACGTGGTGGTCGGCCTCGTCAGCGCCGGTCACCCAGGAGGTGCCGGTGACCACCCGGGGGTCGACCAGGTAGCGGACCTTGTTGTCCAGCAGCGCGCGGGGGCCGATGTAGCCCTTGACCAGGAAGGGGTTGGCCGCGAAGTCGGCCTCCTCCAGCAGGGCGACCTCGGCGGGCTCCAGCGCCGCCTCCAGGCGCTTGAAGTCCACCTCGCGGTCGCCGGGCAGGCCGACGGCCAGCAGCTCCCACTCCTTCGCGCCGGGCGCGCGGGTCTTGACCAGGACGTTCTTGAGGGTGTCGGCCTCGCTGAAGTCGCGGCCCAGCCCGGCGCCGTTGAGGAAGTCCACCAGGGTCTGGATGGTGGCGGTGTCCGGGGTGTGGTGGACCGCGGCCTCGGGCAGCCCCTCGACCGGCAGCGCCTCGGGGGCCGGGACGGCCACGGCCTCGACGTTGGCGGCGTAGTCGGACTCCGTGCTGCGCACGAAGGTGTCCTCACCGGTCGGGGCGACGGCCAGGAACTCCTCCGAGGCCGATCCGCCCATGGCGCCCGACGTGGCCGACACGATCACGTACTCCAGGCCCAGCCGGTCGAAGACGCGGATGTAGGCGGCGCGGTGGTCGGCGTAGGACGCGCGCAGGCCCTCGTCGTCGATGTCGAAGGAGTAGGAGTCCTTCATGTGGAACTCGCGGCCGCGCAGCACGCCCGCGCGGGGACGCGCCTCGTCGCGGAACTTCTCCTGGATCTGGTACAGCGTGACCGGGAAGTCCTTGTAGGAGGAGTACTCCCCCTTGACCAGGAGTGTGAACAGCTCCTCGTGGGTGGGGCCGAGCAGGTAGTCGGCGCCCTTGCGGTCCTTGAGGCGGAACAGGGTGTCGCCGTACTCCTCCCAGCGCCCGGTGGCCTCGTAGTACTCGCGGGGCAGCAGCGCGGGCAGGAGCACCTCCTGGGCGCCGATGGCGTCCATCTCCTCGCGCACGATCCGGGCGACGTTCTCCAGGACGATCTTGCCCAGGGGCAGCCAGGTGTAGACGCCGGGTGCGGCCCGGCGCACGAACCCGCCGCGGACGAGCAGCTTGTGGCTCGGCACCTCGGCGTCCGCCGGGTCCTCACGCAGGGTGCGCAGGAACAGGGTCGACATCCGCAGTAGCACGGCCACTCCTCGTGGGATAAGCAAAGGAATCTGCAATGCCAAGAAAGACCTTGGCGGCTCAAAAAAACTTGGGTTCCCCAGGCTAGCGCGATCACGGACACGCTCGCTCGGGCCTGTGCGTAGTCTTGGGTCCGACGAACGGAGGCGGACGTGGGCAGACGCGGCGCGCGGAGGGAAGCGGCGCCCGGCGGGGACGGCGAGGACGCCGTGAACGACGGGAACCCGGGCACGGAGCTGCTCGCCGACGCCGACCGGCCCGACTCGTGGTTCCTGGTCGTGGACGGTACGCCCCAGTCCCACGTGGACCTGGCCGACCCCTCCTACCTGGACTTCTCCTACATGCGCCGCATCGCGCACGCGGCCGACCTCGTGGCGCCGCCGGAGGAGGCCGTGGACGCCCTGCACCTGGGCGCGGGCGCGCTGACGCTGGCCCGCTACGTGGCGCACACCCGCCCCGGCTCCCGGCAGCGCGCGGTGGACGTGGACGCGCCCCTGGTCGAGATGGTGCGCAGGCGGCTGCCCTGGGACCGCAGGGCGCAGCTGCGCGTGGGCGTCGGCGACGCCCGGGAGTGGATCGCCGCCCGGCACACCGACAGCGCGGACCTGGTGATCAGCGACGTGTTCTCGGGCGCGCGCACCCCGGCCCGGCTGACGTCGGCGGAGTTCTACGCCGAGCTGGCGCGCGTCCTGCGGCCGACCGGGATGCTGGTGGTCAACATCGGCGACGGCGGGGGCCTGGCCCACACCCGGGGCCAGGTGGCGACCGCGCGCACGGCGCTGCCGCACACCGCGCTGTCGGCCGAGCCTGGCGTGCTGCGCGGGCGGCGGTTCGGCAACCTGGTCCTGACGGCCTCGCACAGCCCGCTGCCCGTGGAGGAGCTGGGCCGCCGGGCGCACCGGGACCCGGAGATGGCCCGCCTTCTGGAGGGCGGGGAGCTGGACCGCTTCGTCTCGGGCCGGTCCCCCGTGCGCGACGCCGACGCCGTCGACTCCCCGGCTCCGCCGGACGGCGTCTTCTAGCCCGGCGGTGGTCTACTCCCCGGGGAGTAGACCACCGCCGGAAAACCCTCCCCCGGGGTGACGGCCTCCCCGGGGGATCCCCCGTACTGTCGGGGTTGTGGCAGCACTACTCCTCCGCCCCGCGCGCACCGACGTCTGGCTCGCGTTCGGCCTGCTCGCCGCCTCCATGGGCAGCACGGCGCTGGTCAGCGCGCTCCAGCGGGAGGCGGGGGCGGTCAACCCCTGGCCGTGGGGCCACGCGCTGATCCTGGTGGCCTGCCTGGCCGTCCTGTGGCGCACCGCCTACCCGTGCGTGGCCGGGCTGGTGTCGGTCGTCGCCTCCACCGTGTACTACCCCCTGGGCTTCCCCGACGGCATGGTCATGCTGTGCACCGCCGTCATGCTCTACACCCTGGTGCGCTGGGGGTACCGCGTGTTCGGCTGGACGCTGGGCGTGGGCCAGTTCGTGGCCGTCAACGGCTACGAGTTCCTCATGACGGGGACCTTCCGGCCCGAGGCGATCGGCATCGTCGGCTGGGTGCTCGTCCTGCTGTGCACGGGCGAGGTCGTGCGCTGGCGGCAGGAGTACCTGCGGGCCGACCACGAGCGCGAGGCCGAGTCCCTGCGCAGCCGGGAGGAGGAGCTGCTGCGCCGGGCCTCCGAGGAGCGCGTCCGGCTGGCCCGGGACGTGCACGACACGGTGGCGCACAACATCTCCCTCATCAACGTGCAGGCGGGCACCGCCCTGTACCTGATGGAGACCGAGCCGCAGCGGGCCGCGGAGGCGCTGGCCACCATCAAGCGGACCAGCAAGGACACCCTGGTCGAGCTGCGCGGCATGCTCGGCGTGCTGCGCGCCGTGGACGAGGCCGCGCCGAGGTCGCCGGTCCCCGGGCTGGACCGCCTGGAGGAGCTGGCCGAAGGCACCCGCCGAGCGGGGATCGACGTGGTCGTGGAGGTCAGCGGTGTGCCCGGGCACCTGCCCGTGAGCACCGAGTCGGCCGCCTACCGCACGGTCCAGGAGGCGCTGACGAACGTGGTCCGCCACTCCGGGGCCTCCTCGGCGCGGGTGGGCATCGAGCACCGCGCGTCCTCGCTGGTCGTGGAGGTCACCGACGACGGCGCCGGGACCGTCGGGCCGCCGGCGGCGGGCAACGGCATCACCGGGATGCGCGAACGCGCCGCCCTGGTGGGCGGCACGGTGGACGCGGGCCCCCTGCGGGAGGGAGGATTCCGGGTGCGCGCCCGGCTCCCGCTCGACGGCGCCGGACCGGACCGCGGGACACCGGCCGTCCCCTCCCCCGACACCGACGAAACGAGGCCCCGTTGATCCGGGTACTGCTCGCCGACGACCAGGCGCTGGTACGCGCGGGGTTCCGCGCCCTGCTGGACAGCGCCCCCGACATCGAGGTGGTCGCCGAGGCCGCCGACGGCGAGGCGGCCGTCCGGCTGGCCCGCGCCGAACGCCCGGACGTGGTCCTCATGGACATCCGCATGCCCGGTGTGGACGGCCTGGCCGCCGCCGGGCGCATCCTGGCCGATCCCGCCCTGGAGGCGACGCGGGTCGTCATCCTCACCACGTTCGACCTGGACGAGTACATCTTCGAGGCGCTGCGCGCGGGCGCCAGCGGGTTCCTGGTCAAGGACACCGAGCCCGGGGACCTGCTGCGGGCGGTGCGGGTGGTGCACGGCGGCGAGGCGCTGCTGTCGCCGGGCATCACCCGGCGGCTGATCGCCGACTACGCGCGCCGGCCGCCGAGCGCGCCCGACCCGTCGGTCCGGCTGAACGGGCTCACCGAGCGCGAACGCGAGGTGGTCGCCCTGGTCGGCGGCGGCCTGTCCAACGAGGAGATCGCCGCCCACCTCGTGCTCAGCCCGGCCACCGCCAAGACCCACGTGAGCCGGGCCATGGTCAAGCTGGGGGTGCGCGACCGCGCCCAGCTGGTCGTCATCGCCTACGAGACCGCCCTGGTCACCCCGAAGTGGAGCCGGTGAGGACGGACCGCGTGCGCCCGGGAGCGTTCCCGGGGCCGCCCCGGGGCCGCCTCGGGGTCGTCCCCTACGCCCGCGGGAGTACCTCCGCCGCCGCCCCTACCCTCGGAGGGGGCGGCGAGGAGCCCTCGCCGGGACGATGTGCCCGCCCTCGCCCCAGTCGGATGCTTGACCGCGTTCCCACCGCCGAACGCGAGGCCCGACGATGTTCGAAGACCCCCTCCTGCTGGCGCGGCTCCAGTTCGCGCTGACCGCCGCCACCCACTACATGTTCGTGGCCCTGACCCTCGGGCTGGCCCCCTACCTCCTCGCCACCCAGCTGGTCGCCACCCTGCGCGGCGATCGCTCCCGGATGACCGCCGTGCGGTTCTGGGGCGGCCTGTACCTGGTCAACTACGGGATGGGCGTCCTGTCCGGGCTGGTGATGGAACTCCAGCTCGCGCTGAACTGGAGCGGCCTGCACGGGATGTTCGGCTACACCTTCGCCGCTCCGCTGGCGCTGGAGACGATGACCGCGTTCTTCGTCGAGTCCACGTTCCTGGGTTTGTGGATCTTCGGGTGGGACCGCATGGGCCGGTGGGCTCACCTTGCCTGCTTCGCCGTGGTCACCGCGACGGCGTACGCATCGGCGTGGTGGGCGCTGGTCTCCAACGGCTTCCTGCGCAACCCCGTGGGCTTCGAGATGGTCGACGGGGTGGCGCACCTGACCGACCCCGTCGCGCTGATGACCAACCCGGCGGCCGTGCTGGCCTTCGGTCACATCGTCACCGGGTCCCTGCTGGTCGGCGCCCTGGTCATCGCCGCGACCAGCGCCTACCACCTCGTCCGTCGCGACGACGCGCACGGCGTCTTCCGGCGCGGTATCCGCCACGCGACGCTGGTCCTGTGCGTCGTGCCGGTACCCGTGGCGGCCTTCGGCGGGGTGCAGTTCGGGCTGTTCGGCCAGGACCCGCCCACAAGCGGGCTGACCTACACCGCCGAGGAGATCGCGGCGATCGAGGCGGCGCACCCGGGCGGTCCCCTCCTGGATGCGGCCAACACGACCGGCGACCTGGTGATGATGACGTCGTGGGCGCTGATGTTCCTCCTGGGCCCCCTCATGCTGCTGGCCTGGCCCCTCGGCGGTCTCGACCGCTGGAGGTGGTTCCTCGCCCCGCTGGTGGTGACGCCGTTCCTGCCCTACCTGGCCAGCGTCGGCGGCTGGGTGTTCCGGGAGACCAACCGCCAGCCGTGGACGGTCGTGCACCACCTGACCACGGCCGACGCGGTGACCCCCCTGTCCCCGGTCGCGGCCGCGGCCTCCTTCGGTTTCTTCACCGCCGCCTTCGCGGCCCTGGCCGCCGTCACCTACTGGCTCCTGGTGCGCTACGCGCGGCGCGGCCCCGAGGGCGGGCCGCTGGCGGAGCGGCGCACGCAGCCGCCCGAGGACCCCGCGGAGCCCGGTGGGTCCGCCGTCCCCGTCCACACGTACTGAGCCCGGAAGGCCGCAAGCCATGGACCTCCTCTCCTCCGCACTCCTCGCCCTGCTCGTCGTGGGCTACCTCGTCCTGGCCGGTGCCGACATCGGCCTGGGCATGCTGATGCCGCGCCTGGCGCGCGGTCCCGAGCAGCGCCGCCGCGTGGTCGCCGCGATCGCCCCCTACTTCCTGGCCTCGGAGGTGTGGCTGGTCGCCGCGGTCGGGGTCCTGGCGGGCCTGTTCCCCGCCCTGGAGCACCACGCGGTCGCCGAACTGTGGTCCGTGCTCGCCGTCCTGCTGGCCGGATGGCTGGTCCGCGACGCGGGGCTGTGGCTGCGCGCCCGCGTGGACGGCGACCGCTGGCGGCTGGTCTGCGACTGCGCGCTCGTCGGGGGCAGTTGGGCCCTGGCCGCCGCGTGGGGCCTGGTGGTGGCGGGTCTGCTCGCGGGCGGCCTCGCCGCGAGCGCGTTCACGCCGCTCTGCGCGGTCGCCGTCACGGCGCTGTTCGCGTTGCGCGGCGCGGCCTTCGGGGCCGAGCGGCTGGTCGGCCCCGCCGACTCCGAGAGCGCGGACGTGGCCGCCCGGGACACGCGCCCGCTCGCGCGTCTGGCCCTGGGGGCGGCGGCGCTGGCGACGGTGGCGGCCGTGCTGCCCGGCGGCCCGGACCTGTCCCCCGGGCCCGCCGCGGCGCTGACCGCGGTGCTGCTGGCGGCCCTGGTGGCGACGAGCGGCCTGGTGGGGCCGATGCTGTCGCGGCACACGTCGGCGGTGGCGATCGCCGTCCCCGGTCTGCTCCTGGCACTGGCGGCACCGGAGCTGCCCTCGGCGCCGATCCCCGCCACGACCGCGGTGTTCGTGTGGGCGACCCTCGTTCCCGTAATTCCGGTCATGTTCGTCGGCCAGGTTTGGCTCTACCGAATGACACGCCGTCCGGCGGTCGCACCGACCTTCTTCGCCTGATCCCGGTCGGCCCTCCGTACAGGTCAGTGCGCCCCGCAGGAGCCGCGGGGCGCGCCCGGGCCCGGCGGCGCCGGAACCCGCCCCGGTTGGCGGCGGCGGCGAACGGGCACGGTCTCCTGCGGGAAACGCGCCCGTGACGCCCCCTCCCACCGGGGAGGCTCCGGCGTGATCGCGCACGGGTGCTGTCGAGCCCCTTGGAGGGACTGTGACTCACCGGATGACCACGACCCCCGACCTGCGTGGGTGCAGCTGCGGTTCGGGCTGCGGCTGCGGCTGTCAGAGCGGCGGCTCCTGCAACTGCGGCGGAGGCTGCGGCTAGCGGGTCCCCGCGTCCACAAGGATCCGTCTCCCCTTCCGGCGGGCCGCCCCTCCCCCGGGCGGCCCGCCGCCCCTCCCCCCTCTTTTCCCGCCCCGCCTCCGCGTGTCGCGACAAGGGGCAATGCTGGGTATACGCTGTGTTACCACGTGAGCCCGCGTATCCACGTGGTGGGGGAGATCAGCGATGTCGCCGTTCACCAGACCAGCGTCGGGGAGGGGTCACCCCTCCGAGCACGCGAGAGTGCTCCAGTGCGTTCTGGGCATCCGGGAGCGCTCGGCGCGTGCGGTCCCCTGGGAGCCGGACACGGTCGGCATCCCGGCCTCGGGCCGCTCCAGCGCCCTGGCCCGGATCAACGACGTCGCCTTCTACGCGAACGCGCGCGAGGAGGTGTCCGCCCTGGCCGGGATCTGCGTGGACCTGCTGCACCTGCACGCCCCCGACGACGGGGACGGGGGCGGGGACCGCTGCCGGGGGTGCCGCCTGGCCTGGCCGTGCCCCACCTTCGCCGAACTCTGCCGCCTGCTCGCCTAGGGGCGGAGCGCGGGCGGCCGTCGGGAGAACGGACGCCGTCCGCCGGAGTCGGGGCGCGATCCGACTTCGACGGACGACCGTCCTCGCCCGCCGTCCGCTGACGCCCCGCGGTCGAGCCGCCGGGCGCCCTCACCGGGGCGGGCACCTCCAGAGACTAATACTGAAACGCGTTCTACCGCAAGACCCGGGTTCACGGATTCCACCGCGGGAACCGGGGCAGACAGGCCTCCATGCTCGGGAGGAACAGGATCTACTCGTCGCCGGACGGAGAGGCCGGGGAAGCGTCGGGACAGCACGCGGCGGACGTCCGGCGAAGGAGGCGCGGACGCACCGGAGCGGGGAAACCGGACCCCGCGCGCGACGCGGGGGACGGAGGAGACCGCCCCGCCTACGCGGGGCCGCCAGGCCCAGGGGCGGGGGACAGCCCCTGGGACCGGCCTTGGGGCGGCAGGGCGCAGCGGCCCGTGGACTCTTCGGGAGTGGGGGGAGCCTCCCTGCGGCCGCTGCCGGGGCGCGCCTTGCTCCACAGACGTTAACGAGGAACCGGTAACACGAACACCCTCCATCAGATAACCGGAACGTCTCGATTCGCACTGGTGGGCACGCCGCCCTCATCCGTGACCTGCGCCGATGCTCGTTCTTCACCGGCGCTTCACCTCTGGAGCCCCCGGGTCCCCACCGGTCACACAAGCAACAAAACCCTTGCCAGTCGACGCCCGAAAAGACGGCCGGTCACAAAACCGGGAGCCGGCAATCCCTCACCGGTAAAAGGTTGCACGGGGTTGCAGTCCCCCACCGGAACAAGGAAAACGAAGGCCCCGAGCGTTCGCCCGGGGCCCGGAGTCAACTTATTCGCGTGGCCAGCAGATATGCGGAGGGAGTATCCGCGTCGACAATGTCGGTCACCCTCCACGCCTGCCCGCCGACGCTGAACACGTCGCCCACCCGGACGTCGATCATGGGTGTGGGCCGCCACTCCTTCGGTCCGCCGATCTTGGCGACCGGGTGGCCGTCCTCATCCACCCAGAAACTGCCCCCGCCCACCGGACCGCCCGCGAATCGGTCGTTCCGTCCATAACTGATCTTCTCCTGCGCACCGACCTCGTGGACCACGGTGAATTTCGTCCCAACCGTCTCGGGTTCCGTTGAAAACGCAGCCATGTTAACCCGGACGGAGCAATTGGCGGTGCCGTTTTCGGGCTTGTGGGGCGTTTCGAGCAGAGTAGCTGACAAAAGTAATGCGCGGGCCGGGACTTTGGTCCCGACCCGCGCATCCGTCTGCGGGGAATGGTCAGCTCCCGCTGCCCCGGCCGCCCTTGAGCCTGCCCACCAGGGTCTCGAACGCGGAGCTGAACGGGTGGTCGTGCACCATGTACGTCCACGTCATCGACGGACGCTTGACGCCCACCGAGCTCACGTCCAGCTCGCCGTCCACGACCTCCAGCTCCTCGAAGCTCTCGGCCGCCCGGGCCCGCGCGTCGTCCAGGAAGCCCTTGAACACCGGCACGGCGTCGCGGTTGAACTCGTCCAGCGGGTCGCGACGGCCCAGGAAGCGCAGGTGGATGCCCTCCCGCAGCTCCGACAGGAAGGCGTTGTGGTCGGTCCAGCCCCGGTCCAGGTGGTAGAGGGTGATGAGGCGGGCCGCCCGGGCGACCTTCTCCTCGTTCGACTCCTCCGCCCCGGCGTCGGCGCCGTTCCCGGTGCCCTCGGCGTCCCCGGCGTTCTCCTCCGCCCCGGCGCCCTCCCCGGCCCCGGATCCCTTCCCGGCCAGCTCCTCCAGCAGCTCCTCGTGCCGCTTCTTGCGGTCCGCCCTGATCTGCCGGTCGCCCTGGTCCCCGGTCAGCACCATCTCCCGGTGCTCCAGGACCACGTCGCGCTGCACGTCGATCAGCTGGTTGTACCGCCAGGTGTTGCGGTGCACCTCCAGCAGCTGCCCCTCGGCCACGCGCTGCGCGTGGTCGATCATGGCCAGCCAGCCCTGGTCGGTGATCTCACCCTCGGAGGTGGTCTGGTAGCCCGTGGTCTCGGGGGCGTGGTTGACCACCAGGTCGTCGTCCATGCTGACGAAGAAGATGGAGTCGCCCGGGTCGCCCTGGCGCCCCGCGCGGCCGCGCAGCTGACCGTCCAGACGGCTGCTGGGGTAGCGGCCGAAGCCCATCACGTACAGGCCACCGGTCTCCACCACCCGCTCGCGGTCGGCCATGTCGCTGCCGCCCAGCCGGATGTCGGTGCCGCGCCCGGCCATCTGGGTGGAGACCGTGATGGCGCCGTGGGTGCCCGCCTCCGCGATGATGGCGGCCTCGTCGGCGTCGTTCTTGGCGTTGAGGACCACGCACTCCAGCCCGGCATCGCGCAGACGCCCGGCCAACAGCTCGGACTCGGCCACGTCCTGGGTGCCGATGAGGATCGGCCGCCCGGACTTGTGGACCTCCTCCACCTTGGCGATGAGGGCGTCCTCCTTCTCCTCGCGCGTGGCGTACAGGCGCGAGCCGTGGTCCTCGCGGACGTTGGGCTTGTTGGAGGGGATGACCGCGACCTCCAGCTCGTAGAACTCGCGGAGCTGTTCGGCGACGGCCATCGCGGTACCGGTCATACCGGCGCGCGTGGGGTAGCGCAGGACGAGCGACTGCACGGTGATGGAGTCCAGCACCTCGCCGGTCTCGCTGAGCGCCACCTTCTCCTTGGCCTCGACCGCGGCCTGGAGGCCGTCCGGCCAGCGCTGGAGCAGGGCGATGCGCCCGCGCGACTCGTTGATGAGGCGGACCTCGCCGTCGCGCACCACGTAGTGGACGTCGCGCTGGAGCAGCACGTGCGCGTGCAGGGCCAGGTTGACCTGCGGCAGGACGGAGGTGTCGTCCTCGGAGTACAGGTCGACCCCGTCCAGCGCCTTCTCCACCGCGTCGATCCCGGCGTCGGTGAGCTGGACGTTGCGCCCCTCGCCGTCGATCTCGTAGTGCAGGCGCGGCTTGAGCCCGCGCACGACGTCGGCCATCTCCACGTCGGCGTTCACGCTCTCCGCGGCCCCGGCCAGGACCAGCGGGACGCGGGCCTCGTCGACGAGCACCGAGTCGGCCTCGTCGATGATCGCCACGTGCGGCGGCGGCACGACCCGGTCGGCGATGTCGGTGACCATGCGGTCGCGCAGGACGTCGAAGCCCAGCTCGCTGACGGCCGCGTAGGTCACCTCGCAGGAGTAGGCGGCGCGCCGCTCCTGGGGGGTGGAGTCCTCGGTGATCCAGCCCACGGTGACGCCGAGCATGTCGTAGAGGGGGCGCATCCACTCGGCGTCGCGCCGGGCCAGGTAGTCGTTGACGCTGAGCAGGTGCACGCGCCGGCCGCGCAGGGCGAACCCCGCGGCGGCGAGGGCGCCCGCCAGCGTCTTGCCCTCGCCCGTGGCCATCTCGGCGACGTGGCCGTCGAGCAGGGCCATGACACCGAGGAGCTGCACGTCGAAGGGCCGCTCGTCGAGTGAGCGCCGGGCGGCCTCGCGGCCGACCGCGCACAGCGACACGAGGTCGTCGCGCTCGTAGGGGAGTTCGGCGTTGCCGAGTTCGATGGCCTTCTCCGTCAGCTCGGTGTCGCTGAGCTCACGCAGACCATCCTCCTCGGCCTCGATCGCCGACAGGAGCTTGGTATAGGGCCGCAGATCCACCGCACCGGGCTTGCCCAGGAAGCGGCGAACGCCTTCCGCCATTCGTCCGAACACCACCACAGGGTAACGCCGGACACAACCGTTGGAAGAACCCCGGGCGCCCACATGTGCGGACGGTTGCGTCGAAACCGCCCCTCCGGTCCGCCACGGGGCGCCCGACGGCTCAGGCGAACTGGCGCTGGTCGCGCTGGCGGGCCTCCACCGCCATGGCGTGCTTGACCAGGGTCACCAGGACCCGGACGACGGAGTTGCGGTCGCGGGCGTCGCAGTGCACGACGGGCACGTCCGGGGTCAGGTCCAGGGCGTCGCGCAGTTCGTCGGCGCTGTGGGGGTTCTCGGGGTCGAACTCGTTGACCGCGACGACGAAGGGCAGCCGGTACTGGCGCTCGAAGTAGTCCAGCGCCTGGAAGGTGTCCTCCAGGCGGCGGGTGTCGGCCAGGATCACGGCGCCCAGCGCGCCCCGGACCAGGTCGTCCCACATGAACCAGAAGCGCTGCTGGCCCGGGGTCCCGAACAGGAAGAGGGTCAGGTCGGTGTCCAGCGAGATGCGGCCGAAGTCCATCGCGACCGTGGTGCTCGTCTTGTCCGGGGTGTGGGAGAGGTCGTCCACGCCCGCGCTGGCGGCGGTGACCGCGGCCTCGGTGCGCACCGGCGGGATCTCCGAGACGGCACCGACGAACGTGGTCTTGCCGACCCCGAACCCCCCGGCGACGATGATCTTGGTGGACAACGCGGTGGAGGCGTGGACGTTGTTCGTGCTGTTGACTGGATCGATCACAGTTAGTCCTAGCGGGAGTGCCGGGCCAGCGGGGCGGACGGCGCGCACGGTCCGGTCCTCGGGGTACGCGACCCGCCGGGGTCGGTACCGACATGGGAGGCACCGTTCCTGGAACCTAACACCGGATGGTCGGTGGGGAAGGCGTTTTGGCTCAGTGGTGCGGCACGCCACACCGGTCGGCTCGTGGGGTCCGCGGCTCCCGGGCAGAGGAGGAGTCGCGGGAGTGGGGTGGCCGTCGCATGGCGGTGCGTCCTCCGCCCGAAACCGACCGTGAACAGGTAAGCACACACCTGTACCCCGGAAGGTCGACTTTACGACATTGTGAGCGGTCATTTTCGGCCGCTTTCGGCCGCGCCGATCCCTGTCCGGCGGCATCCGCGGAGTCTACGGTGGAGGCAGGGCCCCGCACCGGCAAGTGCGGTCGCGGAGAAGACTCCTGGCACGAGGACGCGACCATCCGCGGGAGCCCCGGCGGCGCCCCGGGCACAGGGCCACCCACCGACGTCTCGCTCTTCGACGTCGGTCCGGTCGACACTCCGGTCCGGCGCGTCAGCGCCCCACCGGCCCACAACCGTCCACGTGGGCCGGTGGTGGCCGGACCGCGGCCGGCGGTCCGTCCGTCCCGCCACCCTCCCGACCGGGTTCCCCGTAGACTGGGCCAGCCCTCCCCCGCCCGTCGAGCGAACCCGCGCGTACCCACGCGCGCCGCGGCGCGGACGGGGCCAGCAAGCCGAGACGAAACTGTGAGCCGAGAACCCCACATGTCCGATCAGCGCGTCGTCCGACCCACTCCCATCAGCGGTTTCCCCGAGTGGTCCCCTCAGGTCCGGGCCGTGGAGCAGCGCTGGCTGGACCATATCCGCGCCGGGTTCGAGTCCTTCGGCTTCGCGTCGGTGGAGACGCCGTCCGTGGAGAACCTCGACGTGCTGATGGCCAAGGGCGAGACCTCCCAGGAGGTCTACACCCTGCACCGCCTCCAGGCCGACGCCAAGGACGACTCCGACGCCAGGCTCGGGCTGCACTTCGACCTCACCGTGCCCTTCGCCCGGTACGTCGCCCAGCACTTCAACGAGCTGGCCTTCCCCTTCAAGCGCTACCAGATGCAGCGCGTGTGGCGGGGCGAGCGCCCCCAGGAGGGGCGCTTCCGCGAGTTCACCCAGTGCGACATCGACGTCATCAACGTCGACTCCGTCCCGCTGCACTTCGACGCCGAGCTGCCGCGCATCGTGCACCGGGTGCTCAGCGGGCTGGACCTGCCCGCATGGACGCTCAACGTCAACAACCGCAAGGTCCTCCAGGGCTTCTACGAGGGCCTGGGCATCAAGGACCCGATCGCGGTCATCCGCGCCGTGGACAAGCTGCACAAGATCGGCGACGACGGCGTGCGCGGGATCCTGCTGGCCGACGGCCTGACCGACGAGCAGGCCGACGCCTGCCTCGCGCTGGCCCGCGTCCGGGGCGCCGGGTCCGGCGTCGCCGAGCGGGTCCGCGGGCTCGGGGTCTCCTCCGAGCTGCTCGACGAGGGGCTGGAGGAGCTCTCCTTCGTGCTGGAGGACCTGGCCGACCTGCCCGAGGGCAGCGTCGTGGCCGACCTGTCCATCGCCCGCGGCCTGGACTACTACACGGGCACGGTCTACGAGGCCTCCTTCGACGACGACCCCGGCTACGGGAGCATCTGCGCGGGCGGGCGCTACGACGACCTGGCCGGGCAGTTCATCCGCAGGCGGCTGCCGGGCGTGGGCATCTCCATCGGCCTCACCCGCATCTTCGCCAAGCTCGTCGCCGAGGGCCGGATCGAGGAGGGACGCGCCTGCCCCACCGACGTGATGGTCGTGGTGCCCGGCGCCGAGCGCCGCAGGGAGGCCCTGCTCACCGGGGAGCTGCTGCGCGGGCGCGGGTTCAACACCGAGGTGTTCCACTCCACCGCCAAGGTCGGCAAGCAGATCCAGTACGCCGCCAAGAAGGGCATCCCCTTCGTGTGGTTCCCGCCGTTCGGCGAGGACGGCGGCCACGAGGTCAAGGACATGGGGTCGGGGGAGCAGGGTCCGGCCGACCCCGCCACCTGGGCCCCGAAGGGCCCGGAAAGCGCGGAGTAACCGCTCCATAGCACCTTCCCGTCCGGCGTGGGCGGTTTCTGTCCGCTCATGCCGGAACCGGCCATTCGGAGGACAACCGGGGGCGGCGGGTGCGACACTGGGAACGGCGTTCCCCGTGCCGCCCCCGCAGCGGCGGCGCGGCCTTCCGGGGCCTGCGGTGGATGCTTGCTCAGCCCCTGGGGGTTGTCGTTCAAGCGCCGGCGGGGTTCTGGAGGTGCCGGAGGTGGGACTGCGAGGAACGAGCCGTCTCACCGGAGGTGCCGTTGTGCTTGCTTCAACCCGATTCCTGCCTTCGGGGCGCCTGAACACGGGAAGGCTGCGGCCGCAGGCCGTCCGTTGAGGGTGGTGGAGGATGACGGGCGGGAGAAGCGGAGCGGAGCCCCAAAGAAGCACTGCCCAGTAATCGAGGCCATGTCCCCTCCCCGCCACAACCTGCCCCTGTCCGCCGGCGAGTTCATCAGCTTCGTCGGACGCGAGCGCGACATCGTCGACCTGGGCCGCCTCCTGGGCACCGCCCGGATGGTCACGCTGACCGGTACCGGCGGTATCGGCAAGACGCGCCTGGCCCTGCACCTGGCCGAACGCGTCATGCGCCGGTTCCCCGACGGCGTGCGCTTCGTCGACCTGAGCGAGGCCTCCACCCACGACCAGGCGCTGCGCGCGGTCGCGGGCAGCCTCCAGGCGGTGCAGGACGACTCGCGCACCATGACGGACGCCGTCATCACCTCGCTGCGCACCCGCAACCTGCTGCTGCTCCTGGACACCTGCGAGCACGCCGTGGGGCCGATGGCGCAGCTGTGCCAGGCCGTGCTGCGCGACTGCCCCCGGGTGCGCATCCTGGTGACCAGCCGCCAGCCCCTGCACGTTCCCGAGGAGAACATCTGGCGGGTGCCGCCGCTGTCCCTGCCCGCGCGGCCCACCCCCACCGACCCCTACGCGGCCGACCCCGCGCCCATCCCCCGGCGCGACACCCAGCGCTACGAGTCGGTGCGCCTGTTCGTCACCCGCGCGCACGCCGCGCGCGCCGGGTTCGAGATGACCAGGGAGAACTCCGGTTACATCGCGGAGATCTGCCGGATGCTGGACGGTATGCCGCTGGCGATCGAGCTGGCCGCCGCACGGGTGCGGGTGCTGTCGGTGCAGCAGATCCTGCGCCGCCTGGACGACCGCTTCCAGCTGTTGACCAGCGACGGGTCGGAGGACCTGCCGCCGCGCCAGCGGACGCTGCGCGCGGTCCTGGAGTGGAGCCACGAACTGCTCACCGAGCCGGAGCGGCTCCTGCTGCACCGGTTGTCGGTGTTCTCCACCTGGTACCTGGAGGCCGCGGAGGACGTCTGCTCGGGCGAGGGGGTCGATCCCTCCGACATCCTGCCGCTGCACTTCTCCCTGCTGGACAAGTCGCTGGTGGTGATGGACGCCGAGGTCGACGGCACCACCCACTACCGGCTGACCGAGACGGTGCGCGCCTACGCCGCCGAGCACCTGGCCGACAGCGGCGGCGAGGACAACCGGTGGGAACGCTACCTGCGCTTCTGCGTCGCCCGTCTGGAGGAGTGGGCCAAGAGCTGCTGCGCGCCGATGCCGTGGGGGGAGCGCCTGGGGCACCTGCGGCTGCTCGACCACCACCGGGAGAACCACGCCCGCGTGGTGGACTGGGCGCTCTCGCGCGGACGCGTGGACGAGGCCCTGCGGGTGTGCGTGGCGCTGCGCTCCTACTGGATCGTGCGCGACCTGGCCGCCGAGGGCAGCCGCCTCCTGGAGCGGGCGCTGTCCACCGACTCCGACGCGCAGTCCCCGCACCTGCGGGCGCGCGCCCTGGCCCTGCACGCCGAGCTGCGGCTGGACCTGGACGCGGCGCCGCGCGTGTCCACCCTGGCCCTGTGCGCCCTGGAGTCGGCGCGGGCCTGCCGTGAGGCGGGAGCCGCCGCCTCCGCGCTGGCCACCCTGGCGGCGCTGTGCCTGCGCACCGGAACCCTGGACGAGGGCCAGGAGCACGCCGAGCGGGCCGGGGTGTGGGCCTCCCAGGTCAGCGACCCCATCACCGAGGCGGCCACGCTGGACGTGCTGGCCCAGCTGGCCCGCCGCCGCGGCGAGGCCGAACGGGCCACGGCCCTGCTGGAGCACAGCGTCGCGGTGGCCGACAACCTCGGCGACCGCTGGAGCGCGGCCCGCGCCCTGCACGGGCTGGGCTCGATCGCCGCCGAGCGCGGCGACTTCACGCGGGCGCGGGAGCTGTTCTCCGACGCCCTGTCGGTCTTCGGCGAGCTGGAGGCCGCCCCGGCCACCGCGCACTGCGCCCGGGAACTGGGCCGCCTGTACCTGGCCGAGGGCGAGACGCTGCTCGCCCGGGAGCCCCTGGCGACGTGCCTGCGGGTGAGCTTCACCTCCGGCCGCAGGCTCGCGGTGGCCCGGGCCCTGGAGGCGCTGGCGGAGCTGGCCCTGGCCGAGGAGGAGGCCGAGCGGGCCGCCGCCCTGGTGGGGGTGGCCGCCGACCTGAGGGCGGCGCTGGACCGCCCCTCGGCCGAGACGCTGCGGCTGCGGTCGGCGGCGGAGCGGCGCGTGGGCGCCACGCGCACCGCCGAGGCGTGGAACGCGTGGCGTCCCCTGCCGCTGGAGCAGGTGCTCGACCGCGCGCTGGCCTTCCCCCGGCCGCAGTCCTCGGGGCCCTCGGGCCCGGATTCGCTGACCCCCCGGGAGAGGGAGGTGGCCGAACTGGCCGAACAGGGCCTGTCCAACCGCGAGATCGCCGAGCGGCTGACCATCAGCCACGCGACGGCGGCCCGCCACATCGCGAACATCTTCAGAAAACTCTCGATTTCCTCCAGGACGCAGTTGACCGGCTGGGCCGTCCCGGGTGACGGTGGCTGACACGGCCCCGGTCGACGGGACGCACTTGCACAGTGCGCGTGCACCCGCTAAGACAGGAACTCCGGGTACCAGAGCCCACACCAACGACGTCCGCCCCTGCCGACCTTCCCCCCAACCCTGGTGAGAACCTCCCCCGACAGCTCCTACATGTGAAGGCCATGGCACCTTTGACCGCGCCCGCGCGGCACAACCTCCCCCGTCCGGGCACCGGATTCGTGGGCCGTGAGCGGGACCTGAGCGACCTGCTCCGTCTGCTCGGCTCCAGCCGCTCCGTCACGCTGAGCGGAACCGACGGCTTGGGCAAGACGCGTCTGGCGATACGCGTGGCCGAGCAGTCCACCGCCTGGTTCCCCGACGGCGTGTGGATGGTCGGCATGGCGGACGCGCGCACGACCCTGGAGGTGTACGCGCGGGTGGCCGCCGCGGTGGGCGTGGTGGAGGAGCCGGGGCAGCCGCTGTCGGTCACGGTGACCGAGGCACTGTGCGAACGCCACCTGCTGCTGGTGCTGGACGCGTGCGAGCACGCCGTCGAGCAGGTGGCGGAGGTCGGCGAGGCCCTGCTGGCCTCGTGCCCGTCCGTGTCGATCCTGCTCACCAGCGAGACCCCCGTCCGTCTGTCGGGCGGCACCGTGTGGCGGATGACGCCGATGGCGCTGCCGCTGCCCGCGCGCAAGGGGCCCCAGCCCGACCCCGCCGGCGCGGAGGCGGTGCGTCTGTTCATGGACCGCGCCCGCGCCCGCGACCCGCGCTTCTCGCTCTCGCGCGAGGAGATGGAGACCGTGACGGAGCTGTGCGACCTGGCGGGCGGCATCCCCCTGGGGATCGAGGCGCTGGGCGCGAGCGCGCCCGGGGTGGGGCCCGCCGTGCTGGTGGAGGGGCTGCGCGAGCACCTGTCCTCCCCCGAGGTCCAGCCCGGCCCGGGGCAGGCGGTCCCGCGCAGCGAGATGCTGCCGGTGGTGCTGGACTTCGTGTACCGCGGGCTGCCCGAGGCCGAGCGGGTGCTGCTGCGCCGCCTGTCGGTGTTCCGGGGCTGGAACCTGGAGCTGGCCGAGCAGGTGTGCGCCGACGAGGCGCTGCCCGAAGCGGACATCCTCGACCTCGTGACGTCCCTGCTGAACCGCTCCCTGATCACCGTGACCGGCGAGTTCGAGGGTCGGGTGCGCTACCGGCTGCCCGAGGCCGTGCAGCGGTTCGCGCACTCCCGGCTGGTCGCGGCGGGCGAGGCGGAACTGTTCCAGGAGAGGCTCCTGGACCGGATGCTGCGCCTGGCCGAGGACCTGGGCCAGAAGCTGGAGTCGAGCCGGGTCATGCCCTGGAGCGAGCGCGACTCCGGGCGCCAGCGCGTGATCGCCGAGTACGACACGCTGCGCTCCCTGCTGCGCTGGGCGCTGGAGCACGGCGCCGCCGAACCGGGCCTGCGGCTGTGCGTCAGCCTGACCGCGCACTGGGTGAGCCACCAGAGCTACTCCGAGGGAGCGCACTGGATGGACCGCCTGTTGGAGCTGGAGGACGCGGCCAAGGCTCCCTCGCGCGCGCGTGCGCTGGTGGGCCGGGCCCAGCTGGCGCGGGTGCGGCGCGACCACGGGCTGGCGGTCTCGCTGGGCGAGGAGGGCCTGCGGCTGTGCCGCGAGGCCGGGGACGACGTGTTCGTCCGCGTCGCGCTCAACCTGCTCGCCCTGGTCGAGGTGCGCGACCGCGTGTCGGACCAGGCCGCGGTGCGGGTGGAGGAGGCTCTGCGGCTGTGCCGTGAGTCGGGCGACCTGTGGGGCGAGGCGATCGCCCTGGGCACCCGGGCGGCCCTGGTCGCCCAGCAGGGCGACCATCCCACGGCCGACCACCACTACAACGCCGCGCTGACGCTGCTGCGCGGGATCGACCACCGGTGGGGCGTGGGCGTCACCCTCATGGGCCAGGCCTACGCGGCGGAGGCCAGCGGCGACCTGTTGACGGCGGACCGCTGCTACCGGGAGGCGCTGGACACCCAGCGGCTGATCGGGGCGGCGGCCGAGGAGGCGCGCTGCCTGGCCGGGATCGGCCGGGTCGCGCACGCCCAGGGGTCCACGGGACAGGCCTACGACTACCTGAGCGAGGGGCTGCTGCTGAGCCACTCGACGGGCCAGCGCGCGGACGCGGCGCGCGCCCTGACCGCGATCGCCCGGGTGGCGTTCGGGGCGGGGCTGCGCGAGGGCTCCTGCCGCCTGGCGGGTGCGGCGATGAGCGTGCGCGAGCGGCTGGGGCTGTCCACGCACGAGGCGCCGTGGCCGTTCACCGACGTGGAGAAGGTCCGGCGGCGCCGCCGCCAACTGGTGGGCTGGTGGGAGCAGGGCCGGACTCTGGCCCTGGCGAACGCGGTCCGCGAGGGAGAGCAGCTGGCGGAGGAGGCGCGGCGCCCGCCGTCGCGCCGCTCCGCGCCGCCCAGCCGTCCCGCGCGCGGGCGCCAGGAACGGGGAGGGCCCGCCCCGGACCCGGAGTCGGTGACCCCCGAGGAGCGGCTCACCCCGCGGGAGCTGGAGGTGGCCCTCCTGGTGAGCCGGGGCAGGAGCAACCCGGAGATCGCCCGGGAACTGTTCATCACCCCCTCGACGGCGGCGCGGCACGTGGCCAACATCAACCGCAAGATGGGCTTCCACTCGCGTACGCAGATCACCTCGTGGGTACGCCACCACCGGACCTCGGACTAAGCCGCCCGATCTGCCCTGTTAAGCCCGGCTCGCCACCGGGAGAACCAGCTTCCGCACCGAATCTACATATGCATGTGCATAGCAATATGCATGTGCATCTGGCTGTGAACGCGCTAGGCTTCAAGCCATGGGACACCACGTTCGTGGCACTGCGGTGGCACGGTCGCTGAGGTCCCGGAAACGGCCGTCGAACACCGGTGTGACACCGGTTTCCGGCGGACGTCAGTCCCGGAGGGGTCTCCGGGGCCGGTGGGAGGCCGCGTCGGCACGGGTTGCGTCCTGGGGAGGGACGCCGCATCCGCCGACCGGTGCGTCGCCGCCGGGTTCGCCACGTGGAGGGGGCGTGACGAGCCCGGGCGGCGGTACCGCCGCCGGATGGGCGAACTGGGGGTACGTATGGGGGTAGGGCTGTCTTCAGGAACCGGACGACCGGGGCGCCACCTGCCGCGCCGGGACGACCCGATCGGATCCCTGACCGGGGGCCTGTGCGAGCGGCTCCGGCTGCGGTCCGCCCGGGGGGGATCGATCCGCGGGGTCGGGCACCGCGTGGACGCCCTGTCGTTCGCCGCCAAGGTGGAGCAGGCCGCCGCGGGGCTCAGCCGCCGGGGCATGTGCTTCGGTGACGTGGTGGGGGTGCTCGCGCCGGTCTCGCCGGACCGGTTCCTGGCCACCTACACGGTGATGGCCGTGGGCGGACGCGCGCTGCCCCTGTCGACCGCGTCCGACCTGGACACCCAGTGCGCGGTGCTCACCGAGACCGACACCCGCCTGCTGCTGGTCAGCGCCGACATGGCGCAGACGGCGCTGGAGCTGGCGGAGCGCTCGCGGGTGCGGCAGGTGATCGCGTTCGGACAGGCGCTGGGGACCACGCCCTTCGAGGAGCTGTTGCAGCCCAGTCCCGACGGCAACGGGTACAGCCCGGCGCGCGGTCTGTTCGACAACGGCATCCTGGGCTACGAGGACACCAGCGGGGGGCTCCTGACCACGCTGCACCCGCACAACGACCTCATGGGACGCTTCTCGGAGCTGCGGGACCTTCTGGAGCTGACCGCCGACGACGTGGTCGCGGTGGACGAGCGCGGTGACGAGGCCACGCGGGTGGCCCTGGTGGCGCTGGCGCTGTGGACCGGGGCCTGCGTGCTGACGGGGGCGGACTGCCCTCCGCCGGAGGGACGCCAGGTGACGGTGCGCTGCGCGCCCGAGCCGGAGCGGATCGGCTACCCGCCGATCGGCGGGGCGTACTGACCCGGACGTGCTCGGGAGAGGCGGATCCGCTGGTGCGGCGGGGGCCAACGGTAAGGCCGTGAATCCGGGCGTCAGCTGAGGCTGGCGGTGCGGACAGCGGCCGCGGGGGCGCCGCGCGGCGGGTGGGGAGACCGCGCCGCAGGCGTCCGCCGTGGGCCGCGCTGGGTGGTGGGGGGAAGGACCGCACGGCGGGAAACCGGCGCCGGGCCACCGGCGGGGCGGCCGGGCCCGTGGGCACCGGCTGCGTACGGCGGGGGGCCGCGGTCGGCGGGAAGCCGCCGTGGGCGGTACGGAGGAGCGGTAGGGGGTCGGTCGGGGGCGGCGCCCGGGCCGGAGAACGTCACCGGCGCGACGCGGCGTTCCGGCCCACGGTGCTCTTGTACTTACGGCCGCTTTCGGTGCACGGGACCCGCTGTGGACGCGTGACGCGGGGGTCGTGGCCCGCCGTGACGGCGGACGGGGCGGTCCGTGGACCCTTTCCGGTCACCGCCTCAGTCGTCGACCGCCAGCCCCGCCTCCGGCCGCTCCCCCTCGACCTCGGCCGTCTCCCCCGCGTGGTCGTCGATCTCGAACCAGGCCACGTGCGTGGCGTCGCTCCAGTACTCGCCGCTGCGGGTGGCGCAGCTGTCCACGATGAGCTTGCCGCGGCCGAAGTCGTCGCCGTCCTCCCGCGTGTGCTCGCTCTCGCCGTCGCGCGCCCCCTGGTCGGCGATCGCGACGCGCAGGCGCCCGTCGTCGGAGCGGATGAACAGCGTCATGACGCCGCCGCTCTGCCCGGAGCGCGAGTGGAGCAGGGCGTTGGTGGCCAGTTCGCTGACGGCCAGCTCGGCGTCGTCCAGGGAGCCCTCGGAGTGGCCCATGCGGGTGAGGAACTCGCGCACGCGGGAGCGGATGGAGCGCACCGCGGTCAGGTTCCCGGCGCAGCTCCACACCGTGTGGTCGGTGACCCCGCCGGTGAGGTCGCCCGTTTCGATGGTCGGTGCGGTCGGAGCCGTGCCCTCCGGCACCTCCGCGGGCACGTATTCCCGGAGTTGCCTCGCCTCAGCCATCCGGTCACTCCAATCACCCGCGACGGACGCGCGGGTTGCGCCGCCTGCACTCACCTTAGACAAGGGTGTGCTGGCTCCAGAACAGCACACCCGTGTTCTCCCTGTCGGGGATTGGCCACAAAACCCTGTCACGTGTCATCCCCGATATGGACAAAGGAAACAGTCCCGACTCCAGCGACACTCATGTGAGGTGCAACACGTTGGCAATACACGGCGCGACGGGGCCGTTCGGCTGACAGCACGGTTAACAGGAACGATAATCGTTACCATCTCCGGGTCGCCGCGGCCCGCCCCGTCACGGGCGGGCCGCCGCCGTGCGCCCGGCACGCACCCACGTTCCGAAGGGCTCACATGAAGATCGCGTTCGCTGGCAAGGGCGGCAGCGGCAAGACCACCCTCTCCGCGCTGTTCACCCGCTACCTGGCCGCCCAGGGCGTGCCCGTGGTGGCCGTCGACGCCGACATCAACCAGAACCTGGGCGCCGCGCTGGGGGCGTCCGAGGACGACCTGGCCGCGCTTGCGCCCCTGGGCGCGCACCTGGACGAGATCAAGGAGCTGCTGCGCGGGGACAACCCGCGCATCTCCTCGGCACGGGAGATGATCAAGACCACACCGCCGGGCCGCGGGTCGCGCCTGCTGACGGTGACCGGGGACAACCCGCTGCACGCCCGCTTCGGGGCGCCGGTCCGGGGCGCCACGCTCATGGTCACCGGCCCGTTCGCCGAGTCGGACCTGGGCGTGTCCTGCTACCACTCCAAGGTGGGCGCGGCCGAGATGTACCTCAACCACCTGGTGGACGGGCCCGGGGAGTACGTGGTCGTGGACATGACCGCGGGCGCCGACTCCTTCGCCTCGGGGATGTTCACCCGCTTCGACATGACCTTCCTGGTCGCCGAGCCCACCGTGCGCGGCGTGGGCGTGTACCGGCAGTACGCCGGGTACGCCCGCGACCACGAGGTCGCCATCCGGGTGATCGGCAACAAGGTGCAGGACGAGGCGGACGTGGAGTTCCTGCGCGAGCACGTGGGCGACGCTCTGGCGGGGTGGATGACGCACTCGGGGTTCGTGCGCTCGATGGAGAAGGGCCGCCACCCGGAGCTGGCGGACCTGGAGGAGGACAACGTCAAGACCCTGGCCCTGATGCGGGACATGGCCGACGCCGCGCCCAAGGACTGGGAGCGCTTCACCCGGCAGTCGGCCGAGTTCCACCTGCGCAACGCGCGCGCCTGGGGCAACGAGGCCAAGGGCGCGGACCTGGCCGCCCAGCTGGACCCCGGATTCCTCATGGGCCCGGCGGCGCTCACCGGCTGAACACGCGGAGCGGGTCACGGGGCCGGATCGGCCACGCGCCCGCGCACGCGCGGCGAGGTCAGGGCCAGCAGGACGCCCAGGCCCAGGAGGGAGGTGGTGAACAGGACGGCGCCCATCGGCACGGCGGTGCTCTCGTCCAGTCCCACCAGCGGCGCCACCGCCGCGCCGAGCAGCGGGGGCAGCGCGCCCAGCACGGCGCTGGCGCTGCCCGCCCGCCGCTCCTGGCCGCGCATGGCCAGGGCGAAGGAGCTGGTGAGGATCATCCCCATGCACGTCATGTAGACGAAGATCGGCGCCACGAGGGTCACCAGCGGACCGTGCGCCAGCGTCGCCACGAGCAGCACCCCGGTCGCCGCCACCGCGGCGGAGACCGCGCACACCAGGAGGACCCGCTCGCCGAAGCGCGCGCTGAACCGGCCCACCGCCCAGCTCCCGGCGATGATGGCCGCGCCGTTGATCCCGAACAGCACGCCGAAGACCTGCGGCGACACCCCGTACAGGTCCTGGTAGACGAACGGCGTCCCGGCGACGTAGGCGAAGCTGCCGCCGTGCACGAGGCCGACCACCAGCGCGTAGCCGAGGAAGGCGCGGTCCCGCAGCAGCTCCCCCACCGTCCGCAGGGTGCCGCCCACCGTGCCGGGGGTGCGCCGCTCCACCGGCAGGGTCTCCTCCAGCCGCAGCGCCACGACCACGACGATCACCGCGCCCAGCAGCGCCAGGGCCAGGAAGACGGCCTCCCAGCCCGCGAAGGACGGCCACAGGATGGCGCCGCCCGCGATCGGCGCCATCAGGGGCGCGACCGCGTTGATCACCATCAGCAGGGCGAAGAACCTGGTCAGTTCGGTGCCGTCGAACACGTCGCGCACGACCGCGCGCGAGAGCACGACCCCGGCCGAGGCGGTGAACCCCTGGAGGAAGCGGGCCAGCACCAGCACGGCGATGTTCGGGGCCAGGGCGCACAGCAGCGACGCCAGGACGAACAGGACCAGGCAGGTGAGGAGCGGGCCGCGGCGCCCACGGGCGTCGCTGATCGGGCCGACCACCACCTGGCCCACGGCGAGGCCGACCAGGCAGGTGGTCAAGCTCAGCTGCACGTGGGAGGCTCCGGCCCCCAGGTCCGCGGCGATGTCGGGGAAGGCCGGCAGGTACATGTCGATGTTGAGGGGGCCCAGGACGGCGAGCAGGCCGAGGAGGAGGGCCAGGCCCAGGCGTGCGCGGCCGGTCGGGTTGTGCTGCATGGCGCTCTCTCGTGGGTGGCAGAGGGCGCGGGGCGCCACGGACCTGGGACCAGGCTAACCGGCCGCGGTTCCCCCGTCGGCGGCGCGGGGGCGGATCTGACACGGGTCCGTCAGAACCCCGTCGGCCGCTCCAGGCACGGTGCGCTCAGAACAGCACCGACATGACCTCGCCGACCTGGCGGAAGCCCACCCTCTGGTAGGCGGCGCGGGCCGGGGTGTTGAAGTCGTTGACGTAGAGGGTGACGCGGGGCGCGATCTCGGCGAGCGCGTACTCGACCACGGCGGCCATCCCCGCCGTGGAGTGGCCCTGGCCGCGCAGGTCCGGGTGCACCCACACGCCCTGGACCTGGCAGGCGTGCCGGGTGACCGCGCCGATCTCGGCCTTGAACACCACGCGCCCGTCCTCGATGCGGGCGAAGGCCCGGCCGGTGCGCACCAGTTCGGCCACCCGGGCCCGGTAGAGCGCGCCGCCGTCGCCGGAGTCCGGCGGGACGCCGACCTCCTCGGTGAACATGGCCACGCAGGCGGGCACGAGGGTGTTGAGTTCGGACAGCTGGACCCGGCGCACCAGGGGGTCGGCGGGCACCGAGGGCGGGCCGCTGATCTCCAGGACGGGCTGGCTGGCCCGGATGACGCGGGCGGGCCCCCACGCCGGGGTGACCTGCTGCCAGAAGTCGCTGACCGCCTCGACGGGCCCGACGATCGAGGAGCAGCGGCGGCCCCTCCACCGGGCGTGGTCGGCGAAGCTGCGGATCGCGGCCGGTCCGGCGTTGACGGGGACGAGGTTGGCCCCCGAGTAGCACAGGGCGGTCAGGCGACCCCTCTCCGTGTGCCCCCACACCTCGGCGCCGCCGGAGAGGCCGGTGGCCATCAGGCGGGAGGCGACGAAGACGTTGCCGACGGGGTCGGCGTCCAGGAGCGCGCGAACGGCCTCCCGGTCGCGTTCTCCGAGGATCCGTACCGGCGAGGTCCGCAGCATCGCATCTCCCCCATCTTCCCAGTGCCCTCCTGCGAGCGCCGGGGGACGACCAACCAAGCCTTTTCGCGCCGGTTCCAGCCTATTCGACCCGTTACTCCCGCGTCTCGGACTCCACGATCGCGCCCACGTGGTGCCCGGGTACCGGCGCGGGGCGCTCCACCATCGTCCCAGGTGCGTTCTGGGCGGTACGCGGCTGGGGTTCGGGACGTCCCTCACAGGTGACGTCGGGCCCCTCTCCCCCGGCGCGCGCGGGCAGCTCCCCGTCCCGGAGGTAGGCGGTGACGATCTCGTCCACGCATTCGTTGCCGGTGAGGGAGACGCCGTGGGTGTGGCCGCCCTCCTCGGTCACCAGGACGGAGGCGGGCAGGCGCTCGCGCAGGGCGAAGGCGCCCTCGACCGGGGTGGCGCCGTCCTCGGTGGCGTGTACCAGGAGCACGTCGCCCTCGTAGGCGGGGTGTTCGCCAGGGCCGTCGCCGACCTGGAACCAGTCGCCGGATCCGGCGCTCCAGGACGCGCACGGAGCGTTGTACCAGGTGTTGTTCCAACTCATGAAGGGCGCCTCGGCGTGGGACTTCTCGGCGTCGGCACTCCAGGTGGACCAGTCCCGGGGCCAGTGGGAGTCGGTGCACTGGACGGCGAGGTAGCCGCCGTAACCGCGGTCGGACCCGGCGTTCTCGCCGTAGGCCTCGTACAGGGCGAGCAGGGGTGCGCCGTCGGACTCGGTGATCCGGGCCGAGAGCGCGTCGGCGACCGAGGTCCAGTAGGCGCTGCTGTAGGCGACCACCATGGCCGTGCCCTCCAGCTCGGTGGGGCCGACGGTGCCCTCGGCGGGTTCGTCCGCCAGTTCCGAGCGCAGTGCGTAGTAGGCCTCGGCGACCTGTTCCCCGGTCGTACCGAGCCCGTAGACGTCGTCGTGGCGGGCGGTCCAGGCGAAGAATTCGTTCGCCGCGCGGTCCAGCGCGCGGTTCTGGGCGAGGTTGCTCTCGTACCAGGGCTTGTCGGGGTCGACCACGCTGTCCAGGACCAGGGAGCGGACGCGGTCGGGGTAGAGCGCGGAGTAGACGGTGCCCAGGTAGCTGCCGTAGGAGTAGCCGAGGTAGTCGATCCGCTCCCGGCCCAGGGCGGCCCGGATGGCGTCCATGTCGTGGGCGGTGTCCACGGTGCGGGTGTGGTCGAGCAGGGGGCCGGTGTTGTCCGCGCAGGCCTCGGCGTAGGCCCGGGCGTCGGCGCGCAGTGCCTCCTCGGCGGCGGCGTCGGCGGGCACGGCGTCGGGGCGCACAGGGGTGAAGTGGTCGGGGTCGCAGGTGATGGACGGGGTGGAGGCGCCCACGCCGCGCGGGTCGAAGGAGACGACGTCGTGGGTCTCGCGCAGTTCCGCGGGCATGCGCCAGTGGGTGTAGGAGGCCCACTGGCGCCCGGCGCTGCCGGGCCCCCCGGGGTTGACCAGCAGGGTGTGGCGGGCCTCGCCGCTGGCGGGGACCCGCGAGAGTGCGAGTTCGACGGTGTCGTCCCGGCCGCTGAGCCGCTCCCCGTCGGCGGTGCGGGCGAGGGGGACGGTGAGGGTGGCGCACTCCAGGTTCTCGTCCGCGACGGGCTGGATGTCCTCGCAGGGCGCCCAGTCGAGGCCGCCCTGATCGATGCGGGTGGTCTGGCCGGCCTGAGCGGGGACCGCCGCGACCAGGGAGGCCAGGACCGCCACAGCCGAGACGCCGGCCCGGGTTCGTGCTCGCACTCGTCCGCTCCCTCACAGAGATGGTTACTATATGAATTTTTATCACTTCGGAGAGTGACCAACGGATGCGACACGAAACCCGGGGTGACACACCCCGGTAACATGTGCCCTGCCTCAATCAGACGTGGACAGACGGGGACGAAGCGCAATGCGGCTGGATCGTGTCGATGAGCGGATCATCGCGATACTCGGCGCGGACGCGCGGATGAGCTTCGCCGAGATCGGCCAGCGGGTCGGGCTGAGCCCCTCCGCGGTCAAGCGCCGCGTGGACCGGCTGGTGGAGTCCGGCGCGGTGCGCGGGTTCACCGTGGTGGTGGAGCCCCAGGCCGTGGGGTGGACCACCGAGGCCTTCATCGAGCTGTACTGCCGGGCCCGCACGTCGCCGGGCGAGATCCGGACGGGGCTCGCGGGCTACGCCGAGATCACCTCCGCGTGCACGGTCACCGGTGAGGCGGACGCCATCGTGCAGGTCCGCGCCCGTGACACCCACCACCTGGAGGAGGTCATCGAGCGGCTGGGCGCCGAGCCGTTCGTGGTGCGGACCAAGAGCACGCTCGTGCTCTCGCGCCTGGTGGACCAGCCCATCCTCGCCGGGACGGCCGACCTGCCCTGAGGCGCCTCCCCACGGCGGGATCGCGGGAAGGCGCCCGAACAGGGAGGAGCTGCGCGGAGCGTCCGTTGAGGGTGGTGGCCCGCCTCCGCCCGGAGCGCCCCCGGCGGGCGGTGGTGGGCGACGGGTGGGCGGAGCCCCGAAGAAAGAGGTACGGCCTCAGTCCTCGGGGAGGGCGACCGGCGCGAGCTCGTCGAACAGGTCGCCGGGGCCCGGGTTGGACGGGTCGGTCCCGCCGCCGAGGTGGTGGACCACGCCCCACACGGCGTTGAGCGCGGTCTGCACGGCGCCCTCGGCCCAACCCGCCGTCCAGGACACGTCGTCCCCGGCCAGGAACAGGCCGCGGTGGCGCTCCTCCAGGCCGTCCTGGCGGAAGTGCGTGAACAGACGGCGCTGGTAGCGGTAGTGGCCCGGCAGGTTGGCCTTGAACGCGCCCATGAAGTAGGGCTCGTCCTCCCACGACACCGTCACCGGGTCGCCGGTGATGTGCGAGCGGATGTCCACGCCCGGGTAGATCTTGGACAGCGACGAGAGCATGACCTCCAGGCGCTCGTTGGCCGACAGCGGCAGCCACTTGAGCGAGTCGTCGCACCAGGTGTAGGACATGCAGATCGCCGCCGGGCCGTCCGGGTCGGACCCCTCCAGCAGGTAGGTGCCCCGGGTCATGCGGTCGGTGAGCGTCATGCTCATGACGTCGCGTCCGGTCTCGGGGTCCCTGTCCCGCCAGAACGCGCGGTCCACCGGCACGAACAGCTTCGAGGACTCCATGTAGTGGGTGCGCTCGATCGCCGTCCAGTGGTCGATGGGCAGCAGGTCCTCGTCGCAGTCGATCTTGGACAGCATCATCCAGCTCTGCGCGGTGAACACGGCCGCCGCGTAGGTGCGGGTGGAGCCCGAGGCGTCGGTGACCGTGATGTTGCCCGCCGGGGAGCCCTTGGCCGCGGTGCGGCGCAGGGCGGTGACGGCCGGACGCGGGCCGCCCTCGTGCAGCGAGGCCAGGGTGGTGCCCTGCGCCCAGTGCACGAGCTTGTCCGGGGCGTCCTCCCACAGGCGCAGCGGCAGCTGCTCCACACCGCCCACGATGCCCATGTGGTCGTCGTCGGCGCCGGTGTAGGTGACGCGCAGGATCTCCAGGATGGAGTTGGGGAAGTCGGTGTCCCAGCCGCCGGTCCCGAAGCCCACCTGGCCGAAGATCTCACGGTGGCGGAAGGAGGCGAAGGCCGGGGAGTCGCACAGGAAGCCGTAGAAGGTCTGGTTGTCGAGCCGGGCGACCAGCTCGTTCCAGATCTCCTTCTGGGTGGCCACGTCGCGTTCGCGGATGGCCTTCTGCATGCGGGTGTGCTGGACGCTGTCCAGGGTCGCGTCCCAGGCGCGGGCCACCTCGCGGTAGACCTCGGGCAGGTCGTCGAGGGAGGTGGCGTAGTGGGACCGCCCCTTGAGGTCGACCACGGTGCTGGGGGTGGCCGGGGAGAGCGGGTTGGGGAACGGCGTCGTCTCCAGGCCCGCGCGGTCCACGTAGTGCCAGAAGGCGGTGGAGGAGGGCGGGAAGCGCATGGCGCCCATCTCGGCGACCACGTCGTCGGGGCAGCCCGCGAGCTTCTCGGTGCGCAGCCGCCCGCCGATGCGGTCGGCCTCGTACACGACCGGCTTGAGCCCCATCTTCATCAGCTCGTAGGCGGTGACGATCCCCGACAGCCCGCCGCCGATGACGGCGACCTCGGTGCCGTGGCGCTCCGCCGGGACCTGCCCGAGTCCGGCGGGGTGGTCCAGGTAGGCGTCGTAGGCGAACGGGAAGTCCGGCCCGCACATGTTCAGCGGCGTGTTGTCCTGCGCGGGTGCGGCACCGGCGGCCGTGGGCACGGCAGACGTCATTCTCCAACCCCTCCTTCGTGGGTGCGGTCCGGCGGGGAAGCCGGTGGGTGTCCGTGCGCGGTGGCACGGGAGGTGACGGGTGGGTCAACGGTTCGGGTGGGTTCGGGGGCGCGGGCGGGTCCGCCCCGGCGCGGGCGTGCGGGGCGAGCGGCGCGGCGCCACCCGCCTCGGGCGCGGGTCACACGGTGAGTGTCCGGTACAGGGCCGGACGGCGGTCGTCCAGGTAGGACTGCTCGCGGCGGGCGCGGGCGAGGGCGTCCGGGTCGACGTCGCCGACCAGGAACTCCTCGCCGGGACCGGCCCGCAGCGTCTCGGAGCCGTCGGGTGCGACCAGGGTGCTCAGCCCCGCGTAGCGCAGGTCGCCCTCGGCGTCGCAGCGGTTCACGTACGCCAGGTGGATCTGGTTCTCCAGGGCGCGCACCGGCACGATCCGCTCGGCCACCTCGGTGAAGGGCAGCATGAGCGCGGTGGGGACGAGGAGGAGTTCGGTGTCGGCGAGGGCGTGGGCGCGCACGGCCTCGGGGAACTCGACGTCGTAGCAGACCAGCAGGCCGACGCGGATCCCGTCGAGGTCGGCCTGGACCACCGGCTCCGCGCCCGGGGAGAACGCCCCGCGGTCCAGGTCGCCGAACAGGTGGGTCTTGCGGTAGGTCCGGCGGTCGCCGTTGGGGTCCACGAGCTGGACGGCGTTGTACACGGCGCCGTCGGCGCGCTCGGGGAAACCGTGGACGATGGCGACGCCGGTGTCGGCGGCGATGGCGGTGACCGCCTGGCTGAGGGGCCCGTCGTGGGGTTCGGCCAGCCGGGCCAGGAGGTCGGGGTCCAGGTTGTAGCCGGTCAGGGACATCTCGGGCCCCACCAGCAGGCGGGCTCCGGCGTCGGCGGCGGCTCTGGCACGGTCGGCGAGCCGGTCGAGGGCGGCGGCGGGGTCCGCGCCGGGTCCGGTGCCCTGGTCAAGGGCCACGCGCAGGGGTCCGCGTGTCACTGCCTCCCACCTCGCTTTTCTCCGTCGTCTCGGGGTCGCGTCCACTCTAGGTGGACGAACGCGCCGAAACAGTGCACCCATCCAGAGGTTTCCCGCGTCTTTCCCGTGAGATGCCGCTGTTTCTTGCGTCCGAGGGCGAATTGGCGCGGCATGTGGTGCGCCGCACTCTCCCCGGGAACACGCGAGGGGCCGGGGGGGATCCCCCCGGCCCCGCACACGCGGTTCCCGACCGGTCCGGCTAGGAACGGACCTCGCTGACCTCGGGATCGGTCTCCAGGGCGGAGCGGCGCATGCTGTAGGCGAAGTAGACCGCCACGCCGACCGCGAGCCAGACCAGGAAGGCCACCCACACGCTCATCGACATGCTGAACATGAGGTAGGCGCAGGCCAGCACTCCCAGGACCGGCGTGACCGGCGCCCCCGGCACGCGGAAGGCGCGCGGCAGGTCGGGCCTGCTGCGCCGCAGCACCAGGACGGCCACGTTGACCAGGGCGAAGGCGAAGAGGGTGCCGATGGCGGTGGCGTCGGCGAGCGGCCCGAGCGGAACCAGGGCGGCGAGCACCGCGATGAGCACGGAGGTGATGAGGGTGTTCGTGCGCGGGGTGCCCTTGGCGTCGAGGGTGGAGAAGGCCTTGGGGATGAGCCCGTCGCGCGACATGGCGTAGAGGATGCGGGTCTGGCTGTAGAGCACGACCAGGACCACGCTGGCCAGGGCCAGGACCGCACCGGCGGCGAAGATGACCGCCCACACGGGGGTGCCGGTGACCGCGGTCAGGATGCCCGCCAGGGAGGTCTCGCCGTCGACGAAGCCGGTCCAGTCGAGCGCGCCGACCGCCGCGAAGGCGACCAGGCAGTACAGCGCGGTGACCAGGATCATCGCGAACATGATCGCCCGGGGCAGGTCGCGCTGCGGGTTCTTGGCCTCCTCGCTCGCGGTGGAGACCGAGTCGAAGCCGATGTAGGAGAAGAACAGGGTGGCGCCCGCGGCGCTGACACCGGCCATGCCCATCGGCATGAACGGGGCGAAGTTGCCGTCCTGGACGGCGGTGATCGCGATGGCCACGAACATCACCAGGATGGCGACCTTGACGGCGACCATGACGGCGTTGACGCGGCTGCTCTCGCGGACCCCGGCGAGCAGGGCGAACATGGACAGCAGGACCACGACGGCGGCCGGCAGGTTGATCACGCCGCCCTCCAGGGGACCGGCGAGCACCGCGCCCGGCAGGGACAGGCCGGTGGTGAGCTGGAGGAGCTCGTTGATGTACTCGCCCCAGCCGACGCCGACCGCGGCGACCGACACCCCGTAGGTGAGCATGAGGCACCAGCCGCACACCCAGGCCATGAACTCGCCGATGGTGGCGTAGCTGTAGGAGTAGGCGGAGCCGGAGGCGGGGATCATCCCGGCCATCTCGGCATAGGCGAGCGCGGAGAACAGCGCGGTGATCCCGGCGAGCACGAACGAGACGATGACGGCCGGTCCGGCGACGGGGACGGCCTCGCCCAGCACGACGAAGATGCCGGTGCCCAGGGTGGCGCCGATGCCGATCATGGACAGCTGCCAGAAGCCCATGTGCCGCTGGAGGCCGCTGCCCTCGGAGTCCTGGGTCTCGGCGACGAGCCTCTCGATCGGCTTGCGCCTGGTGAGGCGCTGCCTCAGCGCGGGCACACCGCCCGGGCCTGCGGCCCCGCGGGTGCCCGCCGGGCTCTTCTGGTCCACCACGTGTTTACTCCTCGTTCATGTACGTGGGCACACCGCTCCCCCGGGGGAGGTACGGCGGGGGGTGGGGGTCCGGCCGCCGCGCGTCCGGGCGGCCCGAAGCCCTCAGCAACGGTAGCCGCGTTATCTACGTAACATGACCCACATTCGTTGCGTCTGTCCGCTTGAAGCGGCGGGTTCGTGCGTGGCCGCGCAAGGAAACGCAGGGCCCTGTGATCGATGCCATACAAAATCACCCTGGGTGACCACCGCCACTTCGGACAGCGAACAGGCTGGTCAGGGGCGCGCGACGGAGCCACGGACATGGCGGAGGGCCGGAACGCGTCCGTGCGCGGACGCGTCCCGGCCCTCCTGGCCGCCTCTCGGTTCGGTGCTCGGGATCGTGCGTGGCCGCGGCGGGCGCACGGGCCGCGCGACCGGTCGGGCTACTCCGCCGCCGCGGGTACGACCACGGCGTCCGGCCCCGGGTAGACCAGGGTCTCGTGGCCGTCGGGGAAGCGCACCACGTAGGGCGGGCTGCCGTCTGAGCCGCGGACCTCGGTGATCTCCCCCGCCTGGTCCCCCACTCCCGTGACTCTTCCCCTGATGTGGATCCGGTCCCCCACACTCGCATGCACCGGCAGGCCCTCCCGTTTCTCGCGTGCTCGTCCTCGCGTCACCGCCGACCGGCGGAACGGGATGTTCCTTTCCCGCCCCCACCTGCGCAAACAACGTTCCTTTACCGCAGGAAGCGGGACAGGGAGGGCACGGGGTGACGTTCCCGACGGCCCCCTGTCAGGAAGCTCCGCCGTCCGGGGCCTGGGGCTCCCGGGGCCGGGCCGCCTCCGACAGGGCGGCCTCCAGCGCGCGCCAGTCGGCCCGGTTCGCCATCCACCGCCGCACCGGGACCGGGGTACGGGTGCCGTCCGCGGCCACGTGCACGAGTCGGCCCTGCTCGACGGCGAAGAGCTCACCCCGTTCGGCTTTGACTCCCTTGGCGAGCGGGCCGAACCTCGCGGGACCGGAGACGGACGACCATCCGGCCCCGATCTCGGGATCGAACCAGAAGTAGGTCCTGGTCAGCTGCACGGCCCCCGCGAAGGTGATGACCACGCCGACGGGCAGGCCCATGGTGAGATCCCCCAACCCCAGCAGCCACACACCGAGAACGAGGTTGAGCAGGCCGAGTGCGAGGAGGAGGACTCCGACGACCGGGGTGAGACGCACCTTGATCCGTGAGGGGGACACGAGGGCTCCTGGGGGGTCGTTCCAGCTGCTGACGGTCCCATCATGGCCGCCGGGCACGCGGAGCACAACGGAGAGCGACCGCTCCGTGGCGCTGCCGCGGAGCGCGCACCGCACACGCGAACGGCCGCGCCGGCCCCGGAAGGGTCGGCGCGGCCGTCGGAGGCGGCGGGAGGGGCTCAGCCTGCCACGGAGACCGTGGGCGCGCCCGACTCGGCGCCGGACTCGCCCATCTCCTCGGCGATGCGCATGGCCTCCTCGATGAGGGTCTCCACGATCTTGGACTCGGGCACGGTCTTGATGACCTCGCCCTTGACGAAGATCTGGCCCTTGCCGTTGCCGGAGGCCACGCCCAGGTCGGCGTCGCGGGCCTCGCCGGGGCCGTTGACGACGCAGCCCATGACGGCCACGCGCAGCGGCACCTCCATGCCCTCCAGACCCGCGGTGACCTCCTCGGCGAGCGTGTACACGTCCACCTGGGCCCGGCCGCAGCTGGGGCAGGAGACGATCTCCAGGCCGCGCTCGCGCAGCCCGAGCGACTCCAGGATCTGGTTGCCGACCTTGACCTCCTCCGCGGGGGGCGCGGACAGGGACACGCGGATGGTGTCGCCGATGCCCTCCGAGAGCAGAGCGCCGAAGGCCACGGCGGACTTGATGGTGCCCTGGAAGGCGGGACCGGCCTCGGTCACGCCCAAGTGCAGCGGGTAGTCGCAGGCCGCGGCGAGCTGGCGGTAGGCGTTGACCATGACCACGGGGTCGTTGTGCTTGACCGAGATCTTGATGTCGCGGAAGCCGTGCTCCTCGAACAGCGAGCACTCCCACAGAGCCGACTCGACCAGGGCCTCCGGCGTGGCCTTGCCGTACTTCTGGAGCAGGCGCTTGTCCAGCGAACCGGCGTTGACGCCGATGCGGATCGGCGTCCCGGCCTCACCGGCCGCCTTGGCGATCTCGGCGACCTTGTCGTCGAACTTCTTGATGTTGCCCGGGTTGACGCGCACGGCGGCGCATCCGGCGTCGATCGCCTGGAACACGTACTTGGGCTGGAAGTGGATGTCGGCGATCACCGGGATCTGCGACTTCCTGGCGATGATCGGCAGGGCGTCGGCGTCGTCGTTGGTGGGCACGGCCACGCGGACGATCTGGCAGCCCGCGGCGGTCAGCTCCGCGATCTGCTGGAGGGTCGCGTTGATGTCGGAGGTACGGGTGGTCGTCATCGACTGCACGGACACCGGGGCGTCCCCGCCGACGGGGACGTTTCCGACCATGATCTGCCGCGTCTTGCGGCGGGTCGCCAGCGGGCGCGGCGGTGCGGCGGGAATACCGAGATCGACGGTCACGCTTGATTCACCTCGTCTGCCGCCGGGGAGGGGGCGGCACTTGATTCGTCCGTTTCGGGAATGGGTGTCCGGCGCAGCGCGCGGGTCCGCGTCCGGGGATCACCGTGTCCGGCGGCCTTGGCTACGCCGTCGTTCCCGGATCGCGCCCCCAGGTTACCCGTACCCGGGGGCGTGCCCGGCACGGAAGGCGGAGCAGGCGGACCAGGGTGAACGCCCGGCGCCGCGGGGGTGTCCGCCGACCGTCGCGCGGTCACCGCGGCGGTGGACGGGAAAGACCCCGGCACACGCCCGGCTCACCGGAGCGGCCGGACGCGGCCCCATCCCGGCGGCCGGAGGGCCGCCGGGGCGGGGGTCAGCCGAAGAGTCTGACCGGGTTGAACAGGTCGGCCACGAGCAGGACCACGCTGAACACCAGGAAGCAGGCCACGACCACGTAGGCCACCGGTGTCAGCATCGCCACGTCCACCGGGGCGGGTTCGGGTCTGCGGAACAGCTTGGCCCAGCCGCGCTTGATCCACTCCCAGATGGCGCCGGCCATGTGCCCGCCGTCCAGCGGCAGGATGGGCACCAGGTTGAAGGCGAACAGGAAGAGGTTCACCCCGGCCAGGATCTGGATCATGATCGCGGCGGTGTCGGCCACGGGGAGTCCCTGGGCCATGATCTCGCCGCCGATGCGGGAGATGCCGACGATGCCCACCGGGGAGTCCTGGGTGCGCTGCTCGCCCAGGAAGGCCGCGGCGAACACGTCGGGCACCTTGCTGGGCAGGGCGATGAGGGCCTCGCCGACGCCGATCATCATGTTGCCCATCTCGGCGGCGGACTCGGCGAGGGTGAGCGGGGCGCGCTCGGTGGCGAAGACGATGCCGAGGAAGCCCACGACCTCGGTCTCGTAGACGCGGTAGCCCTGCTCGTCGTAGACCGGCTCGCCGTCGGCGTCGGTCTCGTAGACGAACTCGCCCTCGGCGTCGCGGGCCGGGAGCTCGTTCTCGACGATGTCGACGTTCAGCGGCAGCCGCTCGCCGTCGCGCTCGACCACGATCTCCGTGTCGCCCATGGACTCGCGGATCTGCCGGTTGGCGGTGCTCCAGTCCGGGGTGGACTCGCCGCCGACGGAGACGATGACGTCGCCGGGCAGCATCCCGGCCTCGGCCGCGGGCGTGGGCGGGGCGTCCTCGCAGTCGGTGACGGAGCTGCCCGCGGGGACCACGCACTCGCTGACCGTGGCGATCTGGGTGGTGCTCTGCGGCACCCCGATGCCCATGAACAGCACGGCGAGCAGGATCGCGGCCAGGATGACGTTCATGCCCGGACCGGCGAACATCACGATGAGGCGCTTCCAGGGCGCCCGCTGGTAGAACTGCCGGTCCTGGTCCTCGGGGGACAGCTCGACGTAGGACGCCTCACGGGCGTCCTCGGCCATGGCCCGCCACCGCGAGAGTTTGCGGGAGCTGCCGTCGGCGCTCTGACGCGAGGGCGGGAGCATGCCGACCATGCGCACGAACCCGCCCAGCGGGACCGCCTTGATGCCGTACTCGGTCTCGCCCCGGCGGACGGACCACAGGGTCTTGCCGAAGCCCACCATGAACTCGGTGCACTTGATCCCGAACATCTTGGCCGTGGACATGTGTCCCAGCTCGTGCCAGGCGATCGAGAACAGCAGGCCGAAGACGAACAGGACGATCCCGACCACGGTCATCAGGGCGACCATGCATCTCTCCTCAGGGCGGTGTCAGGCCTGGCGCGCGAGCAGCTCGCGCGCACGCGTGCGGGCCCAGGTGTCAGCGGCGTACACGTCGTCCAGGCTCAGATGTCCTCTGTGGGAGGACGCTCCCCCGGCACGTTCTGTTCGCTGGTGCTCCGAGACTACCCGGGAGACGGTGTCCATGATGGCCGGGAACGCGAGGTTTCCCCGGAGGAAGGCGTCGACCGCCTCCTCGTTGGCCGCGTTGTAGACCGCGGGCGCGGTCCCGCCCGCGCTACCGACCTCGCACGCCAGGCGGACGGCGGGGAAGGCCTCGTGGTCCAGGGGCTCGAAGGTCCAGGTGTGGGCGCGGGTCCAGTCCATGCCGGGCGCGGCGTCGGGTACGCGGTCGGGCGCGCCGAGCCCGTAGGCGATGGGGATCATCATGCTGGGCGGGCTGGCCTTGGCGATCGTGGAGCCGTCCACGTACTCGACCATGGAGTGGACGACCGACTGCGGGTGGACGACCACGTCGATCCGGTCGAAGGGCACGTCGAAGAGCAGGTTGGCCTCGATGACCTCCAGCCCCTTGTTGACCAGGGTGGCGGAGTTGACGGTGATGACCGGGCCCATGCTCCACGTGGGGTGGTTGAGGGCGTCGGCGGGGGTGACCGAGGCCAGTTCGTCGCGGCCCCGGCCGCGGAAGGGGCCCCCGCTGGCGGTGACGACCAGGCGGCGCACCTCGTCGCGGCGGGCGTGGACGTGGCCCTGCGCGGGGCTGGCGAGTTCGCCCTCGGGCAGGTGGGGGAAGCACTGGGCGATGGCGAAGTGCTCGGAGTCGACCGGGACGATCTGGCCGGGCCTGGCGAGTCCGCGCACGAGCGGTCCGCCGATGATGAGGGACTCCTTGTTGGCCAGCGCGAGGGTGCGCCCGGCGCGCAGCGCGGCGAGGGTGGACTCCAGGCCCAAAGCGCCGGTGATGCCGTTGAGGACGACGTCGCACTCGCTCCCGGCCAGCTCGGCGACCCCCTCGGGCCCGGCCAGGACGGTGGCGCGGCTGCCGTGCCCGGCGAGGGCGCGCGCGAGTTCGCCCGCGCGGTCGGGGTCGGCGACGGCGACCAGCGGGACGTCGAGCTCGGCCGCCTGCTTGGCGAGCAGGTCCACGCGCCCGCCGCCCGCGGCCAGGCCCACCACGCGGAAGCGTCGGGGGTTGCGCTGGACGATGTCGATGGCCTGGGTCCCGATCGAGCCGGTGGAACCGAGGATCACTGCTGTTCGCTGTTCTTCTCGCACGCTCCCCATTGTTCCGCAATCCGCGGGGCGGGGCGCGGGGCCTGTGGACAGGCGCCGGGGCCGGGGCGGAACGTGGTCCGGGGCCCGCCGGAGGGGGCCGGGGAAGCCGGTCCGGGTGACGCGCACGCGGGGGAAGGCCCTCGCCGCGCGGAAGACGGGCCGCCCTCCGACAGGGCGCGGGACGCCCACCGGCGGGGCGGGGCCCGTGGCGCCGGCCACGGGAACCGACGGGATCGTGCGTCACCGGGTCTTTACAACCGGTGCCCGGTGACCTAACTTAACCCGTGAGTAAGTTACCCCCCAGTTAGAACGGTCCGTCAGACAGCGCGTCCAGGCGACGCGAGCACAGCCCGGTGGGACCACCGGGCAGGACGACCCCCGTGAGGCGCTCCCCCCGGGCGCCTCCGCCGGGCCCCCGGGTCCCGGCCTCCCCCGATGGCGAGACGGCGCGACGACCCATCGGTCACCCCCACCCCGCCAGTCCCCCTGAGGTTCTCCCGTCATGCGCCCTGCCAGAACCCCCTTCCTCCCCGCGCTCTCCGAGGACGGACCACCCCGGACCGGCTCCGGGCTCCGCGCCGCCGCGCGGCTCCTCCCCCGCCTACTGTCCGTCGCCCTGGCGGCCGTGCTCGCCGCCGCGGTCCTCTCCCCCGCCCCGGCCTCGGCCGCGGTCGGCGCCAGCATCGGCTACGAGACCATCGTCAGCCACGACGGCACCGAGCTCAGGGCCAAGGTCATCACCCCCACCGGGGTCGAGGGCCCGCACCCGCTGCTGGTCATGCCCTCCGCCTGGGGCACGCCCCACCTCCTCTACGTGGGCGCCGCCGCCAGGCTGGCCCACGAGTCCGGCTACCAGGTCGTGGCCTACACCTCGCGCGGCTTCTGGGACTCGGGCGGCGGGATCGGGGTGGCCGGTCCCGAGGACCGCGCCGACGCCAGCGCCGTCATCGACTGGGCGCTGGAGAACACCGACGCCGACCCCGAGCGCATCGGCATGGCCGGGATCTCCTACGGGGGCGGCATCAGCCTGCTGACCGCCGCCGAGGACGACCGGATCCGCGCCGTGGCCTCGCTGAGCGGCTGGGCCGACCTGGCCGTCTCCCTGTACCCCAACGAGACCGTGGACACGCAGTCGGCCGAGCTGCTCCTGCTGGCGGGCAACCTCACCGGCACCCCCGGCGAGGAGCTGGCCGGGATCGAGGCCGCCTACCGGCGCGGCGACATCCAGCCCGCCCTGGACGTGGCCCCGGACCGGTCGGCGGCCACCAAGGTGGACGCCATCAACGCCAACGGCACGGCCGTGATGATGGCGCACGCCTGGAACGACGGCATCTTCCCCGTGGGCCACATCACCGACTTCTACGAGGAGCTGGAGGTGCCCAAACGGCTCATGATCACCCCGGGCGACCACGCCACGCAGGAGCTGTTCGGCGCGGCCGGGCTGCCCAACGAGGTGTGGGAGGCCCTGGGCGACTGGTTCGACCACCACCTGCGCGGCCAGGCCAACGAGGTGGACGCCGAGGGGCCCGTGCACGTCAGGCCCAACAACGGGCGCGGCGGCTGGACCACGCACCCCGACTGGCCGTCGGTCACCGCGAGCACGGACCGGTACTACCTGGCCGAGCCGAGCACCGACTGGTTCCGCTGGCAGAGCAGCGGCGCCATGGAGCCCGAGCCCTCCACCGGCTGGGACTACCGCTTCCGCACGGGGATCGCCACCCCGGCCGAGAGCGGCACGGTGATGGTCTCCGGCGCCCTCCAGCAGTTCTTCGACATACCGACCGGGGTGCTGCTGCCGACGGTGGACCGCTACCGGGCCGCCGTGTGGACCAGTCCCGCCTACCCCGAGGGGGCGCGGGTGGCGGGGACGCCGGAGGTCTCCCTCACGTTCACGCCGACCGCTCCGGAGCAGTCCGTGTACGTGTACCTGTACGCGATCGACGGGCGCGGAACGGGTTCCCTGCTGTCGCACGCGCCCTACACCCTGCGCGGGGTCACTCCCGGTGAACCGGTGACGGTGGACACGGAGCTGGCGCCGGTGGTCTGGGACGTGCCCGCGGGGCACCGCCTGGCCGTGGTGGTGGACAGCATGGACGCGCGCTACCAGGACGAGAGCGACATCGGGGACCGGGTGAGCGTGACCTCCCCAGAGGAAGCCCCCGCCCAGGTCACGGTCCCGCTGGCCTGATCGGTCCCGAGGGGTCTCCCGCGGCGGCGGGCCGGGCGCCCTCCGGCCGTCTCCGGCACATCCCCGTGCCGGAGGCGGCCCCTTCTTCCCCTACCGCGCACGACACAAACACAAAGTAGCCACTTGGCTACCGAAAGTGTGCGAGGATGCTCGTCATGACCTCGTCCACCGCACACAGGATCCTCGCCCCCCTCGCCGCCGCGGCGGTCGCCGCCGGGGGTCTCTTCCTCGCCGAGCAGCTCCCGGCGCCCGCGTCCGCCGTCACCCAGGCCATCCACTCCCCCGCGGTTCCCGCGCAGGAGGACCGCGAGGCCCTGTCGCACGTGGCGGGGCTCTCCCACCAGAGCGCCGCCGTGACCGGAGACCAGCACCAGGCCGTGCTGGACTACTGGACCGAGGAGCGCATGGCCGCCGCCAAACCCATCACCGGCATGCTGGAGGACGTCCTCCCGCCCGCCGGGGACGGGTCGGCGCCGGAGGGGGGAGTGGAGCACCAGGCCGCGCCGCGCCCCGACAGCCGGGGCGAGCGCTGGACCTCGGGCGGGCTGGTCACCAGGACCACCGGCAAGGTCTACCTGACCATGGACGGGCGCGACTTCACGTGCTCGGCGTCGGTGGTGGACGCGGCGAACCGGAGCACCGTGGTCACCGCCGGGCACTGCGCCAAGGACGGCCGGGGCTCGTGGGCCCGCAACTGGACCTTCGTGCCCGGCCACGCGGACGGGGAGAGCCCCTACGGGCGGTTCACCGCCAGCGACCTTCTGGTGGCGCCGGAGTGGTCGCGCCAGGCCGACGACAGCTACGACTTCGCCATGGTGGTGCTCAACCCCGACGGGGGCACCACCGTCCAGGAGCGGGTGGGCTCCCAGCGGATCGAGTTCGGCACCTGGACCGAGGACAAGGTGCGCGAGGGGGTCCAGGTGTACACGTTCGGGTACCCGTCGGCGGCCCCGTACGAGGGCAGGCACCTGCACTACTGCTCGGGCCGCACCGAGCCCGACACCGGCGGCACCACGGCCAACGGGGTGCGCTGCTCCATGACGCAGGGCTCCAGCGGAGGCCCCTGGTTCGCCGGTTTCGACACCGGTACCGGCCGGGGCACGATCACCTCGGTGGTCAGCTTCAAGTACGCCGACGACCGCAGCGTCCAGTACGGCCCCCGGCTCGGCCAGGAGGCACGCGAGCTGTACGAGCAGGCCGCCCAGCTGTAGTACCCGCCGGACGAGCGGTGTCCCCCGGCCCCCGTGGCACGGGGGTCACCGCTCGTTCCGCGTCCGGGGCGGCCCCCGGCGGTCCTACAGGTCGATTCCGGTCAGGACCAGGACCCGCTCGTAGGACAGGTCGGTCATGGCGGCGCGCACGCCCTCCTTGCCCACACCCGACCCCTTGACGCCGCCGTAGGGCATCTGGTCGGCCCGGAACGTGGGCACGTCGCCGATGACCACGCCGCCGACCTCCAGCTCGCGGTGGGCGCGGAACGCGGTGGGCAGGTCGCGGGTGAACACGCCCGCCTGGAGCCCGAAGTCGCTGTCGTTGACCGCGGCGAAGGCGGCGTCGGTGTCGGCCGCGCGCTGGAGGACCAGCACCGGGCCGAAGACCTCCTGGCGCACCACCCGGGAGTCGTCCGGGGCCTCGGCGAGCACGGTCGGCGCCACGGTCACGCCGTCGCGCGTGCCGCCGGTGAGGAGCTTGGCCCCGGCGGTGACGGCCTCGTCGATCCAGGAGGCCACGCGCTCGGCCGCGGCCTCGTCCACCAGCGGGCCCACGTCGGTGGCCGGGTCGGCGGGGTCGCCCACGCCGAGGGCCTCCACCCGCTCCACCAGGCGTGGGACGAACTCGTCGTACACGGCGTCCTCGACGATGACGCGCTGCACGCCGATGCACACCTGTCCGGCCTGGTTGTTGCCGAACAGGGCCACCCGCTGGGCCGCCCAGTCCAGGTCGGCGTCGGCGAGCACCACGGCGGCGGCGTTGCCGCCCAGTTCCAGGGTGACGTGCTTGTGCGGGGCCAGGCGGGGCAGCTGCCAGCCGAAGGGGCCGCCGGTGAAGGAGATGACGGGCAGGCGTTCGTCGGTGATGAGGGGGGCGGCGAGCTCGTTGGGCATCGGCAGCACCGACACCATGCCGCCGGGCAGGTCCGTCTCGGCGATGATCTCGCCCAGGATCAGGGCGGTCATCGGGGTGGCGGGAGCGGGCTTGAGGATGATCGGCGCGCCGACGGCGATGGCCGGGGCGACCTTGTGGGCGACGAGGTTGAGGGGGAAGTTGAACGGCGAGATGCCCAGGACCGGGCCCTTGGGGACGCGGCGTACCAGGGCCATGCGGCCGGTGCCGCCCGGGTCGGTGTCCAGGCGCTGGAGCTCACCGCTGTCGCGGCGGGCCTCCTCGGCCGCCCAGCGGAACACGGACACGGCGCGTCCGGCCTCGGCGCGGGCCCACTTGATCGGCTTGCCGCTCTCGGCGGTGATGGTGCGGGCGATCTCCTCGGCGCGCTCGCCGATGCGCCGGGAGACGTGGTCGAGGGCGTCGGCCCGCACGTGGGCGGGCAGGGCGGCGGCCTCGGCGGCGACCGCGTGCGCGGTGGCCACCGCCTCCTCGATCTGCTCGGCGGTGGGCACGGAGACGGTACCCGCGTCCTCGCCGGTGTAGGGGTTGACGACGGTGATCTCGGTGTCGCCGGTCGCGGCGGTGCCGGCCAGCCAGAACGGACGCGTAGACATGCCCGTGACGCTAGTGCCCCCTTCTCCCGGTGTGCCTTGTCCACTGTTGCCAACCCGAACGCGGGAGTTGGCCACCGTGGCGCAAGAACGACGCGCACACGGATCCGCGCTCCGAACAGGGGCGACAGCGGGGGGTGTACACCGGGGTGACGGGCGGTATCGTCTGAGGATCAGACAGCCTGACCGGGGATCTTTGGTCGGCCGACTGGCGCCGGCGACCTCCTTCGTCCACAGTGGTGAGGAGGGCTCTGCCAGCGCGTTCGGCCGGACCCTCGGGTCCGCCACCGCCGACGGGATCCCGGGAGTGCCCATTGCCGCTTGTCTACCGCACGCTCGTCGCGGTCCCGGAGCACGACGGCGACCTGGTCGCCGTCACCTCGACGGTCCTGTCGCGGTGGCTGAGCAAGCGCGGCAACTCGGGCGCGCGCGTGGACTTCTCCGCCTCGGGGCGCCATGAGCTGAGCAACCGCTCCCGCGCCCTGGTCGTACGGCACGACAACCCCGACGAGGGCCTGTCCTTCCTGCGGCTGACCACCGAGTCCGACAAGACGGACGGCGTGTGGCGGACGGTCGCCACCGCTGTCGTGGACCCGGCGCTGTCCCCGTGGCGGTACGTGTGGATCGACATGACCGTCACCCCCTCCTCTCCGGCGGGTGAGGGCTCCGAGCATCCCCGGCTGGACGTCATGCCGCCCGAGGCCGCACGCATGCTCCTGGAGGCGGTGCACGGCCACGACGGCGGCCACCCGCTGCCGCCCACGCCCCGGATCGTGCGCGGGCGCGACGACGACCTCGTGGACACGCTCGTGGCGACGATCCGCGACCCCCTGCGGCGCATGGCGGTGGTGGCCACCGGTTCGCCCCGCGACGTGACCGTCGCCGACTGGCGCGGGGCCATGGCCGGGGCGCTGTCGCGCTGCACCGGCATGTGCTCGGGGTACGTGCTCGACGACGCCGCCCTGGAGCGCGTCGGAGCGCTCCTGCCGCCGGGCCTGGACGTCCCGCCCGGCGGGGTGCGCACCTTCTTACCGGGGGTGGACCCGCACGACGAGGCGGACTCCGCCCGCCACCCCCGGATGAGCCCGGCCACGCTGGACACCGCGCGCGACGGCGAGCGCATCCGCAACTGGGTGGGCGCCGCCCTCTCACGGCGGGTGCGCGACAACGCGCTGGAGGTGGGCCTGCCTGACCCGCTCCAGGCCGTGGACGCGCTGCTGGAGGAGGAGACCGACGACCTGCGGCGGTCCGACCCCGGCACGGCACGGCCTCGGGTGAGCGTGCCCGCGGCCCGGGGCGCGGCCGTCGTGCACCAGGCGGCGCAGGGCGGGGCGGTCCCGACCGGAACCGCCTCGGCGCTGGAGCGCGAGGCCCTGGAACAGCAGACCCAGCGGCTGCGGGAGGAGGTCACCCGGCTCGGCGCGCGGGTCAGTGAGCTGGCCGAGGAGCGCCACGGACTCCTGGCCGAGACCGCCGACCTGAGCGAGGAGCTCGACACCGCGCGCGAACAGGCGCGCGCCGCCCGCTACGAGGCCCGCTGGCTGCGCGAACAGGCGCGCGAGGCCGGGCTGTTCCGGCTGGCCGCGGCACCCGCGCCGAGCGATCCGCAGCGGCGGCCCCCGGTCAGCGTGCGCGAACTGCTGGAGCGGATCACCGACGACTCGGTCCTGCCGCACCTGTACTTCACCATCGAGGACGCCACGGTCTACGAGCTGTCCGACAGCCGCAAGGAGTCCCTGTGGGTCACCCGCGCGTGGGAGGCGCTGCTGGCCCTGAACGACTACGCGCGCTACCAGTTCGACAACCCCGGCACCGGGCTGGGCTTCCACTCCTACCTGCGCGAGACCCCCGACGGGTACCAGGTGATCCCCATCAAGCGGTTGGCCTCGCAGGAGTCGGACCACGTGCGCAACCGGGGCAAGCTCAACGACAAGCGCCTGTTCCGGGTGCCCGAGGAGGTGGAGCCGAGCGGGCGGCTGCCCATGTACGCGCACATCAAGCTCGACATCGAGTACGGGATCTGTCCGCGGCTGTACTTCTACCCCCACCTGGGGCCGGGCACCACGAACCGCGTGTACATCGGCTACCTGGGCCGCCACCTGCCCGTGCAGCAGTCGAACTGAACCCGACCGGGCGGGCGGACCGGAGCCGGACACGCGCCGCGAGGGGTCTATCCCCCGGTGAGGCGCAGGATCTCGTCGACGACGCGCGCGAGCGGCCTGGTGGCGTCGACGACCGTACCGTCCCGGGGAACGTCCTCCTTCGTCCGGTGCAGGCGCACGATGAGGTCCCGTTCGGCCTGCCTGGCGCCCCACTCCCCCTCCGGTCTCCCGTCGAGCCGACGGCACAGCGTCCCCGGGTCGATCTCCAGGACGAAAACGCCGTCGAACAGGTCGACGAACTCCGGGAAGTTCCTGGAACCGCCGCAGAAGAACGTCACCGCGCTGCCCCGGTCGGCCACCAGGGACCTGACCCTGTCGACGTGCCAGAGATGGTGCTCGTGCCTCATGCCCTCCGTCGGCTCGCCGGTTCGCGGGTCGCCCTGGTAGGCCAGTTCGAGGTCGCCGTCCACGGCGTGGTATCCGCGCCGCCGCAGTTCCGCGCAGACCGAGGTCTTGCCGGTGCCGGAGACGCCCTCGACCAGATAGTTGCGCACGCCCATCACCGGAGCGTACAAGAACGCGTGCGACGTGACGCGGGGGCGGGGGATCCCGCGGCGCGCGTACCCTGGGGGCCGTGACGGAAGCGAGTACGCGGGCCATGGCGGCCCTGCCCGAGGAGCGGTGGCGCGAGCGCGCCGAGCGGCACCGCGACCGCGTGGACGCGCTGGTCGGGGACCACCTGCGGCGCCGTCGGGAGGGCGTGCGCCACCCGGTGGAGGACTTCCTGTTCACCTACTACAACCTCAAGCCCGCGCAGCTGCGGCGCTGGCACCCGGGCGCGGGGACGGTGCTGCTGGGCGAGGGCGCCCGCGCCCGCCTGGGCGAGCGGTTCTACACCGCGCTGCCCGGGGGCGCGGTGGGCCTGGACACCGCGGCGTTCCTGGCGGCGCGGCCGGTGCTGGACTTCGTGGAGCGGCTGCTGTCGTCGGTCGCCGGGCGCCCCGCCCACCTGGGCTGCTTCGGGCTGCACGAGTGGGCGATGGTGTACCGGGCCGGAGAGGTGCGCCACGGACAGGTGCCGCTGCGGCTGGGCCGGGAGGGCACCGACCGGGTCGTGGAGGCGCACCGGATCCAGTGCTCGCACTTCGACGCGTTCCGGTTCTTCACCGACGCCGCGCGCCCGCTCAACACGCTCCGGCCCAGCCGGGAGCGGCAGGACGAACTGGACCAGCCGGGGTGCCTGCACGCCAACATGGACCTGTACAAGTGGGCGTACAAGCTGACCCCGGCGGTGCCCTCGGAGCTGGTGGTGGACTGCTTCGAACTCTCGCGGGAGATCCGGACGCTGGACATGCGCGCCTCCCCCTACGACCTGGCGGCGTGGGGGTACGCGCCGGTGCGGATCGAGACCGCCGAGGGCAAGGCGGAGTACATGGAGGCGCAGCGGGGGTTCGCCGAGCGCGGCGCGGTGCTGCGCGGGCGGCTGCTGGAGGTGTGCCGGACCCTGCGCGCGGCCTGAAGTCCGCGGTCGGCCATACGCCCGGCCGGCGCGGAGGCGGCCGCCGACCGGCCACCGGTCACGGGGGCGCCGGGTCATCCGTCCTGTGGCGGGGGGCCGAGGCCGCAGGAGGGGGCTCCCCCGGGGAGCGGGATGCGGTGGCGGTTGGCGGCCACCCAGCGGTAGGCGGCCCGGTTGAGCGCGCGCAGCAGCGGAAGGCGCGCCAGGCGGCCCAGCGGCCGGGTGAGCGGGCGCCCGTGCAGCAGGAGTTCGGCGACGGCGTCGCCGCCCGAGAAGCGGCGTCCGTCCGCGTACACGAACCAGGCGCTGGCGTCGGTCTGCTCCGGTGTCAGCCCCGCGGAGTCCAGGTCGAAGTCCTGCCAGGCCACGAAGCGGCTGCGGGCGCGCAGCCGGTCGCGGGCGAAGACCACCGAGCGCTTGCAGAACCCGCAGTCGCGGTCGTACAGGAACGCCCCGGTGCCGGGGACGGTGTCCAGCGAAGGCCTCATGCCGTCATCGTGCCCGCGCGGGGGCGTCCTCTCCCGGTTCCGGCGGAAGTTCTCGCCGCCCGCCGCGCACGGGACACGCCCGTCTGGGGCTTCGCGCCCCTGCGTGAGCGACCGCACAGCCGCCCGCGTGTGCGGCGCCCCGCTGCGCCCCACCCCCTTCAGGGAGCGTCGGTGTCGCGTGCGGCTCGGGCCCGCGCGGTCCGTTCCGCGCGCCGCACACCCAGGAACAGCAGCACCAGGCCCGCGCCCATCGGCGCCAGCATCGCGGTCGCCTGGAGGAGGCACCACGCCTGAGAAGGGGCCACGGTGGTCCGTCACGGCGGGCGGCCGTCCGGATCCCGGACGGCCGCCCCCGCCGGTCGGCTCAACCGGTGCCGTGCACGATGCGCTCGGCCATCTCCTCCCTGGGCTGGATCTCGCCCGAGAGGATCTGCTCGGCGTAGTGGCAGGCCACCCTGTGGGTGCCGCCCTCGGCGGCGTTCCCGACCGGGCGCAGTTCGGGCCGCTCGGTGTCGCACCGCTCCTTCTGCCGCCACGGGCAGCGGGTGTGGAAGCGGCAGCCCTCGGGCGGGTTGGCGGGTGAGGGCAGGTCTCCCGCCAGCAGGATGCGCTCGCGGCTGTCCTCCACCTCCGGGTCGGGGACCGGCACCGCCGACATGAGGGAGCGCGTGTACGGGTGCATCGGCGTCTCGTACAGGTCGTCGCTGGAGGCCTCCTCCACCAGGCCACCCAGGTACATCACCCCGACCACGTCGCTGACGTGGCGGACCACGGCCAGGTCGTGCGCGATGACCAGGTAGGTCAGCCCCAGTTCCTCCTGGAGGCTCTCCAACAGGTTGAGCACCTGGGCCTGGATCGACACGTCCAGCGCCGACACCGGCTCGTCGCAGATGATGAGGTCGGGCTCCAGCACCAGCGCGCGGGCGATGCCGATGCGCTGGCGCTGGCCGCCGGAGAACTCGTGCGGGTAGCGGGTGAGCGCCTTGGCCGACAGGCCCACCCTCTCCAGGGCGTCGACCACGCGCCTGCGCTGGTCCTCGAGGACCAGGGCGCGGCGCTCCCTGCCGCCGGAGGGCCCCTCCCCCGACGCGGGGCCGCCGATCCCGTGGGTCTGCAAGCCCTCCAGCAGGATGGAACCGATGTTCTGCCGGGGGTTGAGGCTGCCCAGCGGGTCCTGGAACACCATCTGGAGGTTCTTGCGCTGGCGGCGCATCGACTCCTCGTCCAGAGCGGCCAGGTCCTGCCCGCCGAAGAGCACCTCGCCCTCGGTGACGTCCACCAGGCGCAGCACCGCGCGGCCCAGGGTGGTCTTGCCGCAGCCGGACTCGCCCACCAGGCCGTAGGTCTGGCCGCTCTCGATCTCCAGGCTGACGCCGTCGACCGCGCGCACGTGGCCGACGGTGCGGTCGAAGAACACCCCCCTCCTGATGGGGAAGTGCACCTTGAGGTCGTTGATCCGCAGCAGGCTCATCCCCGCTCCTCCTCGTCGTCGCCGTCCGGACCGTCCGGGCCGTCCAGCGTGGGCCGGTCGGTCACGTCCGCGTCCCGGATCGGGTTCACGCACCGGTGCACGTGTGCGGCCGCCGGGCCCTCCCCGGATCGGCCGCCCTCCTCCACGCCCGCCGCGGCGCCCACCGCCACGAGCTCCGGCGGCCCCTGGAGGCACTCCATCGTGTAGTGGTCGCAGCGGGGCGCGAACGCGCACCCCTGCGCCCAGGCGATGTTGTCGTTGACCGACCCCCGGATGGGGGTGAGCCGTTCGCCGCGCGGGGCGTCCAGCCGGGGGATGGAGCCCAGCAGTCCGACCGTGTAGGGGTGGGTGGGGTCGGCGAACAGCGGCGCGCGCGGCGCCGTCTCCACCGCCCGTCCCGCGTACAGGACGTTGATGTCGTCGCACAGCCCGGCGACCACGCCCAGGTCGTGCGTGATCATCAGCAGGGCGGTGCCCTCCTCGGTGACCAGGTCCCGGAGCAGCTCCAGGATCTGCGCCTGGATGGTGACGTCCAGGGCGGTGGTGGGCTCGTCGGCGATCATCACGCGGGGGCGGCAGGCCACCGCCATGGCGATGAGCGCGCGCTGGCGCATGCCGCCCGACAGCTGGTGCGGGTACTCGCGCAGCCGCCGCCCGGGGTCGGGGATGCCCACCCGGTCCAGCAGGTCGGCGGCCTCCTTCTCGGCGGCCGAACCGCGCATCCCCCGGTGGCGGCGCAGGATCTCGGTGACCTGGCGGCCGATGGGCACCACGGGGTTGAGGGAGCTGAGCGGGTCCTGGAAGATCATCGCCAGCTGGGAGCCGCGCAGGTCGCGCATCCGTCTCTGCGGCAGCTTCAACAGGTCGACGGGGCCGTCGGGCAGCCGCATGACGGCGCTGCCGCCGACCCGCACCCCCCGGTCGGGGAGCAGACCCATGAGGGCGAGCGAGGTGACGCTCTTGCCGCAGCCGGACTCGCCGACCAGGCCGGTCACCCGGCCCTCCTCCAGGGTGAAGGACACCCCGTCCACGGCCCGCACCTCGTCGGAGCCGCGTCCGCCGAACACCACGGACAGCTCGTCCACCGCCAGCAGCGGCGTGCTGGAACTCATGTCACTTCCTCAGCTTGGGGTCGAGCGCCTCCCGCATCGCCTCACCCAGCAGGGTGAAGCCCAGGGCGGTGACGATGATGGCCAGCGCCGGGTAGACGGCCAGCTGCGGCGCGCTGGACAGGAACCGCTGGGCGTCGGCGAGCATGGTCCCCCATTCGGGGAAGGCCGGGTCCGGGTTGCCCAGACCCAGGTAGGACAGGGCCGCCGCGTCGATGATGGCGGTGGCCAGGGTGAGCGTGGACTGCACGATCACCGGGCCGAGCGAGTTCGGCAGGATGTGCACGAGGGCGATCTTGTGTTTGCGCACGCCCAGCGCGCGGGCGGCCAGCACGTAGTCGCGGTTGCCCTGGGAGAGCATCGCGCCGCGCAGGAGGCGGGCGAAGATGGGGATCTGCGCCACGCCGACCGCGAACATGACCGTGGTCAGGCTGGGGCCGACCAGGGCGGCGATGGTGACCGCGAGCAGCAGGGTGGGCAGCGCCAGCATCATGTCGATGACGCGCATGACGGCGTTGTCCACCTGGCGCCCCCAGCGGCCGCCGAGGACCGCGGCGGCCCCGGCCGCGCCGCCGAGCAGCGCGCCGACGCCGAGGCCGACCAGGGTGGCGACCACGCCGACCAGGAGGGTCTGCCGGGCGCCGATCACCATGCGGGAGAACTGGTCGCGGCCGAGGTTGTCCAGGCCCAGCCAGTTCTCGGCGCGCGGGCCGACGAACACGTTGCGGTTGGGGAAGACCTCGTCGCCCCAGCTCTGCGAGACGGGGTCGTAGGGCGCGATGAGCGGCGAGAACAGCGCCACGACGAGGAACACCACGACGATCACGGCGCCGGTGATGGCCATGGGGCTGCGGCGCATGCGCTCGAAGGCGGTGCGCCAGATGCCCGCGCCGTGTTCGCCCTCCTCGCGCTGGCCCATGAGTTCGGCCAGCCGGTCCACCCTGGCCGCCTTGCGTCCCAGGAGGGGCGTGCGCTGGGCCGCGGTGCCCTCGGGCTCCGGGGCGCCCGCGGGTTCGGACGGGTTGTGGGGGCTCGGTGTCGTCGGCATCACTGGGCCCGCACTCTCGGGTCGAGGAGGCTGTAGGAGATGTCCACCAACAGGTTGATGAACACGTACATGGTCGCGATGAGCAGGATGAACCCGGTCAGGACCGGGTAGTCGCGCCCCTGCGTGGCCGCGTAGACGAACGAGCCGATGCCGGGGAAGGCGAAGACGCTCTCGGTGAGCACCGCCCCGGCGAACAGGCTTCCGGTGAGCAGTCCGACGGAGGTGACCACGGGGAGCATGGCGTTGCGCATCACGTGGCGGGTGCGCACGGTGTTGCGGTGCAGCCCCTTGGCGTTGGCGGTGCGCACGTAGTCCTCGCCGACCACCTCCAGCACGCTGGCGCGGGTCATCCGGACGATCACGGCGAGCGGGATCGAGGCCAGCGCGATCCCGGGCAGCACGAGGTGGAGCAGGGCGTCCCACACCACGTCGAGTTCCCCGGTCCGCAGGCCGTCGAGGACGACGAATCCGCTGAGGTCGGTGCGGATCAGGCCCGGGGAGAGCCGGAAGGCGGAGGGGAACATCCCGAGCCGCTCGGCGAAGACCACCTTCAGGATGAAGGCGAGGAAGAACACCGGCGTGCAGATGCCCAGGAGGGACCCGCCCACGGCCGCGAAGTCCAGCACGGAGCCGCGCCTGCGCGCGGCGAGGTAGCCGAGGGGGACGCCGATGACGACCGCGATCAGCATCGCGGTGACTGACAGTTCGAACGTGGCCGGGAAGCGGGTGAGGAACTCCTCGGTGACCGGCCGTCCGGTGGAGAGCGAGGTCCCGAGGTCGCCCTGGAGGATACGGCGCAGGAAGGCCAGGTACTGAACCGTGATCGGTTCGTCCAGGCCGAGGGAACGGCGCAGCGCGGCGCGCTGTTCGGCCGTCGCGTCGTCGGGGAGGAGGGCGTACTCCGGTCCGCCCGGCAGCCGTTGCAGCCAGACGAACAGCAGGATCGACAGGCCGCCCAGTGTCGGGATCAGCTGGAGGAGACGCCTGACGATGAATCGCAGCACCTTCGCCGCCTTTCGCCAGTGGTGGGAACGATGGACGCGAAGCGTCCCCCGCCGGGTCGCGGCGGGAGTTCGAGCGGGTGGTTGGGACAGGGGCCCGGGCGGCGCGCGTGCGGCGCGCCCCGCCGGGCGGTGCCGCGGCGCGGGGCACGCGGTCCCGGTCGGGCCGGGGACCGCGGGCCCCGGGCAGTGGGCGGGCCCGACCGGTGGCCGGTCGGGCCCTTCCCCTCCCCGCGGAGGAGGGGCACTACTTCCAGGAGGCCTCGGCGAACTGCTCCTGGGTCAGCGGGCTGACGTTGGGCGGGTTGACGTTCGCGGAGAAGGCGATGGACGGCGGGGAGCTGGAGATGGGCAGTCCCGGCAGGATGTCCATGATCTGGTTGTTCAGGTCCTGGTAGGCGGTGACGCGCTCCTCCTGGTCCGGGTTGGTGCTCGCCTCCTCCATGGCCTCGAACAGGTCCTCGTCACGGAAGCCGAACTCGCTGTTGTACTGGGAGAACCAGGTGCCGATGAAGTTGTAGGCGTCGTTGTAGTCGCCGGTCCAGCCGAGCAGGTACAGCGGGCACTCACCGGAGTTGGTGCGCGGCACGTACTCGGTCCACTCGTAGGTGACCGGCTCCACGGTGACGCCGACCGCCTCCAGGTCCGCGGCGATGACGTCGAAGATGTCGCGCGGCGCGGGCATGTAGGGGCGGGTGACGTCGGTCGGGTAGCAGAACTCCAGGGTCAGGTCCTCCTGCCCGGCGTCCGCCAGCATCTCCCTGGCCAGTTCGGGGTCGTACTCGTAGGTCTGCACGTCCGGGGACCAGCCGTCGAGGGTGTCGGGGTGGAACTGGCTCGCGACCTCGCCGCCCTCGGGCAGGATCGTGTCGACGATGCGCTGGCGGTCCACGGCGTGGGCGAGGGCCTGGCGCACCTCCAGGTCGGCGAGCGCCTCGCTGGCCTCCTGCTGGTAGGCCATGTACAGGACGTTGAACACGCCGCGGGTGGGCACCTGGAACCCGGCCTCGGACAGGGGGGCGACGTCGGCGGGGGCGACCAGGTCGTAGCCGTGGATGTCACCCGCCTCCAGGGCCTGGCGGCGGGCGGTCTCGTCGGGGATCGCGCGCAGGATCATCGTCTCGAAGCCCGCGGCCTCGCCCCAGTAGTCGTCGAAGCGCTGGAGGGTCACCTCGGCCTGGTCGTGGTCCCACTCCTGGACGGTGAAGGGCCCGGTGCCCGCGACGGTTCCGGCCGTCTGGGTGTACTCGGGGAGGGTGAAGTTGCCCTCCTCGCCGGTGATCTCGGCGTCGGCGATGGCCTCCAGCGTGCTGGGGCTCATGATGCCGAACGAGGCGAGGCTGAAGCCGCCGGGGAAGATCGAGGAGTACTCGTCGATCGTGATGACCGCGGTCAGCTCGTCGGTGGCCTCGCAGGAGACGTACCGGGACTCGGCGAGGTCCTCGCTCTCGTTCTCCGCGAAGCCGCCGAAGATCGACTGCCAGTAATAGGAGTTGTTCGAGCTCTGGAAACCGCCGGTGAGGTTGTACCAGCGGTCGAAGTTGGCGCAGACCGCCTCGGCGTTGAACTCGTCGCCGTCGTGGAACAGGACTCCGTCGCGCAGGTGGAAGGTCCAGACGGTGCCGTCCTCGGACTGCTCCCAGTCCTCGGCGAGTCCGCCGACGATTTCGGTCCCACCCGATTCGTGTTCGAGAAGGGTTTCGAATACCTGCCTGCTGTAACGGAAGGTCTCACCGTCACTGGTGAGGAAGGGGTCGAGGGTTTTGATGTCGCCCGCGGAGGCGAAGACGAAGGGTTCCGACGCGTCGGTCCCCCCGCCCTCGCGGTTACTCTCGGCGCACGCCGTGGCCACCAGCGTGAGCGCGGCCGCGGAGGCCAGGAGGGCCAGCGGCTTTCGGAAGGGCTTCCTGAACATGGTCCACCTCAGTGCGGGGCCCGGCAGGCCCTGGAACGATTGAGTGGACCCTAGACCGCTCCGAGAGCGACTGTGAAGATAGACAGCTGGGTATTAATACAACCGTTTCCCATCTGTGCCGTGATCCATGAGCGCATTTTCGGATACGAGTTGTCGAACAGATGAACGCACTATCACGTGATACTTCACGGCAACACCCCCGTAACCCCGGGAAAAGAATTTTTCCCGCCATCTGATATCGGATGATCGGATGAAAGGGTGTGTTTTCCGGGACCGCGAACCCGCCCCGGAGCCCGGACACCGGTGTCGGTGGAGGCACCGGGCGGGCCTATGATCTGCCAATGACCACACCGCTTGACGACGCGGCGCTGACCGCGTTCCTCGAGGGCCAGGAGGCCTCCTGGCTGGCCGAACAGCTGATGCTGGTGGCCGACGAGGATCCCATCACCAGGATCCGGCTGACCGCCGCGGCCGGATCCGAGAGTGCCGTGGACGAGGCACGGGCCGCCGTCCTCGCCATCGTCGCGGACCACGTCCCGCAGGAGGCCGCCCAGTCCCCCGACGACGGCGACGCCCTGCACCGGGCGCTGGACCTGCTGGACGACCTGGCCGACTACGGTTTCGAGGATGAGTCGGCCGACATCGCGGACGAGGCCAGGGAGATCTACCTGGGCCGCCACGGGGAGGACGACAGCGACCACCTGGCGCGGCTGCACGCGGCCGCCGACGGCGAGGACGACGAGGAGTAGCGCGGGAGGGGGCCGACGGTGCGCCGTCGGCTCCCTCCCCCCTCGGGCACGCGCGCGACGAGGGCCCGGGCTCCGGCCGCCCCGCCCTCGGGGGCGGTGCGCCGCAGGACGTCGCCGCCGCGCCGCACCGGGGCGGCGCTCCCCTCAGTCCCCGACGACCGGCGCCTTCGCCGGACGCAGGAGCGGCCCCACGTACTCCAGGGCCTGCCCGACGAGGGACTCCACGTCGTCCCTGACGTCGAGTTCGAGGCCGGGCTCGTCCTCCTTCAGCCGTTCGAGGGTGTTGAGCTGCGACTCCAGGAGCGCGGGCGGCATGAAGTGGTCCTGGCGGGCCTCGATCCGCCGCCAGATCACCTCGGCGGAGCCGTGCATGTGCAGGAAGCGCACCCCCGGGGCGGCCTGGCGCAGGACGTCGCGGTAGCTGTGCCTGAGCGCCGAGCAGGCCATGACCGTGGACTGGCCGGCGGCCTCGTGCTCGGCGATCCACCGGGCCAGCTCGTGCAGCCACGGCCAGCGGTCCTCGTCGGTCAGCGGGACGCCCGCCGCCATCTTGTCGATGTTGGCCCGGGGGTGGAAGTCGTCGGCCTCGGCGAAGGGCAGGCCCAGCTGCTTGGCCACACGTTCGGCGACAGTGGTCTTGCCGCTGCCCGAGACCCCCATGAAGACAAAGTGCATGGTTTCTCCGTGTCGTGGTGCCCCTGCGTGGCCGCAAGTGTCACCGTTAATAGTGATATCAATCAATCCGGCTAGGCTTCAGCGTGACCCACGGCCGCATGCGGCCAACCGGACGGCCCCGGAGCACGAGGAGAACGATGGCCACGGACCACCGCACACTGCACAACCGCGTGCTGGCGGTGCTCGGACCCGCCATCGCCGCAGGCGAGTACCGGACCGGCCACACCTTCACCCTCCAGGGTCTGGAGCAGGACTTCGGCGTCTCCCGGACGGTCGCGCGCGAGGCCGTGCGCGTCCTGGAGTCCATGCGGCTGGTGGTCAGCCGCCCCCGCACCGGCATCCGCGTGCGTCCGCGCCGGGACTGGAGCGTCTTCGACCCCCAGCTCATCCGCTGGCGCCTGGCCGGGCCCGGCCGGATGGAGCAGCTGCGCTCGCTCAACGAACTGCGCGCCGCGCTGGAACCGGGCGCCGCGGCCCTGGCCGCCGAGCGCGGCGACGCCGAGGAGCGGGCCCAGCTGGTCGTGGTCGCCGACCAGATGGTCCGCACCGGGCGCGCCGGTGACCTGGAGACCTTCCTGGAGTTGGACGTCACGTTCCACCGCCGCATCCTGGAGCTGTCCGGCAACGAGATGTTCGTCGGCCTGTCCCAGGTGGTGGCGGAGGTCCTGGTCGGACGCACCTCCTACCACCTGATGCCGCGCAACCCGCGCCCGGAGGCGCTGCGGCTGCACAAGGCCGTGGCCCAGGCGATCCGGGACGGCCTCCCCGACGTGGCGGAGGCCGCGATGCGCTCCATCGTCACCGAGGTGTCCGTCGCGCTGGAGGGCGACCGGAGGGCGGAACCCGCGTCCTGAGCGGACGACCGGGTTCCGCCCGCGCGGTCACAGCACCAGGCTGAGTCCGAAGGCGAGCCCGAAGCCGATGAAGCCGATCAGGGTCTCCATGACCGTCCAGGTCTTGAGCGTCGTCTTGACGTCCATACCCAGGAAACGGCCGACCAGCCAGAACCCGGAGTCGTTGACGTGCGACAGGGCGGTGGCGCCGGAGGCGATCGCGATGACGATCAGGGCCAGGTCGATCGAGGAGAGTCCCGAGGTGGCCGCCACGGCCGGGGCGATCAGACCCGCCGCCGTGGTGATGGCGACGGTGGCCGAGCCCTGAGCGACGCGCAGCGCGAGCGCGATGACGAAGGCGGCGACGATCACCGGCAGGCCGGTGGACTCCAGGCTGTCGGCGAGGGCGTCGCCGATGCCGCTGGTGCGCAGCACTCCGCCGAACATGCCGCCCGCGCCGGTGATGAGGATGATGGCGCAGACCGGGCCGAGCGCGCCGCCGACGATCTCCTCCACCCGCTGGCGGGTGAAGCGGCCCGGGCTGAGCACGACCATCGCGAAGAGCACGGTGATGAGCAGCGCGATCGGGGTCTGCCCGAGCAGCTGGAGGATCTGCGCCCACGTGGCCTCGGCGGACACCGCGCCCGTGGAGACGAGCGTGGTCATACCGGTGTTGGCGAAGATCAGCAGCATCGGCAGCAGGAGGACGGCCAGCACGGTCACCAGGCGCGGCGGGTTCTCGTGCTTGACGGTGCCGTCGGACATGATGTCCTCGGGAACCGCCAGCTCCCACTTCCTCCCGGCCCACAGGCCGAACAGGTAGCTGGCCAGGTACCAGGTGGGGATGGCCAGGATGGTGCCGATCAGCAGCACCAGGCCCATGTCCGCCTCGATCTCCACTGCCGCGGTGACCGGGCCGGGGTGCGGGGGCACGAAGGCGTGCATGACCGCGAAGGCTCCCGCGGTGGGCAGCGCGTACATGAGCACGGATCCGCCGACGCGGCGGGCCACGCTGAAGACGATCGGCAGCATGACGATGAGGCCGACGTCGAAGAAGATCGGGAAGCCGAAGAGCAGGGAGGCGACGCCGAGTGCGAGCGGCGCGCGCTTCTCACCGAAGAGCCTGATCAGCGCCCCGGCCAGGACGGCCGCGCCTCCGGTGATCTCCAGCAGGCGGCCGATCATCACGCCGAGCCCGACGAGCAGGGCGACGTTGGCGAGGGTGCTCCCGAAGCCGTCCAGGAGGGTGGGCACCACCCCGGAGACGGGGATGCCGGTGGCCAGGGCAGTCAGGACGCTGACCAGGATGAGCGCCACGAACGCGTGCAGCTTGAGGCGGATGATCAGGAACAGCAGGAGGGCGATGGCTCCCGCAGCGATCCCGAGAAGGGGGCCCGTCCCGTAGACGGGTTCGAAGTTCTCCACGACGGAGCCTTCCGTGGGTGTGCGGTGGTGCTGAGCTGTACGGGAGTACGGCTCCGACCTGCTCTGGGGGCAGGCTCCGAGAATGGTAATACCATTTGTGAGGTTATGTGAACATCCGCGTTCCGTTCTGTTACGCCCGCGAGACCTGCGTCACCGAAAACCCGACCCACCAGCAGCTTCCGGGGCAAAGGTGACATGCGACACACCGGTGCGTTCGGTCGTCACTCCGTGAGCCCGGCGGCCACCGCCAGCCCCACCTCCCTGGACGTGAGGTAGGGCGAGGCGTCGTGCGCCTTCGGCCCGTTGTCCACCGGCAGGTCCGCCACGCCGCCGAACAGCGGGTCGAGCTCCTTGACCAGGGCGACCACGTCGCGCCGGTCGGCCACGTTGGTCCACATGCGCACCGCCGGCGGACGGGTGCCGCGGCCCTTCTCTGGAGAGGGCAGGAGGCGGTCGAAGATCAGCCCCGCGATCCCGAGGGGGGACCCGATCGTCACGAGGTCGAGGAACGGAGCGGAGGCGGAGGCCGGATCGTCGGAGGGGGCCCGGGAGGCGGCGCACAGGGCCTCGTAGGCGACCACGCTGCCGAGCGAGTGCGCGACGACGAGGCGGGTGTCGGGGCCGATCCCGGCGAGGACCCGCCGCTGGGCCGCCGCCCTCACCGCGGGGTCGGTGAGGTAGGCGCGGACCTGCTTGAGGTCGGCGATCATGGCGCGGTCGGCGAGCCCGGCGAAGACGGGGTGGCGGGACAGCGACACCAGGGCGCGCTGTACCCAGGAGGGGGCGCCGAACCGGACCGGTGCCCCCGGTCCGGGCACCGAGGGGTCGGTCCGGGCGGCCTCCTCCCACAGTGCGCGCAACAGGTCCTGTTCCAGGCCCTCCTCGACGTCGGAGGCGTCGTAGGGCGGGAGTCCGACCGCGCGGTGCCCGGCGGGCCGGAAGAGGTCGCCGTAGAAGGCCATGGCGACGTCGTCCGGAGCGAGGCGGGCCCCGGCCAGGGCCGCGCCGTCGGTGAGCGCGGGGCGCCACTGGGAGAGCAGGGTCTCGGCGCCCTTGAACTGCTGGGCGATGCCGTGGACGCAGAGGATCCTGGCCACGCGGCCTCCTTGGAGCGGTGGGGGGTTCAGGGGCGGGTGAGTGAGTCCGTGTTGAGGCGGAGGGCGACGAGGCCGGAGTCGGTGGCGGCGTAGAGGTTCCCGTCCGGGGTGACCGAGAGGTCGTGGACCAGACTGCCCACACCGATCTCCCCGACCATGGTCCCGGCCGCGTGGTTCCAGGCGCGGATCACACCTTGGAGGTCGGAGACGACGAGCGGGACACCGGCGACCCGGGCGATGCGGATCGTCCGGACCCCGTCGACGAGGTCGGGTACCGGCAGTGCGGTACGCGACCAGTTCCGTGTGTTCCAGGCGAGGAGGGGGCCCTTGTCGCCGCCCCCGACGAGCAGTCCTCCGGCCCCGATGTCGGCGATGTCCACCGCGCACAGCCGTGTCCCGGCGTCGCCGAACGGCCCGGCGACCGGTTCGCGGGTCCTCAGGTCCCACACCCGGACCGTGCCGTCGGCCGACGCGCTGGCGAGCAGGTGCCGGTCACCGATACGCACGGTACGGATGTTGCGCACGATCGCGGTGTGCCCTTCCAGCGGTTCCCCGACACGCGTGCGCTCGGCCAGGTCCCACACGTGGAGGCGGGCGTCCTTGCCCGTGGTGACCACGACGGTCCGACCGTCCAGGTCGTGTACCGCGAACTCCGTCAACGGCGCCAGGTCCTGCTCGTGGAAGGAGGCGACCGCCTCCCCGGCGGCCGTGTCGACCAACTCCATCCACCGCCATCTCTGCACGAGGTGGGTGGTGTCCGAGACCCGGCACAGACGTGAGCCGCGCTCCTGGCTGGTGAGCAGGGGATGGGCCAGGTGCCCGGTGTCCGCGTCGTGGGCGCGCAACGTCCCGTCCGCCCCCATCGTGCGCACCCTCCCCTGGGCACCGTCGACGGACACCCCCCGCAGCTGGTGGTCGAGGCCGGAGAAGGCTTCTCCCACCGGGCTGGTCGTGGCCACGTCCCACAGGCGGGCCTGCGCGTTCTGGACGGACAGGAACCCGAGCCCCGTGGCGGTCTCCGTGAAGACGCCCTTGATCGGCCCGTTCTCACTGGACAGCAGGGGCCTTCCCAGCCGCTCTCCCGCGAGCAGGTCCCCCAGGTGAAGTGCTCCGTCCGTGTCCATTACCGCCGTGTGGCCGTCGTTGGTGACCTGGGTGCCGAAGTTCACCAGCCGGACACCCCATCCCTCCAGGGGACGGCCGACCGGCTGCCAGTGTTCGACGGAGTAACAGCACAGGTCGTTGGCCCCGCTCGTGGTCAGGGCCACGGGAGTCCCCTGGACGAACCCGATACCGGCCGTGCCCCTGTCCAGTGCCTCGTCCCACGCCTCACGTCCGACCACGCGTTCCGGGAGGGTGCCGGGCCGCCCCTCCCAGGACCAGAGGTAGAGGTAGTTCTGCGTCGTCTGGACGAGAAGGCGCAGCACCCCCGCGTCCACCCGGGCCCGCATCTCGTAGATGCCGCCGATCTGCCCGGTGAGGGGGCTGACGACGTCCGCGCCCGTGCCCAGGTCCCACAGGCGGATGGTCCCGTCCTCGCTCCCGCTGACCACCAGGGAGCGGCCGTTCAGTCGCACCGTCTGGAGACAGGTGACCGCGTTGGTGTGTCCGGTGAGGTGTCGGACGCACTCGCGTCCCCGGAGGGGATGCCAGACCCGCAGACTCGTGTCGTCCCCTCCGGTGACCGCGACCAGGTCGCCGTCCACCGAGGTCATCGCCACCGCCCGGATGGCGCCGTGGTGGCTCTCCAGCGGCCGGGCGATCCCCCGGAGCTCCTCCAGGTCCCAGACGCACAGCATGCCCTCGGCCCCGCCGGTCGCCGCGTAGGGCCGTCCCGTGTGCACCGCGGCGGTGACGGCGTTGATGGTCTCGACGTGCCCGGTCTCGGGCTGGTCCGCGGCCAGGTCCCACACCCGCGCGGTCCGGTCATCGCTGACGGTGACGGCGAAGACGTCATCCGACTGCGAGGTCAGAACCGCCTGGTTCAGCGCCTGGGTGTGCCCCCGCAGGGGGTGGCCCTGCTGGCGCATGGTCTCCAGGTCCCACACCCGCGCGTCCTCCCACCCGCTGGTCAGGACCACCCTCCGTTCACCGAACTCGCCCGCGTCGATGGACCTGACACCCGCACGGACAGGCATGACATGGGGGTGCACGGAAGTGGGCTCGCCGATCTGCTGCCGGTTCAGCGGGTTCCAGCGGTTGAGCATCCCCTCCTTGTCACCGCTCAGGACCACGGGACCGTCGGGGGTGTCCGTGAGGAGGAGCGTCGACACCTCCGCCGTGTGCGCGACGAACGCGTCACCGAGCACTTGCGCACCCGGATCGTCGAGCAGCGCGGTCAGATCCCAGACGTAGGCCCTGCGATCGGCCCCGCCCGTGACTCCCAGCAGCCGGTCCCCCACGGGGGCGAGGGCCGCGGCGTTGACCGAGCTGCGGTGTGCCGCCAGCGGCCCTCCCAGGGGACTCCGGGTGTCCAGGTCCCAGAGCCGGGCGGTCCCATCCTGACTCGACGTCAGCGCGAAGGTCCTGCCCCGGAAGGTCGCCATGGCCACGTCCGTGACGAGGTTGGTGTGGGCCTCCCACTGCTCACCGAGGACCCGGCTGGTGGACAGGTCCACGATCCGCAGACGTCCGTCGATGCCTCCGACCAGGGCGACGGAGTACTCATCCAACTCCCCCAGGGTGAGGCAGGTGGGCCTGACGGGCAGCGCCAGAGGGTCGCCCAACTGGCTCTGGGTGCTCAGGTCCCAGATCCGCACCGTCCTGTCGCCGCTGCCGGTGACCGCGACGCGGTGTCCGTCCAGCGCCGTCGTGGCCACGCACACGACCTCCTTCGTGTGCCCCACCAGCTGCCGGTGCGCGCCGCTGGTGGACCACCACGCCCACCGCGTGGTCCACGTGGAAGGCAGGCCCGACTTGTCGATCCGCTCCGCGAGCGCGTCGGCGCCGCAGCGCCGGGCCGACAGCTGGAGGTCGGAGGTCCGGTCCTTGAGCGGGTACCTCTCCGACAGCCGGTGGGCGACCTGTTCGTAGGCCGTGCGGGCCGCCTGCGCCTCCTCACCCGAGACCCTGCCCAGCACCCGCATCAGGGGGAGCTGACCGGCCGCCAGCAGGAACACCGGGTCGGCCACCAGAGCGTCGAGGTGCCCGGTGTCGGAGGCGTGCGTGGCCAGGTGCGCGCGGACGTAGGCGGAGGCGGAGAACCAGTCCGGCCCCTGGCCGTCCAGGCGGCCCGGCACGGTGCCCAGCAGCGCTGCCACGATCCGCTCCTGCGCGCGGGTGGCGTCCCCGCGGCCGTTGTAGGAGGCGCGCAGGTGGTCGGCGAGCGCCTGGTGGTAGAGGCGGTACACCGACCGCTCCCCCTCCACCACCTCGGCGACGTAGTCGCTGGCGAAGCGCAGGACCTCGCTGATGTCGGCGTCGGAGCACTCCGCGTCCGACAGGCCGGCGGCCATCGCCGCCCACGTGCTCCCCCGGGGAAGCCCCTGGCCCTCGGCGAAGGCCAGCGGGGTGAGCAGGCGCCGCACCCGGTCCTCCTCCTCACCGAAGCGCGCCAGGTAGTCGTCGAAGGCCTCGCCGACCCCGCTGGGCAGGGTCCTCTGCCAGCCGGACACCGAGGTGTCGATGGGGGTCGGCTCCTTGCGCAGGCTGCGGGCGGTGAGCCGGGCGACCAGGAAGACCCCCGCCGCGCGGCCCGCCACTCCCCTGGCCACCCGGTCGGCCAGCTCGGGCCTGTCCCGGTAGGGGGTGCGCGTGTCGGCCTCGTCGGAGGCGAGCAGCACCTGGCGCACGTAGCCGCGGATGTCGGCCTCGGTGTCGGCGGGATGGGTGTCCAGGTCGATGACGGTCATCACCGACTCCAGCGCCCTGACCAGCTCGCGGCGGGTGCCGACCAGGAGCCGCACCCCGGGGATCTCCGCCATGGGCCGCAGCAGCTCGCGGGCGATCCGGCGCGGCTCACCGCGGCCCACGAAGTCGGCCGTGCTGCCCGAGCCCGCCTCGTCGAGGGCGTCGACGACGATGACGAGGGGCCGTTCGCTGACCCGTGCGCGTTGGGCCAGCTCCTGGAGGAGCCCGGCCGCCGAGGGGGTCCGCGCCCGGGAACCGAGCGCCGCGAAGACGCGCTCGACGATCTCCTCCAGCCGCTTGTGCCGGGCGTGGACCGCGGCGGTCACCGTGCCCACGGGAACGAGGGTGTCGTCGGAGGACTCCGCGAGCCCCAGCCGCTCGCGGTACTCGCGGTCGGACACGGTGACGACCCGGCCCAGCACCGCCGACTTGCCGCAGCCGGGCTTGCCGGTCACGATGCGGCCCCGACCGTCGCCCTCCGGCGACGTCATCCAGGAGGCCAGGTCGCGCAGGACCCACTCCCGGCCGCTGAAGTAGCGGCCCTGCTCGGACTCGAACTCCACGCCGCGCGAGCGCGGGCCGTAGTGCTCGGCCAGTTCGGCCGCCTGGCGCTGGAAGTCGAGGTCGGTGCCCTCCGAGGGCAGGTCGGCGCGGTAGGAGTCGTTGGGCAGGAAGGGGTCCAGGCCGGTGCCCGCGCCCTTGGCCAGCTCGGCGCGCTGGAGGACGCCGTTCTCGGCGAAGTGGTCGTTGACGTGCTGGACGACGGAGGCCAGGTCGAGGTAGGGCTGGCGCTGGCCCGCCCGCTCGGTGGCCGTCTCCACGGCCTCGCGCAGCGCGGGCGCGAAGGCCCCGTCCTGGGCGAGGTCCTTGGCGCGCGCGGAGGACAGGAAGCACACCGAGGTGGACACGTCGCCGCCGGTGAGGCGGTAGGCGAGGGTGTTGAGCGCGATCCCGGCCGCGTCGGAGGCGCCTGCCCCGGCCGCGCAGGTGTCCAGGATCAGCAGCAGCCTGCGCAGCCGCCCCTCGCACAGGATCCGGACCAGGTCCTCGGTGGCCAGGGCGGTCGAGGCGGGGGTGTCCTCGCGCGTGTCCCAGCAGCACAGGTAGTGCCGGTCCCGGTCGGGCGCGTATCCGTGGCCCGCGAAGTACAGGACGACGACGTCCTCCTCGCCCAGTTCGACATCGGCGACCCAGCGGCGGATCTTCTCGCGGATGTCGTTGGCGCTCCCGTAGTCGCCGATCCCCTCCAGAACGGATTCGTAGCCGAAGCCGGTGAACAGGTTCCGGACGGCGAGAACATCTTCTCCGACCCCGGTCAGCTGCTCCTCTCTGGACAGGTGCTGGTACCTGGAAACACCGACGGCAAGGAAGAAACGACGACCGGTTCCGCTCGGCAAGGGGGCGACCTCTCGGTTTTCTTCAGGGGGTTTTATGCACTTGTCGAAGGCCCGAAAAAGCGCGCCAGACGCTGTCTGATCCATTATGCCCGTGGGAGCTCCGGGGCCCCACCCCTGTGGAAAAGCGCAAACACCCACATAGGACTCACCAATCACGTGGGAGCCCACGGGGGGAACTTCCCCCGGCCGATCACTCCTTGAGCATTGACAGCACCCTGTCAAGATGACAGCATGCTGTCATGATCGAAGACACCAGGCAGACCGTCCACCTCGCCGTGTACGACCAGCTGGCGGACTGGGAGATCGGGCACACCACCGCGACCATCCGGGGCGGCGACTGGCAGCGCGACCCCGGGCGCTACGACGTGGTGACCGTCGGCCTCACCGGCGCGCCCGTCACGACCGCGGGCGGGCTGACCATCCTGCCGGACATCACCCTGCCCCAGCTCAAGCCCTCCTCCAGCGCGATGCTGATCCTGCCGGGGGCCGACGGCTGGGACCTGGACCCCGAGGCCTTCTCGCCGTTCGCCTCGGCGGCCGGGATCTGGCTCGACGCCGGTGTGCCGGTGGCGGCCATCTGCGGCGCCACGGCCGGGCTCGCCCGTGAGGGGCTCCTGGACTACCGCGACCACACCAGCGCCGCGCCCGAGTACCTGCTGGCCACCGGCTACGCCGGGATGCGCCGCTACCGCTCCGCGCTCGCGGTCTCCGACGGCGGCCTCATCACGGCCGGGCCCACCGCGCCTCTGGAGTTCGCCCGGGAGGTCTTCGCGGCCCTGGACCTGTACACGCCCCGCGTCCTCGACGCGTGGTACCGGCTGCACGCCGAGCACGACCCCGGCGCCTACCACGTGCTGCTGGAGGGGGCCTGAGCATGGCCCCTGCCGAGGACAGACACTCCGACCTGCTCACCGGAACGGCGCTCACCGTCTTCCGCCTCAACGGGCAGTTCCTGTCGGTGGCCGAGGAGCTGGCCCGCACCGCCGGACTGACCGCCGCGCGCTGGCAGGTGCTCGGCGCGGTGACCCGCGACCCCCTGCCGGTGTCGGCGGTCGCGCGCCGCTTCGGCACCACGCGGCAGAGCGTGCAGCGCATCGCCGACCTGCTGGTGGAGCAGGGGCTGGCCGAGTACCGGCCGAACCCGGCGCACAGCCGCGCCAAGCTGCTCGCCGCCACCGGGGAGGGCCTGGACGCCCTGCGCCGGATCAGCCCCGACCACGACCGGGTGGCCAAGGCCCTGGTCACCGAGCTGGGCGAGGAGGACAGCGCTCGTGTCCTGGAGGCGCTGCGCCAGCTCTCACGTGCCCTGGACCGGATCGGGAGCGACTGAGCGGCGGGCAGTATCGTCGGGCGGACACCCCGTCCACCCCGGGTCCGCTCCCCGCCCGAGGGCACGCGTCCCACCAGGAGGAAGACGCCATGATCGACCTGCGTTCCGACACCGTCACCCGACCCACCCCGGCCATGCGCAGGGCCATGGCCGAGGCCGAGGTGGGCGACGACGTGTGGGGCGAGGATCCGACCGTGCGGGAACTGGAGGAGGAGACCGCCGGGCTGCTGGGCCGGGAGGCCGCGCTGTACGTGCCGTCCGGGCACATGGCCAACCAGCTGGGGCTGTACGTGTCCACCCGCAGCGGCGAGGAGGTGTGGGCGCACGAGAACCACCACCTCATCGGCGACGAGCAGGGCGCGACCGCGGTGCTGGCCCGGGCCCTGCCGCGCCTGTACTCGGACGGGCTCTGCCCCACCGACGCGGTGCTGGAGTCGTGGATCGCCGGCCGGGGAGACGTCCACCGGGCCGAGCCCGCCCTGGTGTGGCTGGAGAACACCTTCACCGGCCGCGTCGTGCCGCTGGCCGAACAGCGCCGGGTCACCGGGTTCGCGCACCGGCACGGGCTGCGCGCGCACCTGGACGGGGCGCGGCTGTGGAACGCGGCCGCCGCCCTGGACGCCGCTCCCGCCGAGGTCGCGGACGGGTTCGACACGGTGTCGGTGTGCTTCTCCAAGGGCCTGGGCGCCCCGGTGGGCTCGGCGCTGGTCGGGGACGCCGACACGGTGCGCAGGGCCCGGCGCGGGCGCAAGCTGCTGGGCGCGGGGATGCGCCAGGCCGGGATCATCGCCGCCGGGGCCCTGTACGCGCTGCGCCACCACCGCGAGCGGGTGGCCGAGGACCACGAGCGCGCCGCGGAGCTGGCCCGGCTGATCTCCGAGCGGGCCGGGCTGGCCGTGCGGGCGCAGACCAACATGGTGCTGGTGCCCACCCCGGCCGGACAGGGCGCGCGCTACGCCGAGGCCTTCGCCCGCCACGGGGTCGCGGGACTGGGCATCGGCGACGCCGTGCGCCTGGTGGTGCACCTGGAGACCACCGACCGCGACGTCGAGGAGGCCGCCCGGGGCGTGGCAGAGGCCGCCGCCGAGCTGTGACCCCGGCTGCCGGGCGCGGCGGTCGGCCGACCTAGACTGTGCCGATCGCCTGACCGCCCGACTGCCGCGGGCGTGCCACGCGTCACAACGCGTAGTAGCATTTCGCGTATGACATTGTCGTACTAGAGAGTGGTAGCACCGCAATGCCGGGAAGAATCCAGTCGATCGAACGCGCGGCAGCCATTCTCCGGATCCTGGCCACCGGCGCCCGCGGGCTCAGCCTGGCGGAGATCTCCCGGTCCCTGGAGCTGCCCAAGGGCACCGTGCTCGGCATCCTGCGCACCCTCCAGCACGTGGGCTTCGTCGAGCAGGACCCCGAGTCGGGCCGTTACCGCCTGGGCGGGGGCATGCTCAGCCTGGGCACCCGCTACCTGGACGGCAACGAGCTGCGCACCCGCGCCCTGAACTGGGCGGACAGCCTGGCCTCGCGCAGCGGTGAGAGCGTGCGGATCGGCACGCTGCACAAGCACCAGGTGCTCGTGGTCCACCACGTGTTCCGTCCCGACGCCTCCCAGCAGACCCTGGACGTGGGCACCCTGCTGCCGCTGCACGCCACCGCCATCGGCAAGGTCATCATGGCCTTCGACCCCCTGGCAGCCCCCGAGGAGGACCCGGCCGTGGTCGAGAGCGGCGGGGCCCCGGCCCTGACCTCCTTCACCCGGCACACCGTCACCTCCCCCGCCGCGCTGGAGCGCCAGCTCGACCAGGTGCGCGACGACGGCTGGGCGTGGGAGGCCGAGGAACTCGTGGACGGCGAGGTCTCCATCGCCGCCCCCATCCGCGACCGGCGCGGCACGACCGTCGGCGCCATCGGGGTGCGCGGCGCTGTCGAGCGCCTGCGCGGCGAGGGGGGCAGGCCCGACATGGAGCAGGTCTCCTACGTGCGCGACGCGGCGCGGGCCATCTCCCGGGAGCTCGGCGTCACCCCCTACTGAGGTCTCACCGCAGTTCTCCCACCGCCCGCGGAAGGCCTCCCGCGCGGCGGCTTCCGACGTTCGCCCGAGCCTGGCAGCGTTGCCGTCGAGAGGACGTGACGCACGCGACACGATTGCGTCACACGGCCTTGACATGGGAAGGAAAGACGGATGAAACTAACGGCTACTCATACGTCAATGTCGTACAACGTGCGGGTTTAATCCGAAACCGTGTGCGTCCGGCCCCGTCCCGAGCCCCACCCTGAAGGCGAGCACCCGATGAGTCAGCAGTATGTCGCCGCGATCGACCAGGGCACCACGTCGAGCCGCTGCATCCTCTTCGACCGCGACGGACGTATCGTCTCGGTCGACCAACGCGAACACAGGCAGATCTTCCCCAAGCCGGGCTGGGTCGAACACGACGCGACGGAGATCTGGACCAACGTCGAGGCGGTCATCAGGGGAGCCCTGGACAAGAACGACATCACACCCGACCAGATCGCGGCCGTCGGCATCACCAACCAGCGCGAGACCACCCTGGTCTGGGACCGCGAGACGGGCGAGCCGGTCCACAACGCCATCGTCTGGCAGGACACCCGCACCGACGACCTGGTCCGCGAACTGGGCGGTGAGGAGGGCCAGGACCGCTTCCGCGACCGGTGCGGCCTGCCGCTGGCCACCTACTTCTCCGGCCCCAAGATGCGCTGGCTGCTGGACAACGTCGACGGCCTGCGCGAACGCGCCGAGCGCGGCGAGGTCCTGTTCGGCACCATGGACACCTGGATCATCTGGAAGCTGACCGGCCGCCACGTCACCGACGTGACCAACGCCAGCCGCACCATGCTGATGAACCTGTCCACCCTCCAGTGGGACCCCGAGATCCTGGAGGCCATCGGCATTCCCGAGGGCGTCCTGCCCGAGATCCGCTCGTCGTCGGAGGTCTACGGCGAGGCCAGGGGCTACCTGGCCGGAACCCCCGTCGCCTCCTCCCTCGGCGACCAGCACGCCGCCCTGTTCGGCCAGACCTGCTTCGACCCGGGCGACGTCAAGGGCACCTACGGCACCGGTACCTTCCTGGTGATGAACACCGGCACCGAGCCGGTGACCTCCGAGAACGGCCTGCTCACCACGCTGGGATACAAGCTCGGCGACGAACCGGCCGTGTACGCCCTGGAGGGCTCCATCGCGGTGACCGGCTCCCTCGTGCAGTGGCTGCGCGACAACCTGGGCCTGATCTCCACCGCGCCCGAGATCGAGACGCTGGCGCGCACCGTGGAGGACAACGGCGGCTGCTACATCGTGCCGGCCTTCTCCGGCCTGTTCGCCCCGCACTGGCGCAGCGACGCGCGCGGCGTCATGGCGGGCCTGACCGGCTACGTCAACAAGGGCCACATCGCCCGCGCCGTCCTGGAGGCCACCGCGTGGCAGACCCGCGAGGTCGTCGACGCGATGAACGCCGACGCGCCCACGGAGCTGACCACGCTCAAGGTGGACGGCGGCATGACCGCCGACAACCTGCTCATGCAGATCCTGTCCGACGTGCTCGACACCGAGGTCGTGCGTCCGATGGTCGCCGAGACCACCTGCCTGGGCGCCGCCTACGCCGCGGGGCTGGCGGTGGGCTACTGGCCCGACGTCGAGACGCTGCGCGCCAACTGGCACAAGGCCGCCGAGTGGACTCCGAAGATGGAGCCCGCCGTGCGCGAGCGCGAGTACCGCAACTGGAACAAGGCCGTGCGCCGCACCCTGGACTGGGTCGAGCACGAGGACGCCCAGTAGCGCGGGGGCGGCGTCACCCCACCGAACGACCGGTTCCCAGGGGCCCCGGCTGCCACCTTCGGCTCCCGGGAACCGGCCCGCGGGGCGCCGTACGCGCTCCGCTCCATCCCATTCCTGTGACGGGTGCGTCCTATTAAACCCCCGCCTCCGGCCCGGCGCCGGTCGGCGGGGGCGAGGCCCCCGTGACCCGGCTCCCCTGACGGGGCGGAGGTCCCCATGGTCTATCTGGCAGAGTTCGTCGGTACGGCGATCCTGATCCTGCTCGGCGGCGGTGTCGTCGCCGGTGTCTCGCTCGCGCGCTCCAAGGCCCTCAACGGCGGCTGGATCGTCGTCACCTTCGGCTGGGGCATGGCGGTCGCGATGGCCGTCTACGTCGTCGGCGCCACCAGCGGCGCCCACATCAACCCCGCCGTCACGCTGGGCCTGGCCAGCATCGGCGACTTCCCGTGGTCCCAGGTGCCCGGGTACATGCTGGCCCAGCTGGCGGGCGCGTTCACCGGCGCCGTCCTGGTCTACCTGGTGTACCTGCCGCACTGGAAGGTCACCGACGACCCGGACGCGAAGCTGGGGGTGTTCAGCACCGCCCCGGCCGTGCGCAACCTCGTCGCCAACTTCGTCACCGAGGTCATCGGCACCGCGATGCTGCTCCTGGGCGTGCTGGGCATCGGCGCGAACTCCGGCTTCGTCTCCGTCGAGGGCGCGGCCGACCTGAGCGGCCTGTTCACCAACGGTCTCGCTCCGCTGCTGATCGGCCTGCTGGTGCTGGCGATCGGCCTGTCCCTGGGCGGCCCGACGGGATACGCCATCAACCCGGCCCGCGACCTGGGGCCGCGCATCGCGCACGCGGTGCTGCCGATCCCCGGCAAGGGCCCCTCCGACTGGGGGTACGCCTGGGTTCCGGTGGTCGGCCCCCTGGTGGGCGGCGTGATCGGCGCGTGGATCTGGAAGCTCACCGGGTTCGGCGCCTGAGCTCCGCCGGTCGGGGGCGGTGTGACCGCCGCCCCCGACCGGCCCCGCCACGATCGCCCGGGGCTCCCCAGGCCCCGCCCTCCGAGCCCGCGCGGCGGGTCCGGACCCCGTGAAGCCCCGGGGTGTCGCGCGCACGCGTGACCCCCGGGGCTTCGCCGTGCGCGCCCTCCGGGCGGGCCGACCGTGTGCTTGGCCGACAAGGTGCGACAATGCCGCATCTCCTGAACCCCATGTGTTGACCCGGTTCCCCTGGGCAACACGAGTCAAGCTCGCCTTCGCCCTGCACCACCCCTGGAGCTGTTTTCTCGGCCGGATTACCCCCTCTTCTTCACCAGCGTTCGGCATTGTCGTATTATGAAGGCGATACATCGCCTGAAACGTGGAGACTGTTCAGGTGCACGCGAGGCCCCCTCCATCCCTCCGAGGAGCACAGCCATGACCGTCAGCGCCAGCCAGAACCGCATCGCCTCGTCGCGCTCGCGCACACGCGACGAACTCACCCGGGGGACCTTCGACCTCCTGGTCGTCGGCGGCGGGATCCTCGGGACCTCCGTCGCCTGGACAGCCACCCAGGCGGGCCTGCGCGTGGCCATGGTCGACTCCGGCGACTTCGCCGGAGCCACCTCCAGCGCCTCCTCCAAGCTGGTGCACGGCGGACTGCGCTACCTCCAGAGCGGCCAGGTGCGCCTGGTCGCCGAGAACCACCGCGAGCGCCGGTCCCTGGCCTCGGAGGTGGCACCGCACCTGGTCAACCACATGCCGTTCCTGGTCCCGATCTACTCCGGCGGCCCGCACGGGGCCGCGAAGATGGGCGCCGGGGTGTTCCTGTACTCGGCCCTGTCGGCCTTCGGCGACGGCATGGGCCGCCTGCTCTCCCCCGCCCAGGCGCGGCGGCTCGCACCGGGCCTGCGCACCGACGGCCTGCGGTCGGTGGCCGCCTACAGCGACCACCAGATGAACGACAGCCGGATGGCCGTCATGAGCGTGCGCGCCGCCGTGGACGCGGGCGCGGTGGTGCTCAACCACGCCGAGGTCGTGGGGCTGCGCACCACCCGGGGCCGGGTCACCGGCGCCGACCTGCGCGACCGCGTCGACGGCGGGGAGTTCGGCATCGACGCGCGGCTGGTCCTCAACGCGACCGGCCCGTGGGTGGACCGGCTGCGGAGCATGGAGGACCCCTCCGCGGCGCCCAGCGTCCGCCTGTCCAAGGGCGCGCACCTGGTGCTGCGGACCCCCGAGCCCTGGCGCGCCGCGCTGACCATCCCCGTGGACAAGTACCGGGTGTCGTTCGCGATCCCGTGGGAGGGCAGACTGCTGCTGGGCACCACCGACGAGGAGTACACCGGGGACCCGGCCGACGTGTCGGTCGTGCCCGCCGACGTGGAACAGATCCTGGGCGAGGCCGCGCTGGGCATCGACGCGCCCTACCTGGACGCCTCCCACGTCGACTACTCCTTCGCGGGGCTGCGGGTGCTGCCCGGCGGACCCGGCGGCACCAGCTCGGCCAAGCGCGAGACCGTGGTCACCCAGGGACGGGGCGGGATGCTCTCGGTGGCGGGCGGCAAGTGGACGACCTACCGCCACATCGGCCGCGCCGTCCTCAAGGAGCTGCGCAGGGTCAGCGCCGTGCCGCTGGCGGAGGACATGGCCGACCCCCTGCGCACGGTGCCGCTGCCCGGACTGGCCAGCCCGGACGCGGTGGCCCAGCGGCTGATCACCGACCGCGCGCCCGGCGCCCCTCTGGACCCGCTGGTCGCCCGCCACCTGGCGTCGCACTACGGGAGCCTGGCCATGGACATCGCGGCGATGGTGCGCGAGGAGCCGCGGCTGGGCGAGCGCATCCACCCCGACGGCCCCGACATCTGGGCGCAGGTGGTCTTCGCCCGCGACCGCGAGTGGGCGGTGAACGCGGACGACGTGCTGCGCCGCCGCACCACGGTGACCGTGCGGGGGCTGGACACCCCCGAGGTGCGTCAGCGCACCGAGGCCCTGCTGGAGGGGTGAACCCCTCCCCGGCGGGGGCCGGACACGCGAACGCCCCGGAAGGCGGTGCCTTCCGGGGCGTTACGCGAGGTTATCGCGTGCTGGTTAGAGCGCGACGACGTTCTCGGCCTGCGGGCCACGCGTGCCCTGGACGACCTCGAACTCCACGCGCTGGTTCTCCTCCAGGTTACGGAAGCCCGTGCCCTGGATCGCGCTGTAGTGAACGAAGGCGTCGGGGCCGCCGCCGTCGGGGGAGATGAAGCCGAAGCCCTTCTCGCCGTTGAACCACTTCACAGTTCCCTGAGCCATGTTCTCTCCTTCAGCTCGGTGTACACGGACGCAGACTCACGTCCGCGAATTGCCGCGAGCCGGACTTCCTTGAAGAAACCGCCCGCCGGTCACAAACTCCGCGGGCAAGACACCAACTGCGAAATTCAACGACTAACAATCACTTCGAACGTACCACAGACGGGTCGGCCAGCGAAGGATTCCGATGTGGCAACCCGCACGGCCCGCCGGGGAATACCGGCGGACCCTCCAGGGTACACGTGTGCCGCGTGGGAACGCACGCCGGGATGTCACACCCCGTTCAGGCGGGCGTCGCCGACACGTCGTCGGCGCACCTCAGGACGGGTCCGCGCGTACCCGCGTCCGGCTCAGCCCGCGGCCGCCGGGGCGCGCGGCCCGCCGGGCGGCGGAGCGGCCGGGAGGCGTCCGCCGACGCCCTCCGGGGCGGGCCCGCAGGCGCCCGGAACCGGACCCCGCGAGAGACTCCGAGGCCGTGCGGACACCCGTGGAACACCACCGGCGATCCGGGTTCGCGCGTCGAATCGCGGCTCCGGGCGGCCGATGACGGGAGCATGCGAGGAGGGCCGGAAAACACCGAGGCGCCCGCGGGGGGTGGACGGGCGCCGGGATGGGGGGAAGCGGGCGGCTCAGCCCTGGTCGATCCCCACGAAGTGGCCCTCCTCGGCCTCGATCAGCGGAGCGGAGTCCTCGTCGGGCGCCGTCGGCAGGACGACGTCCTCGGGGGGGTTGGCCGCCAGTTCGGCGTCGACCTCGGCCCAGGTGCGGTGCAGCTGCGGCACGCAGGACAGCAGGTGACGGCTGTAGGGGTGCAGCGGGTTGTCGAAGACCCTGGCCGTCGGACCCATCTCGGCGATCGCGCCCTTGCGCAGGATCACCGACTTGTCGCTGACGTAGTTGCCCAGCGACAGGTCGTGGGTGACGAACAGGATGCCCAGGCCGCGCTCCTTGAGGTCGGCGAGCAGGTTGAGCACGTCGATGCGCGTGGAGGCGTCGAGCATGCTGATGATCTCGTCGGCGACCAGCAGCTTGATGTCCAGCAGCAGCGCCCGCGCGATCAGCAGGCGCTGCAACTGGCCGCCGCTGAGCTGGTGCGGGTACTTGTTGAGGACGTTGCCCGGGTCCAGGCGCACCGTGGCGATCGCGTCCAGCACCTTGTCCCGCCACTCCGTCTCCGAGGTCTTCGGGAAGTAGGAGGTGCGGACCATCTCGAAGACGCGGTCGGCCTTGAAGATGGGGTTGAAGCAGCTGAACGGGTCCTGGAAGACCCCCTGCACGCGGCGGTAGTACTCCTTGCGCGCGGCGTGGCCCTTGATGGTGGTGATGTCGGTGCCCTCGAAGGTGATGCTCCCCGAGGTCGGCTTGAACAGGCCCAGCACCATCTTGCCGAGGGTGCTCTTGCCGCTGCCGCTCTCACCGATCAGCGAGACGACCTCGCCCGCCTCCACCGTGAGGCTCACGTCGCGGACGGCGCGCAGGCGGTCACCGCCGAACGCGCCCACCTTGTACACCTTGTGCACGTGGCTGAGTTCCAGCACGGTCTACCTCACCCCGTCTTCCAGCAGGCGGCCCAGTGGCCGGGTTCGATCTCCACCAGCGGCGGCTTTTCGGAGCACTTGGAGAACGCCATCGGGCAGCGGTCCTTGAACCGGCAGCCGGTGGGCGGGTTGAGCAGACCCGGCGGGGTGCCGGGGATGCCCGCCAGACGGCCCCCCTGCACGGTGGAGGTGGAGCCGACCTCGGGCAGCGCCCCGATGAGCATCTGGGTGTAGGGGTGCTTGGGCTCGTTGATGATGGTGCCCGCGGCCGCCTTCTCCACGATGTGGCCCGCGTACATCACCATGATCGTGTCCGCCATCTGGTACACGAGCGAGATGTCGTGGGTCACGAAGACCATGCTCTTGATGTAGCCCCGGTCGCGGAACTCCACCATCGACTCCGCGACGGAGCGCTGGGTGGACACGTCCAGGGCCGAGGTGACCTCGTCGGCGATCAGCAGCGACGGGTTGAGCAGGGTCGAGATGACCATGACGACGCGCTGCTTCATGCCGCCGGACAGCTCGATCGGGAACCGGTTGAGCACGTCGGTGTCCAGGCCGACCAGCTCCAGGCGGCGGTGGAGCTCCTCGGTGACGTCGGCGGGCCGCACGCCGCGGGCGCGCAGCAGCTCGTTGATCATCCTCCCGATCTTGCGGGTCGGGTTGAGCGCGCTCATCGCGTACTGCGGGATGAGCGAGATCTCGTGGTACCGCAGGGGCACCATCGCGCGGTCGTCGGCGATGGGCACGTCCTTGCCGTCCAGCTCGATCGTGCCGCCGACGTGGCGCATCCGCGAGTCCAGGCGGATCAGGCTCTTGCCCAGGGTGGTCTTGCCGCAGCCGGACTCCCCGGCCAGGCCCATGATCTCCCCGTCGGCGAGGTCGAACGTGACGCCGTCGAGGGCGTGGACGTCCCCGCGCAGGGTCTGGTAGTAGACCTTCAGGTCCTTGACGCGCAGGGTCATCACAGCTCCCGCAGCTTGGGGTTGAAGACCTCGTCCAACCCGACGTTGAGGATGTACAGCGAGCCCACGATCACGGTGATTCCGAGACCCGGCGGGATGAACCACCACCACATGCCGAGGGTGAGCGCGCTCCAGGCGACGGCGCTCTCCAGCATCAGGCCGAGGGACACGCCGTTGGAGGGGCCGAGGCCGATGAAGTCCAGGCCGGCCGCGGTGAGGACCGCGCCGCCGAACTGCAGGATGAAGGCCATCACCAGGTACGAGCTCATGTTGGGCGCGATCTCGGTGGTGATGATCTTCCAGGTGCGCCGACCGCTCAGCCGGGCCAGGTCCACGTAGTCGCGGGTGGCCAGGGACAGCGCCTGCGAACGGACCGCGCGGGCCGCCCACGGCCAGGCGGTCAGACCGATGAACAGGCCCTGCACGAACAGGCCGCGCGCGTCCAGGTAGGCGATCGCGACGATGAGCACGACCATCGCGGGCAGCACCAGGACCACGTTCGTGATCATGTTGAGGATCTCGTCGACGATCCCGCCCTTGTACCCGGCGACGAAGCCGACCGCCGTGCCGATGACGAAGGCGACGCCGCCGCCGAACAGGCCGATGATGAACGTGGCGCGCACGCCGTGCACGAACTGGGCCCAGATGTCCTGGCCGAACGTGGTGGTGCCCAGCCAGTACTCGCCGTTGGGCGCCTGCATCTGCGGGCCGACGTACTCGTTGGGGCTGTCGCTGACGAAGAAGGGGCCGATGATCCCGAGCAGCAGGAAGGCCAGGACGATACCCGAGCCGATGAGCAGCTTGGGGTTGCGCCGGGCGAAGTACAGGGCCTCGGAGCCCTTGCGCCCGGCAGGTTCGGGGGCGTCCGCCTTCTCGGCGGTGCCCGGAGCTCCGGCGACGTTCGTCATGAGGAGCCTCCCGTCATCTGGACCCGGGTGCGCGGGTCGATCAGCACGTAGACGATGTCGATGATGAAGTTGGCGATCAGCACGCCGACGACCACGAACAGGAAGACGCCCTGGAGCAGGAAGAAGTCGCGGCTCTCCAGGGAGTCCAGGATGAGCTTGCCGAGGCCGGGGTAGTTGAACACGATCTCGGTGAGCAGGGAGCCCGCGATGATCGTGCCCAGCTGGACGGCCAGACCCGTGATCTGCGGCAGCATGGCGTTGCGGAACGCGTAGCGCCGGACCAGCTTGCGCGGCGCGCCGAGGGCCTGGAGGTAGTTGGAGTAGTCCGCGTCCAGCTCGTAGATGATCATGTTGCGCATGCCGATCGCCCAGCCGCCGAGCGCCACCAGGAACATGGACAGGAACGGCAGGAACCAGTGGGTGATCAGGTTGGAGATGAACAGCCAGCTGAACTCGGGGCGCAGGGAGAAGCTGTAGCCGCCCGAGGCCGGGAAGATCCCGGCGACGATGCCCAGGCTCCAGGCCAGCAGCAGGGCCAGCCACATGTACGGCGTGGCGGTGAGGATGTACCCGACCGGCAGGACCGTGTTGTCCAGGGCCTTGCTGCGGGCGGCGAAGGCGCCGAAGCGGTTGCCGATGATCCAGCTGAGCAGGATCGCGGGGAGCAGCAGTCCCAGGGTGAAGGGGACCGCCCTCATGATGACGTCGGTGACCGGCTCGGGGTAGAGCATCACGCTGATGCCCAGGTCCCCCCGGAACAGACCGGCCCAGAAACTCAGGTACTGCTCGTGCAGCGGCTTGTCCAGGCCGAAGACCTCCTCGTAGTAGGCGGTCATGGTGGCCAGGGCCTCGGGGTCGCCCGCCGAGGCCCGGGAGAGCATGCTGCGGATGGGGTCGCCGGGCATGAAGCGCGGAATCATCCAGTTGATGGTGACCGCGACGATGAACGTAAGCAGGTAGACGAAGAGCTTACGACCGATATAGCGCCACACACGTTCCTCCAGGTGATGGCGGCGGACAGTCGAGTGGCCCCGGAGGGGGCGCGGCGCGGACCCTGTGGGGGGTGTTCCGTGCCGCGCCCGCTCTCCCGGGGCGTCCCCCGGCCGGGCTCTTTCGCGCCGTGCCTCGGCCGGGGGCGGGGAGTGGTCAGCGGGGTGGATGGGGGGAGGTCGCTCCCCCGCCCCTACTCGACCGGTTCGATCGAGGCGAGGGTCTCGATCCCGCCGAGCTCGTACCAGCCCTCCCACATCACCGCGGGGCTGTTGGGCGTACCCTCGGCCTCACTGGGCCAGTTGGTCCAGGCGGAGTTGTTGGCCTGCGACCACTGGCCGTTGTACCAGAGCGGGATGGTCGGCAGCTCGGCCAGGAAGTGCTCCTGGAGCTGCGAGGTGACCTCGGCCGCGGCCTCGACGTCGTCGGCGGGGACCCGGGCGAGCTCCTCGGTGAGGGCCCACGCCTCGTCGCTCTCGTAGCGGTGGAAGTTCACCGTGGTCTGCTGCTCCTGGACGGGCAGCTGGTAGAGGTAGTCGTAGTAGGTCCACGGCGAGTTGCTCAGCTGCCGGGCGTTGTTGATGACCAGGTCGAACTCGCCCGCGTTGCGGTTGTCGTCGAGCAGGCCCGCGTCGGGGAACTCGGCGGTGATGTTGATGCCGACGTCCTGGGCGTTCTGCTCGATGATGCGGGCGGCCTCCATCCAGTCGGTCCAGCCGGAGGGGACCGCGAGGGTCAGCGCGATGGGCTCGCCGTCGGGGGTCTCGACGAAGCCGTCGCCGTCCTCGTCCATGTAGCCGGCCTCTTCGAGGATGGCCACGGCCTCGTCCGCGTCGAAGGTGAAGCCCTCGCGCTCGACCAGCTCGTGGTCGATGTAGGCGTCCCACTCGGGCAGCAGACCCGTGGGGTTGGCCGCCTGGACCAGGTTGGCGTACGGGCCCTCGACGATCTGGGTGATGTTGATCGAGTGGGCCAGGGCCTGGCGGAACGCCGTGTCGTTGAGCGGCTCACGGGTGTGGTTCGGGATGAGCCACGCCGTGTTGGCGCTCTTCATGTACGGGGGACCGTCGTAGAAGCTGCTGATGGTCTCGTTGCTGTTGAGGACCTGGTCGATGCCGGGCAGGAAATTGTTGGAGAGGTCGACCTCGCCCTGGTTCAGCATGCCCATCGTGACCTCGTTGGAGGCGTTGACGATGTCGACGATGTAGCGGGCGTCCATCGTCATGTCGAGGGCCTCGATGGCCCACCACTCGTCGTTGCGCTCCCAGACCATGCGGTCGTCGGTGTGCGACTCGTAGACGTAGGGGCCGGTGCCGACCGGGTTCTCGTTGGGGCTGTCGGCGACCTGGCTCTCCTCCATGCCGGCCCAGATGTGGTCCGGGACGATGGGGTTGGAGTAGGCCCAGTTCATCCACTCCTGCGGACGGCTCTCCGAGAAGGTGACGGTGACCGTGCGCTCGTCGGTGGCCTCGACGCTCTCGATGTAGTCCCAGACGTTGCTGTAGGGGACTCCGGGGACCTGGCCGAGTTCCAGCGTGGTGACCACGTCCTGGGCGACGAAGGGCTCGCCGTCGTTCCACGTGACGCCCTCGCGCAGGGTGATCACGTGCTCGGTCTCCGAGGTCCACTCGTCGCTCTCGGCGAGCCAGTGGACGTACTCTCCCGCGTCCGCGTCGTAGTGGAAGAGCGACTCGTAGACCAGGCCGTTGGTGCCGACCGCGAACTGGCCCCGCATCATCGGGTTCCAGCTGGTCGGCGCCTCCCAGGCCGTACCCGTGGTGTACAGGGTCTCGTTCCTGGGGTACTGACCCGAACCGCCGTCGCTGTTCCCGCCGCCACCCGAGCAGGCGCTGACCGCGAGGGCCAGGGCCGCGAGTGCCGCCGGAAGCCGCAGCATTCTCATCTCGACTCCTCCTTGTCACCCGGCCGGCCTATGGGGGGAGGCCCCTCCGAGAGACCGGAAGGGTTGGGAGCGCTCCCAGTGGTGAGCGCGCGAGACCGTTGCTGAACCGGGTAAGTGACGTTAACAACAACACGTCCGCAGGAAGGGCGTCAATGCCCGACACTTCGCTGTTATTCGCTTGTAACAGCACAGATGCGGGTATGTCAGTAAGTTCGGCGGCGCTGAACCGGTTCCGCACGGGCGTTCTCGCTCCCTTGGGGGCCTGTCGGCGTGGGGCGTTACGCGCCGCAGCCTTCCACAGCTCGTGAGGAGGTGGTAGCACCCTCACGGTCACCTTTTGGACACCGGAGCCGCAGAGACCACCAAGGCAACACACGCCCCTGTTTTCACATCGTTAACAACCGCCACGGTGCACGCCGCGAACCCCCGGCGCCCGTGCCACGCGGGGCTTGCGGACCCTCACGCGGTGTACGCGTCGGACAGGGCGCACGGCCCGCCGGACCACGCGCCCGGGAGCCGCGGGCCGCGTCCCGAGCGCGGGCGGCCGGCGGGGAGCGCCGGATCACGCGCCCAGGGGGCCGGTGCTGCCCCGCGGAAGCAGCTCTCCGCGTGAGGTCTCGCTGTTGGCCACCGGCTTGCCCTCGATCGTCCTGGCCAGCATCAGCGCGGCCTGGCGGCCGTAGGACACGATGTCGCGCACTATGGCGGTCAGCGAGGGGCGGACCAGGCGGCACAGCACCGAGTCGTCCCAGGCCACGATGGACAGCTGCGAGGGCACGTCCACGCCCATCTCGTGGGCCACCCCCAGCCCGGCCACGGCCATGAGGTCGTTGTCGTAGATCAGGGCGGTCGGCCGGTCGGTGGCGGCCAGCAGCTTGCGCGTGGTCCTGGTGCCCCCCTCGCCCGTGTAGTCGGCGTGCACCCAGCGGGCCTCGCTGAGCCCGGCCTGGGCCGCGGCGTCCAGGAAGGCCTGGGTGCGCACGCGGGTGTGCACGAACTTCTCCGGGCCCGCCACCTGGACGATGCGCCGGTGGCCGAGGGCGGCCAGGTAGTGGACGACCTCGCGCATGGCGGTGGCGTCGTCGGTGTACAGGTACGGCAGGGAGCCCACGCCCTCGGGCCCGCCGAGGACGACGGCGGGCAGCGGGAGCTCCTCGACGACCTGGACGCGCGGGTCGCCCACGCGCAGGTCCACCATGATCACGCCGTCCACCCGGCGTTCGGACGACCAGCGCCGGTAGGCCGCGATCTCGGCGCCCATGTCCTCGGTGACCTGTAACAACAGGTCGACCCCCGAGGTGGCCAGCTCGGTCTCGATCCCCGAGACCAGCTGCATGAAGAAGGGTTCCAGACCGAGGGAGTGGGCGGGCCGGTCGACCACCAGGCCGACCGCCCCGATCCGGCCGCCGGGGGCGAGTGCGCGCGCCGGGCTGCTGGGCGCCCAGCCGAGGTCGCTGGCGATCGCCAGGATGCGTCTTCGGGTCTCCTCCGAGACCCCCGGACGCCCGTTGAGCGCGTAGGACACGGCCCCCTTGGACACCCCCGCGGCCTTGGCGATGTCCATGATGGTCGGACGCCGCATCAAACCCCCCATTCGTCCCCCTGATCACACAACGCTGAACCGGTTAAGCAGACGGTTCGGGATTGTACTGCATGACCTTGGCATCCAACCCGACAAATGGGTACTTAACTCACGAAAGCCCTCAAACTCCCTGGCACCGGGGGCACCAGTAGAGGGTGCGTCCGGCCAGTTCCGCGGAGGCGACCGGCGAGGAGCACACCCGGCAGGGTTCGCCGGTCCGGTAGCACACGTAGAGGCTGTCGGGCCGGGGCACGGGACGCGCGTCCGGATCGGGACGGTGCTCGGGCAGGGTGGTGATGATGTAGCCGTCCCGCACGCCGTCGCGGAGCAGGCCCGACAGGTCGTCCCACAGCCGCGACCACTGGTCGGCCGTGAGGTCGCGGCCCGGGGTCATCGGGTCCAGCCCCGCCCGGAACAGCGACTCCGCGCGGTAGATGTTGCCGATGCCCGCCACGACGTCCTGGCGCATGAGGAGCGCGGCGATGCTGGTCCGGGAGCGGCTGACCACGCGCCAGGCCCGCTCGGGGTCTGCGTCGTCGCGCAGGGGGTCGGGGCCCAGCCTGTCCTGGACGGCGCGCTTGTCGTCCTCGGTGACGACCTCGCAGGCCGAGGGGCCGCGCAGGTCGGCCCAGCCGGAGGAGTTGACCAGCCGGGCGCGCACCGCCCCGACGGGTTCGGGCGCCACGACGAAGCCCTCGGCGTCGCGCAGCAGCTCCCGGCGGGCGCCTCCCGCGGCCCGGGGCGCGCCCAGGTGGCGTTCGCCGTCGGCGTCGCCGAAGGACCAGGCGCCGTACAGGCCCAGGTGGACCCGCAGCCACTCCCCCGAGTCGAACCCGAGGAAGAGGTGCTTGCCGTGGGCCTCGCTCTCGGTGAGGACCCGGCCGTCGATCCGGGCGGCGCCGTCGGCGAAGCGCCCCTGCGGGCTGCTGGCGCGTACCGCGCCGCCGCCGAAGGTCTTGTCGAAGTGCGCTGCCAGGCGGTGCAGCGTGTGGCCCTCGGGCACCGGTCCTCTCCTCCTCCGTCCGTCCGGGGCCGCGGCGTGAACACCGCTTTCCGGACATCCGGCTCCAGGGTAGTGCGCCCGGCCCGTCCGCCGGTCCGGTCGGCGTCCGGCGCCGGTGGGGCCGCCCGGCCGTGCGCGCGGGCGGGGCCGCCCTGCGGATCAGTGGGCGGTGAGGATCTCCTCCACCAGGGCGCGCGGGTCGGCCAGGCAGCGCCAGGCGGGCACCACGACAACGGGGTCCCCCGTGGCGCGGTTGAGCGTCTCCCCCCGGGCGAGCAGCCAGCGCAGGGAGCGGCCGTCGGGCTCCCGGTCGAGCAGGAGCAGCAGGCGGCGGGAGCCGAACCGGACCGCCATGTCGGCGGTCCAGCCCTCGCCCGTCTGCTGGAGGGTCACCTCCGTCCCCACCCCGCGCAGCTCCCTGACCAGCGCGGAGGCCGCCGCGTCGGTCCGTCCCGCGTGGCCCCCGGCCGCCGACGCCTCCAGCTCGCCCAGCGGGCCGTCGTCGCCCGACCAGTACCCGCGGTCACCCACCACCACGAGCCGCTGGCGGGTACGGGTGAGCACCGACGACCACAGGTGGCCCATCCGGCGCACACGCCGCTCGGCGACGGCGGGCGCCCCGGAGGCCAGCATCGGCGTCAGGACGGTCACGTCCGCCGGATCGTGGTCGTCCGCCAACAGATCCGGTCCGCCCACCCGCACCTCGTGGCGCAGGGCCCGCTTGCACAGCAGGCGGCGCACCAGGGCCACCTGGGGCTGGGTCGGCGCGACCACCGCGACCACCCGGCCCCGGGGCAGGTGCTCGTCGAGCTCGTCCACCACCACCGCCACCCGGTAGGCCTCGTCCCGGTTGACGAAGGACGCCCCGGGTGCGGCCTCGCAGACCCCGGCGACGTCGCGCCACTCGAACGCGGGGCCGCCCGAGGGGTCGGGGAGGGTGCGCACCGCGAGCCTGCCCCCGTAGCAGTGCCGCGACGCGGCCCCGGCGAGCTGGGGCGGCGCCCCGTCGTGCTCGTCCAGCCACCGCATGGGCGGCGCCGCCCGGTACAGGGCGCGCATCGCCGAACCGCCGCCGTAGCGCAGGCCCCGGTCGTCCAACTGGCCCGCGACCAGGCCCGCGGCGGCCAGCGCGCGGCGCTCCTCGTCCGGTTCCAGCACGCTCACCGGCCCCGGGTGCGCGGGGTCGCCGAACACCACGGCGCGGTTGGCGCGGTAGAGCACCGGCAGCAGTTCGGCCAGCCGGGTGCGCTCGGCCCCGACCACGACGACCAGGTCGAACAGGCCCGCCCAGGGTTGCAGCGCCCGGACCTGGTCGGTGCGGCACACCCACGCGGGCAGGGTGTCGAACAGCGCGCCCGGGCCCGGCCAGCCGTGGCCGCGGTGCCAGTTGAGGCTCTCCAGGCGGTGCTCGATGGCGGCGCGGCCCCGCCACAGCCGGGGGTCGCCGACCGCGCGCAGGCAGGCGGAACTGGACCTGCGGTGCCGGGCGAGGGCGTCGGCCAGGTCGGCGGTGAGCGCGTTCAGCGGCGCGCAGCGGGTCCGCCGGTCCACGGCCGCGCGCCACTCGCCCTCCAGACGGGCGACCGCGCGCAGGCGGGCGAGGCTGTCGGGGTCGGTGTCCACGCCCAGTTCGCGGCGGACGGCGCCGCGGTGCGCCAGCCCGGCCAGGCCCCCGGCTGCCGCGCGCTCGGCCCGGTGCAGCCAGTACTCGGGGCCGCCCCGCTCCGGGGTGAAGAGGGAGTCGGGGTCCCACCCCTGGGCGACGACCCGGCCGCGTTCCTCGGCCAGGCGGGCGAGCGCGTGGCCGCCGGAGGCCATGGTGTCCATGGCCCGCCACGCCTCGCGGACCGCCGTCCAGTCCGCGGCCAGGTCCGCCCAGTGGACGGTGGGGTCCTCCCCGCCGGAACCGGCGGGGGCCGCGGGCAGGCTCCGGGAGTGCTCGGTGAGGAGCCGGGTGAGCAGCACGGCCTCGGCCGTGCGCCGTCCGTCCCCGCCCACGCGCACGACGGGGTGCCCGGGGGAGGCGTCCGCGCGCAGGCGCACCGCGGCGACGTCGGCCTCGGTGCGACCGCACACCAGGACGCGCTGGCCGTTGCTGACGGCGGTGCGCACGAGGGCGTCGACCAGGTCGTGCACGCCGCTTCCGGGCGGGGCCGCGGCCACGGTGAGCTGCTCGCGCATGGCCGCGCACAGGACCGCGTACTGGGACTGGTCGAGGGCGGTCGCCGAGATCGGGACGGGGGGCTCGGCGGTGTCCCCGCCGGAGTCGGCGCAACCGCGTCGGTTCGCGGCGCGGGAGCAGCGGAAGAGCCGTCCGGACGCCGCCGGGCCGGAGGCCGCGGCCGCCCGGGAGGGCTGTCCGAGCAGGGCCTCCAGGGCGGTCCCGCTGACGTCCTCGGGGTCGAGGCCGTCGCGGCCGGAGGGGTCGAGGTCGGCCAGGACGCCCTCGACGCCGACGGGTTCGCGCTCGTCGGCGTCGTGGCCTCCCCCGGGCCCGGCCCGGAAGAGCACGGCGACGTTGTGGGCGCCCTCCATCCAGGTGCGCGGGGCGCCGCGGGTGCCCAGGGGTGCGATGTCGTCCACCCGCTCGATCTCCAGGCCGGCGAGCAGGAGGCGGACCCTGGCGGCGAGGTCGGCGACGGCCGCGGGGCGCCGCAGGGGATCGGGCGCCCCGGAGCGCAGCCGGGTCCGGAGTTCGAACAGGTCCTCGGGGTCGGTGAGGCCGAGGCGTTCCAGGAGCGCGGGGTTGACGTCGGGCGGGCCGACCGCGCGGACCAGGGTGTCCCGGGACCCGGCGGGGGTGTCCGCGGTCTCGTCCGCGATGCGCACGTCGACGGTGAGCAGGGGCAGGGCCACCCGGTCCCCGCCCTCCCCCAGGACCACGAGCGGGTAGCCGTAGCGCGCGGACTGGCCGAGGTCGTGGGCCGCGCGCAGGACGCGGACGGACTCCGGGCGCAGCGCAAGCGTCTCCCCGACCCCGCTGAAGAGCACCTCGGGGCCCGGGGGCAGGCACGCGCAGCTGTCGGAGCCCAGGTCGCCGACCGGGACGACGTGGGTGTGCACCGCCTCGCGGCGCAGGCAGGCGCGCAGGTAGGCCAGCAGGGAGCGCACCTCGGAACGGTCGATCGGGGGCTTCCAGCGCAGCGAGGCCGTGCCGACGCCCGACCGGCCGCCGAGCGCCCCGGGGAGGGGGCCGGTGACTCCCGGCGGCGCCCCCGGCACGCCCGCGTGCCCGACCTCGTCCTCGTCGTCCCGCAGTGACCTCAACGTCTCCCCCACACGGCTGTGTCATCGGCCGACTACCCACCGACAGCAAGCCATTGTGGTGGATGGACCGGTTCCGGACCCCGCGAACACCGGAACCCGTCACCACTTTCACTCCGGGTGACGGCTCCGGGTGACGGCGCCCGGGGCCCGGAGGACGGTCAGCCGGCGGTGCCGTGGACGCGCAGGGCGATCCACAGCTCGGTGCGGTAGTCGGGGTCGTCCAGGTCGCCGGGCAGCAGGTCGCGGATGCGCCGCATGCGGTAGCGCAGCGTGTGCCGGTGGATCCCCAGGGCCTCCGACGCCGCGTCCCACCGGCCCGAGGCCGCGAGGTAGGCGCGCAGCGAGGCCAGCAGTTCGGCCGAGGTGCGCTGGCGCAGCAGCGGGGCGAGCAGGTCCCCGGCCATGCGGGCGCCGGCGGGGGTGTCGGCCAGCCCGAGCAGTCCGCCGGGCAGGTCGCCGACGCGGAGCAGGCCCCCGCCCGCGTCGCGCGCGGCGGCCAGCGCGCGTTCGGCCTGGGACAGCGCCGCGGACAGTTCCGCGTAGGGGGAGGGGTCGCTCACCCCGACCGGTCCCTCCAGGACCTCGGCGAGCACTCCCGTTCCGGTGTCGGCGGGGGCCAGCAGCAGGACGCGGCCGTCGTGCTCGGTGACCAGTACGCCCTCGGGCGGCTGTGCGGGCCCGATCCCGTCGGCGGCCGCCACGAGGACGGGTTCAGCGGGAAGGACCCCGCGCAGCCGCTCCGCCCCCGGGTGCAGGGGGTCCAGCGCCCCGGTGAGCAGCGCCGCGAGCACCCCCTCGCGCACCCGGGCCGCGGCGTCGTGCGCGGTGCGCTCCAGTTCGAGGGAGAGCAGCGACACCGCCGCGTTGACCAGCGTGCGCTCGTCCGAGCCGAGGCGCCCGCCGGTGCCCACGGCCAGGAACCCGCGGACCCGGCGGCCGGTGGCCAGGGGCTGCACGGAGACGTGTTCGCCGCCCGAGGTGAGGGAGACGCTGGCGCGCACGCCCGCCTCGCGCAGCCGGTCCAGCTCCTCGGCGAGTCCGGCGGCGCGGGGGGAGGCCCCGGCGGGAGCGGCGTGCCGGGCGGCGCCGTCGGCGGACAGCAGCAGCACCCAGGCGCCGAGTTCGCGGGCCAATCGGTCCACGATCGCCGCCTCCCCGGTGAGCGCGGCGCGGGTGAGGTCGCGCTGGGCGGCGAAGGCCCGGCTCAGCCCCTCGTACTCCTCCTTGGCCAGGAGCCGGGACACCTCCTTGCCGATCGCGATGAAGGGGGTCTCCCTGGCCACCTCCAGCAGGGTGAGGCCGAACTCGGCGGCGGCCTCGCGGAGCGGCTCGGGGGTGCGCTCCAGGACCACGCCGACCGCGAAGCCCAGCGCGGTGACGCGGCGCTCGGCCAGGCGGCGCGTGTAGTCGCGCAGGTCGGGGACGCCGGTGGCCCAGCGCACGCCGGTGGTGAGCAGGAGTTCGCCGCCCGCCAGGTAGGGCGTGGGGTCCTCCAGCTCGCTGACCGCGACCCACTCCACCCGCCGGTCCAGGTTCTCCTGGCCGGTGAGCAGGTTCAGGCGCAGGCGGGGCGTGCGCATCAGGGCCCCCAGGGTCGGTGGCATCGGCTTCCCCTCCACTTCGGCCGCCGGTCGAGGCGGTTCGGCGCGGTCGGCGGGACCGGACGCGGGCCGTCCTCCCCCCGCTCCAGCGGACCCGCTTCGTGCGAACCCTGACGCGCTGGCGCAAGGCTCAGCCCTGATTATCCACCTTGTCCATGTGGGGGTGGTTCCGCGCACCCTAGTGTCGTCCCAGGTCGGGGAGCCCACCCCCGGCCCCTCTCCGCTCCCGTCCACCGCAGAAGGAGGCAGCCGCATGGCAGCGACCGAGGTCGCCCAGTCCCGCCGGATCGTCACCGAGATCCCCGGCCCCAAGTCCCGCGCGATCCAGGAGCGCCGCCGTTCGGCCGTCGCCCAGGGCGTGGGCAGCGTCCTGCCGGTCTACGTCGAGCGCGCGGGCGGCGGCATCGTCGAGGACGTCGACGGCAACGCGCTGATCGACTTCGGCTCCGGCATCGCCGTGACCAACGTCGGCAACGCCGACCCGCGCGTGGTGGAGCGCGCCGCCGAGCAGCTCGGCCGGTTCACGCACACCTGCTTCATGGTCAACCCGTACGAGGCGTACGTGGACGTGTGCGAGGCGCTCAACCGGATCACGCCGGGCGACCACGAGAAGCGCTCGATCCTGCTCAACTCGGGCGCCGAGGCGGTCGAGAACGCGGTGAAGATCGCCCGCAGCGCGACCGGCCGCCAGGCGGTCGTGGTGTTCGACCACGCCTACCACGGCCGCACCAACCTCACCATGGGGCTGACCGCCAAGAACATGCCCTACAAGCAGGGCTTCGGGCCGTTCGCCGGTGAGATCCACCGGATGCCGATGGCCTACCCGTACCGCTGGCCGACGGGCCCGGACAACTGCGGCCCCGAGGCGGCGGCCATGGTGATCGAGCAGATCACCAAGCAGATCGGCGCCCAGAACGTGGCGGCCGTGGTGATCGAGCCGATCCAGGGCGAGGGCGGCTTCATCGAGCCCGCCCCCGGCTTCCTGCCCGCGGTGGTGGAGTTCTGCCGCGCCAACGGCATCGTGTTCGTCGCCGACGAGGTGCAGACCGGCTTCGCCCGCACCGGCCACATGTTCGCCAGCGAGCACGAGGGCGTGGTCCCGGACCTGATCACGACCGCCAAGGGCATCGCGGGCGGCCTGCCGCTGGCCGCGGTGACCGGCCGCGCCGAGCTGATGGACGCCGTGCACGGCGGCGGCCTGGGCGGCACCTACGGCGGCAACCCGGCCGCGTGCGCCGCCGCGCTGGCCGCCCTGTCGGCGATCGAGTCCGACGGCCTGGTGGAGCGCGCACGTGAGATCGGCGAGCTGATGCTGGGCCGCCTGCGCGAGCTGGCCGCCAAGTACGAGGTCATCGGCGACGTGCGCGGACGCGGCGCGATGATCGCGATCGAGCTGGTCCAGGACGCCGACCGCACGCCCGCCCCCGAGGCGCTGGCCAAGGTCCTGTCCTACTGCCACTCCCGCGGCCTGGTCCTGCTGAGCGCGGGCACCTACGGCAACGTGATCCGCATGCTGCCGCCGCTGGTGATCGGCGACGAGCTGCTGCACGAGGGCCTGGACATCCTGGAGGAGGCCTTCGCCCAGCTGTAGTCCCCCGTGCGGCGGAGGCGGCGGGCGGCGCGGGAAGCGCTGCCCGCCGCCTCCGCCGCCCCGGGCCCCGCTCCGTGGCCCGGGGCGGCGCGGTCGCGTCAGTGCGTCCGCCGTGATCCCGCACGCGACACCGTCGGCGCGCCTCCCGCTCCGGCCCCGTCAGTGCGTCCAGGCCACGTCCCGCGGCAGCGGGTGGTCCTCGGCGCGCATCTCCTCCAGCAGTGCGAGGAAACCCGCCGCGACCGGCCCCGGCCTGCGGTCCCGGCGCGTGAGCACGCTCAGCCCGCGGTCCACGACCGGGTCGGTCAGGGGCACGCGCACGTGGTCGGCGAAGCTCATCAGCACTCCGACCAGGGCCGGGAGCGCGGTGACGCCGATCCCCGCGGACACCAGGCCGCCGATGGTCGAGACGCTGCCCGCCCGCACGATCCGTTCGGGCACCACGCCCGCGCGCTCGAAGGCGGCGTCCGCGCCCGCGCGGACGCTGGAGTCGCCGCCGGTGGCCAGGAAGGCCTCCCCCGCCAGATCGGCCCAGGTCAGCACGGACCGCTCCGCGAAGGGGTGCCCCATCGGCACGACCGCGAAGTAGCGGTCCCGCAGGAGCGGCCGCGACACCAGCTCCCCTGGCACCCGGCCCGCGGCCACCAGCGCCAGGTCGCACTCCCCCGCCTGGAGCCGTTCCACGGCCGCCTCCGACATCCCGTCCAGGACGTGGACGTCGGCCTCGGGCGTGCGCGACCTGAGCCGGGAGATCACCGAGGGCAGCAGGGCGGCCGCCACCGAGGGCAGCGTCGCCACCGCGACGGTGCCGCGCTCGCCGCGCAGGAAGCGCTCCAGCCCGTTCATCTCCGAGCGGTGCGCCTCCAGCAGGCGTTCGGCCACGGCCAGCAGCTCGGCCCCCTCCGGGGTGCACTCCACCCTGCGGGTGGTCCGCTCCAGGAGGCGGACCCCCAGGGTGCGCTCCAGCCCGAGCACCGTCCTGCTCAGCGAGGGCTGCGCGACGCGCAGTTCACGGGAGGCGCGCGTGAAACTCCCGTACCTGGCCACCGCGGCGTAGGCGGACAACTGCCTCAGGCTCAGATCCATGCCTCCAGAGCATAGATCCAGAGGAAACTGATGTTGGACACGGGGAGAACCCCGCGAAACCATGTCGGCATGTGTCCCCCGTCACTTCCCCCCGTGAGGGTGTCCGAGGAGCGTGCCAGATGCTGACCGCCATGGGTTTCGCCACGATCGCCGTGGTGCTCCTGCTGCTGTTGTCCAACCGGGTGGGCGCGGTGGTCGCGCTCGTCGGCGTCCCGGTGGCTTCCGCCTTCGCACTGGGCTTCGGCCCCGGCGAGGTGGCCTCCTTCGTCGGCGAGGGCATCGGCGGCGTGGCCTCCACGACCGCGATGTTCGTGTTCGCCATCCTCTACTTCGGGGTGATGCGTGACGCGGGGCTGTTCGCGCCGATCATCCGCCGCGTGCTCGGGTTCGCCGGGAACACTCCGGTGACCGTGGCGGTCGCGACGGTGGTGCTCGCGATGGTCGCCCACCTGGACGGCGCGGGCGCCACCACCTTCCTCATCACCATCCCGGCGATGCTCCCGCTCTACGACGCCCTGGGCATGCGCAGGGTGGTCCTGGCCGCGCTGGTCGGACTCGGCGCGGGGATCATGAACATGGTCCCGTGGGGCGGGCCCACCGCCCGGGCCGCCACCGTCCTCGGCGTTCCGGCCAACGAACTGTGGGCCCCGCTGATCCCGGCCCAACTGGCGGGCATGGCCGCCTGCGTCGCCGTCGCCTGGTACCTCGGCCACCGCGAGCGCGTGCGGCTGGCGGCGGCCGACCCCCTGCCTTCCCCGATGCCCGTCGGGAGCGGCCGCCCGGGCGGGGCCGCCGGAGAGGGCGGGACCGAGCCGCTCGCCGCGGGCGGGCAGGAGCCCGACGCCGACCTGCTGCGCCCACGCCTGTACTGGGTGAACGCCGCGCTGACCGTCGCCGCCGTCCTCGCCCTGGTCTTCGGGCTGCTCTCCCCCGAACTCGTCTTCATGCTGGCCCTGGTCGTGGCGCTCGTCGTCAACTACCCGGGGATGAAGGCCCAGACCGACCGCGTCAACGCCCACGCCTCCGGGGCGATCCTCATGGCCAGCACCCTGCTCGCCGCGGGCGTGTTCCTGGGCGTCATGGACAACAGCGGCATGATCGAGGCGATGGGGCAGGCCATGACCGGCGCCATGCCCGGTTTCCTCGGTCCCGGGATGGCCGCGATCGTCGGTGTCCTGGGCGTTCCCATGAGCCTGCTCTTCGGCCCCGACGCCTACTACTTCGCCGTCATGCCGGTGCTGACCGCCGTGGGCGAGGGCTTCGGCGTCGCCGCCGCCGACATCGCCCAGGCCTCGATCATCGGCCAGGAGACCGTCGGCTTCCCGATCAGCCCGCTGACCGGCTCCTTCTACCTGCTGGTCGGCCTGGCCGGGGTGCCCATCGGCTCCCACATCCGCTTCCTGCTGCCGTGGGCCTGGTTGGTCAGCCTGGTCGTCCTCGCGGTCGCCCTCGCCAGCGGGGTCGTCCCGCTCTGGGTCGGCTGACCGCCCGTCCACACCGTTCGAAGGAGTCAGTGTGCCCAGCAGAGCCCGGATCGGGTGCGGCGCCGGTTTCGCCGGCGACCGCCTCCAACCCGCCGTCGACCTCGTGGAGGGAGGCGACCTCGACACCCTGGTACTGGAGTGCCTGGGAGAGCGCACCGTGTCCCTGGCCTCGCTCCGGGAGGCCAGCGGGTCGGGCCCCGGCTACGACCCGACCCTGCGGCGGCGCCTGGAACTCCTGCTCGAACCGCTGCACCGGCACGGCACCCGCCTGGTCACCAACGCCGGGGCGGCCGCCCCCGTGGCGGCGGCGCGCATGGCCCGCGCCACAGCCCGGGAGCTGGGGCTGCCGACCCTGGTCGCCGCGGTCTCCGGGGACGACGTGCTCCACCTGCTGGACCCGTCCGCGCCCTGCTGGGAGGACGGGCTGCCGCTGGAGGCGCACGGCGAGATCGTCTCCGCCAACGCCTACGTCGGCGCCGACTCCCTGACGCCCGCGCTGGAGGGCGGAGCCGACGTGGTGATCGCGGGCCGGGCGGCCGACCCCTCTCTGTTCCTCGCGCCCCTGGCCCACCGCCTGGGCTGGGACCCCGGCGACGCGGACGCGATGGCCGCCGGGACCCTGGTGGGCCACCTGCTGGAGTGCGCGGGCCAGGTCAGCGGCGGCTACTTCGCCGACCCGGGCCGCAAGGAGGTCCCCGGCCTGGCCCGCCTCGGCTACCCCCTGGCCGAGGTGGAGCGGGACGGTTCGGCGGTGGTCACCAAACTGCCGGGGACCGGCGGCCGGGTGGACCGGCTCACGGTCACCGAACAGCTCACCTACGAGGTCACCGACCCCCGGGCCTACGTCACGCCGGACTCGGTGCTCGACATGACCGGGGTGCGGCTGGCCGAGAGCGGACCGAACCGGGTGCTGGTCACCGGGGCCCGTGGGCTGCCCCGGCCCGGAGAGCTGAAGGTCAGCGTCGGGTACCGGGCGGGTTTCCGGGGCGAGGGCGAGATCTCCTACGCCGGTCCGGGCGCGCTGGCGCGGGCCCGGCTGGCAGGCGAGGTGGTGCGCGAGCGCCTGGGCGGGAAGGTCTCCCGGCTGCGCGCCGACGTCGTGGGCGTGGACGCGCTGCACGGCTCCGGCGGGGGCGGCCGGGACGAGCCCTTCGAGTGCCGGCTACGGGTGGCCGCCCTCGGCTCCGGCCGCGCGGACGCCGAGGCGGTCGCCGAAGAGGTGGGCGCCCTCTACACGTCGGGGCCCGCCGGAGGGGGCGGTCTCAGGACCTCCGTCCACGAGGTCGTGGGCGTGCTGTCGACCACCGTCGACCGGGAGGCCGTGCGCACCCGGGTCGACTTCTTCGGAGAGGGGGAGCGGTGAGCACCGTGCTCCGCGACGTCGCCCACGCCCGGGCCGGGGACAAGGGCAACCTCAACACGATCGCCGTCATCGCCTACGAACCGGAGTGGTACCCGGTGCTGTGCGCCGAGCTGACGCCCGACCGGGTCGCCCGCGCGCTGGGCGGGCGCGTGCGCGGGCCGGTCACCGTCCACCGGATGGACAACGTGTGCGCGCTGGTCCTGGTGTGCCCGCGCGCGGGAGAGGACACCGTGACCACGTCGCTGTACCTGGACGCCCACGGCAAGAGCCTGGCCTCGGTCCTGCTGGGGTTGGAGCTGGAGGGGGCGCCCGGGGCGCGCTGACCGCGGGCGCCGGATCAGCGCTCGTCGCGGACCGAGTCCAGCGACAGCAGCGCCACGTGCAGGGACAGGCAGGTCTCCACCGAGTCCAGATCCGCGTCCAGGACGTGGGCGACCCGCCGCAGCCGGTCGTAGAACGCCGGGCGGGACAGGTGCGCCCGCCCGGCGGCGAGCGCCTTGTTGCGGCCCGCGCCCAGGTAGTGGCGGAGCATGTCGGTCAGGTCGCCGCCGTGCCGCGCGTCGTGGTCCAGCAGCGGCCCCAGCTCGCGCTCGACGTAGGTCTGGAGCCGCTCGTCGTCGCGGAACAGGTGGAGCAGGCCGCGCAGGTGCAGGTCGGGCAGCCGGTAGAAGGGGCGCTGGTCGTTCTGGCGGATGGCCACGTCGCCGACCTGGCGCGCCTCCAGGAAGGAGCGCCGCACCTCCCGGACGCCGTCCGCGGAGGAGCCCACGGCCAGCACGGCGCCGCCGCCCACGGCGGTGCGGATGCGGTCGGCGAGCAGGTGCAGGGTCGGGTCCAGGCGCTGGCGGCCCGGCAGCGCGAGCAGGATGCCCACGCGCAGGTCGTCGAGCGAGCCCACCAGGGCGGGCAGTCGCAGCTCGCGGCAGGCGCGCGCGGCGCCCTCGGCGGTGTCGGACAGGCGCGCCTGGGCGGCCAGCCCGGTCCCGCTCTCGCGCAGGCGCAGCACGAGCCCCACCAGTTCGCGGCCGTTGAGCGGCACGCCCACGGCGCGGGCCCGAACCAGCGCCTCCTCCGGGTCGGAGTAGGCCCGGTCGATGATGCCCGCGATGATCGTGCGGTGCGTCTGCCGCTCCAGGCTCTCCTGGTGGCGCTCCAGCAGCCTGACCAGCGCGAGGGTGGTGGCGGCGCGTTCGATGAGCATGCTCTGGCGCGGGGTGGGGTTGGCCCCGACGACGAGGATCAGACGCCCCCAGTCCTGGCCGCGCGCCCCGACCGTGGTGACCAGCCAGCCGTTGGCGGGCGTGTGGACGGTGCGCGAGCCCGAGCGCGCCGCGCGCGAGCGGCTCTCCCAGGAGGTGAGCAGGGTTTCGGGCTCCTCGCCGTTGAGGTCGCAGGCCAGCACCTGGTGGGTGAGGTTCTCCAGGACCACGGGGCAGCCGGAGAGCTGGGCGACCTCGTGCAGGATGCGTCCGGTGTCGGCGCCCTCCACGGAGAGCTGGGTGAAGACCGAGTGCAGCTTCTCCGACTCGCGCAGCTCCTCCAGCTGTTCGTTGACCACCCGGACGTGCACGGCCTCGGTGATCTCCACGAAGCGGGCGTCGCGGTCGAGCAGGACCACCGGCACGCCCGCCTCGCGCGCGGCGTCGAGGAAGGCGGGCGGGAGCTCGGCGTGGTACTTGCGTCCCAGTTCGACCGCGATGCCGCTGACCCCGGCCGCGGCGAGGTCGTCGATGTAGCGGCGCAGCGCCTCGGGATCGTCGGGCATGGCGATGCCGGTGCTGAGGACCAGCTCGCCGCCGCGGAGCAGGTGGGCGAGGTCGGTGACCTCGGCGATGTGCACCCAGCGCACGGCCACGTCCAGCCGGTCCGGGCACGCCACGACCCGGGGGCGGGCGCGCTGGAGGGCGGGCAGCTGGAGGACCTCGGCAAGGGTGGGAAGCACGGCTTCCATCCTAGGAGGCGGGCACGGGACGCAGTGTCAGACATCCGGCCGCCGGCCTTACACGGTGTATCGCGCCGCCGGCGCCCGGCCCGGGGACGGAGGCCGGGCACGGAGGGACGTACGCGTCGTCGGCCCGGCCGACATCTTGTCACCATGCTGGTCCTGGCCAAGTCCGGTGCTCGGGGCGAGACTGGGGGCATGTCGGAACTTCTCTCACGCCACCGCGCGGTCATGCCCTCCTGGCTTCCCCTGTACTACGAGTCCCCGCTGGAGATCACCGGCGGCAAGGGCGCCCGTGTCACGGACGCCGACGGCAACACCTACCTGGACTTCTTCACCGGCATCGTGACCAACATGCTCGGCTACGACGTGGCGGAGGTGCGCGAGGCCGTCGAGCGCCAGATCGCCAGGGGGGTCGTGCACACCTCCACCCTCTACCTCATCCGCAGCCAGGTGGAGCTGGCGGAGAAGATCGCCCGCCTGTCGGGCATCCCGGACGCGAAGGTGTTCTTCACCAACTCCGGCACCGAGGCCAACGAGACCGCCCTGCTGCTGGCCACGTACGCGCGCGGCAGCGACGAGGTGCTGGCGATGCGCGGCAGCTACCACGGGCGCTCGTTCGGCACGGTGGCCGTGACCGGCAACCGGGCGTGGAAGAACTCCTCCCTGTCACCGCTGAACGTGCACTACCTGCACGGCACCGACCACGCGGCCCCGGCCTTCCGGGGGATGACCGACCGGGAGTACGTCGAGGCGTGCGTGGCCGACCTGCGCGACGTGCTGGACACCACGGCGCCGAACGTGGCGTGCCTGATCGCCGAGCCCGTGCAGGGCGTGGGCGGGTTCGCGATGCCGCCGGACGGCCTGTACGCCGCCTACAAGGAGGTGCTGGACGAGCACGGCATCCTGTTCGTGTCCGACGAGGTGCAGACCGGCTGGGGGCGCACGGGCACGAGCTTCTTCGGCATCGGCAACCACGGGGTGGTCCCGGACGCCATGACCTTCGCCAAGGGGCTGGGCAACGGGTTCGCCGTGGGCGGTGTGGTGGCGCGCGGCGACCTGATGGACCGGCTGGGCGCGCTGGGCGTGGCCACGTTCGGCGGCAACCCGGTGTCGATGGCGGCGGCGGGGGCGACCCTGGACTACGTGCTGGAGCACGACCTCCAGGGCAACGCGCGGCGGCAGGGCGCGCTGATCCTGGAGGGGCTCAGAGCGCTGACCTCGCTGCCGAGCGTGCGCGACGTGCGCGGCAAGGGGCTGATGTTCGCCGTGGAGATGATGGACCCCGCCACCGGCGCGCCGTCCTCACCCCTGGCCGGGCGCGTGCTGGAGGCCACCCGTGAGCGCGGCCTGCTGGTGGGCAAGGGCGGCATGCACGGCAACGTGCTGCGGATGGCGCCGCCGATGACGCTGTCGCAGGAGGAGGCGGTGGAGGGCCGCGACGTGCTGCTGGACGCGGTGCGCACGGTGGACGCCGGGGCCTGAGGGAGGGCCGACCGGGCCCGGGGGTCGCCGCGCACGGCCGCGGAGGCGGACAGCACGCATGGCCGCGGAGGCGGGCAGCGCGACGCTGGCGGCCCCCGGGGACCCCCTGTATCAAGCAAACCGCGCCGGGGCGCGGCGCACCAGCCCCGACCGCACGCCTGTGGACAAGGAAGAGAGCGGCAGCATGAGCAAGCACGTCACCCACTGGATCGGCGGGTCCGCCCACGAGGGGCCGGCCCGGCGTACGGGGGACATCTACGACCCGGCGTCCGGACGGGTCACCGGCGCGGTCGACCTCGCCGGACGGCAGGAGGTCGACGCGGCGGTGACGGCCGCGCGGGAGGCCTTCCCGGGGTGGCGCGACACCCCGCTGTCCCGGCGGGTGCAGGTCCTGTTCCGCTTCCGCGAGCTGCTCAGCACCAGCGCCGACCGGTTGGCGGAGCTGATCAGCGCCGAGCACGGCAAGGTCCTCTCCGACGCCCGGGGCGAGGTGGCCCGCGGCCTGGAGGTGGTCGACTTCGCCTGCGGCATCCCGCACCTGCTCAAGGGCGGCTACTCCGAGAACGTGTCCACGGGCGTGGACGCCTACTCGATCCTCCAGCCTCTCGGCGTGGTCGCCGGGATCACGCCGTTCAACTTCCCGGCGATGGTGCCGATGTGGATGTTCCCGGTGGCCCTGGCCTGCGGCAACGCGTTCGTGCTCAAGCCCAGCGAGAAGGACCCCTCCGCATCGGTGCTGCTGGCCGGGCTGTGGGCCGAGGCGGGGCTGCCCGAGGGCGTGTTCAACGTGGTGCACGGCGACAAGGAGGCGGTGGACGCCCTCCTGGAGCACCCGGACGTGGCGGCGGTCAGCTTCGTGGGCTCCACCCCGATCGCGCGGTACGTCTACCGGACCGCCGCCGAGCACGGCAAGCGCGTGCAGGCCCTGGGCGGGGCCAAGAACCACATGGTGGTGCTGCCCGACGCCGACCTGGACCTGGCCGCGGACGCGGCGGTCTCGGCCGGGTTCGGCTCGGCGGGCGAGCGGTGCATGGCCATCTCCGCGGTGGCCGTGGTGGACTCGGTGGCCGACGAGCTGGTGGAGCGGATCCGCGAGCGGGTGGCGCGCCTGCGCGTGGGCCCCGGCGACGACGAGCGCAGCGAGATGGGGCCGCTGGTCACCAGGGAGCACCGCGACAGGGTGGCCTCCTACCTGGAGTCGGGGGTGCGCGAGGGCGCGACCCTGGCGGTCGACGGCCGTGCGCACCCGGTGTCGGGCGGGAGCCCGGACGGGTTCTGGCTGGGACCGTCGCTGCTGGACCACGTCGGCCCCGAGATGTCGTGCTACCGGGACGAGATCTTCGGCCCGGTGCTGAGCGTGGTGCGCGTGGGCGGCTACGACGAGGCGGTCAAGCTCGTCAACGCCAGCCCCTACGGCAACGGCACGGCGGTCTTCACCAACGACGGGGGCGCCGCCCGGCGGTTCCAGAACGAGGTCGAGGTCGGCATGGTGGGGATCAACGTCCCCATCCCGGTGCCGATGGCCTACTACTCCTTCGGCGGCTGGAAGCAGTCCCTGTTCGGCGACTCACACGCGCACGGCACGGAGGGTGTCCACTTCTACACCCGCACCAAGGCGGTCACCGCCCGGTGGGTCGACCCGGGCCAGCGGCCCGAAGGAGGCGTCGACCTGGGGTTCCCTACCAACGGTTGACTCGGTTTCCGCGAAAATACCGGATGGATCTGCCTCACTGTCGGTCGGCGGTGAACGACACAGAGTATCGTTGTCACCAGACGCCCCTCACGGGGCGTGGTCGGCGCCGGCAGCCGACGCACGAACCATCCGGGAAGGGCGCGCTCATTTCCCCTCCTCCCCAATGGAAGCGGGCGCGCCAACGGAAGCGCTCCGGGTCCGCCTCTCCCCCTGGACCCGGAGCGCGACCGTCTGCGCACCGCTAGCGCACCGCGAACAGCCGCTCCTCGGCGGCCACCCGGGGCTCCGCGCCGACGAGGTCGGCGCACTCCTCACAACCGAACACCGCACTCCCGTCCGGGAGCTCACCGAGCACCCGGCGGGGCCGGGGCCACTTGGTGTGGCAGACGACGCAGGCATCCCCCATGCACTGCGCCCAGCTCAGCGAGTCCGGATCGTAGACCTCGACGTCGATCGTGGGCCGCGTATCTGGTTCGCACATCATGCTCGTTCCGCGCAATGTCCTTGCTCCCCCCGTGGTTTAGGACAGTCTGGCGGGCCGATAGTTACCGGCTCTTTATTGAATCAGAAGCTTTGGGCACCTGGAATGGTTCGGACCGATCTACATCACACCATGCACGGGAATCATAACCCTAAGTGATGATGCCTGGGAAGACCCTGTCTTGCCGGATGGTATTCATCTGTTTTGTCCGGTTAGCTGTGGGGCGGTAGTGATCCGGGACCTCAGTCCTCGGCCCGCACAGAGACCGAAAAACGGCGCAGGGAGAGTGCCGGATTGAGCTCCCGCACCTCCTGCACCCGGGAGGCCGAAACCCCGGCCGAGGCGACCGCGAAGGTCTGCTCACCCAGCGCCGCGAGCGGTGTCCCCATGGGATCGACCACCATGCTGTTGCCCGCGCCCGCGGGCGCCGCCTGCCCGGAGGCGGCCACGTACACGGTGTTCTCGATGGCGCGCGCCCGGGCCAGGGTCCGCCAGTGCTCCTCCTTCAGCGGGCCGGGAACCCACTGCGCGGCCAGCAGCACCACGTGCGCACCGGCCTCGGCGATACGCCGCGTCACCTCGGGAAAGCGCAGGTCGTAGCAGGTCTGCAGACCGAACACCACGCCGTCCACGGTGAAGGTCTCGGGCTCCTCGATCGGGCCGGGGCGCAACACGTCCGACTCCCGGGCCCCGAAGGCGTCGTACAGGTGGATCTTGCGGTAGTGCGCGACCCGCTCACCCCGCGGCGACAGCGCCACCAGCGTGTTGGTGAAGTGGGTGGCGTCGGCGCCGCCCTCGGCCTCGCCGACTCCCAGCACCAGGTGAACGCCCTCCCGCCGGGCGGTGTCGGCCGCCTCGGAGACGAAGGGGCCGTCCAGGGGCTCGGCCGCCGCCACGTAGCGCTGGTCGACGCGGCCCGCGGTGAACATCGTGTACTCGGGGAACAGGACCACCTCGGCCCCGTCCGCCGCGGCGCGGGCGGTCAGCTCCGCCACCGAGCGCTGGTTGCGCGCCTTGTCCTGACCGGGGGCGAACTGGGCGACCGCGACCTGCACCATCGAACCTCTCCTCGTCGGCGTGGGGCGCCCGGGGCGCCGTGCACCGAGTGTACGGCCACTCCCGCGGCCATCCCCTTGCCAGAAGGCTAAACAAGCGTTTAATGTATTGAACATGAGTTCAACCGACCGTCCGGACCGGCCCGACGGGGAGTCCGACCTCACGGCGCGCGCCAGGATCCGCGACGCGGCGATCGCGTGCTTCGGCCAGCGCGGGTTCGGCGTGAGCGTGCGGGCGATCGCCGAACAGGCCGGGGTCTCCCCCGGGCTGGTGATCCACCACTTCGGCTCCAAGGACAAGCTCCGGCGGGCCTGCGACGACCACGTCACCGCGGCCGTCAACGAGGTCAAGACGGACACGGTCACCAGCCACGACGGGCAGACCTTCCTCCACCAGCTCGCGACGATGGAGCAGTACGCCCCGCTCCTGGCCTACGTCGTCCGCTCCATGCAGGCCGGGGGCCCGCTCGCGGCCGCGCTCTTCGAGCGCATGGTGGCCGACATCGAGGTCTACCTCGCCGCGGGCGAGGCCGAGGGCACCATCCGCCCGAGCCGGGACCCGGCCCGGCGCGCCCGCTACCTGGCCGCCAACTCCCTCGGATCGCTGCTGCTGTTCCTCACGCTGGGGCGCTTCGAGGAGGAGGTCGACTTCGCCCGGGTCGCGCGCGAGTGGTCGCGGGAGTACATGCTCCCGACCCTGGAGCTGTACACCGAGGGTCTGCTCACCGAGCGCACGATCCTCGACGCCTACCTCGCGTACGTCGGCGATCCGCCCGAGGAACCCCGCTGACCGCCCCGAACCCCCGTCCCCGACCCCCACCACGCACGGAGGGAACGACGACCATGACACCAACCGCCATCGAGGTCCGCGGCGTCGACAAGCGCTTCGGCCGCTTCCAGGCCCTGGACAAGCTGGACCTGACCGTCCGCACGGGCCAGGTCGCGGGCTTCCTCGGACCCAACGGCTCCGGGAAGTCCACCACCATCCGCGTCCTGCTCGGCCTGCTCAGGGCCGACGCCGGAACGGTCAGCCTGCTCGGCGGCGACCCCTGGCGGGACGCCGTCGCCCTGCACCGGCGCCTGGCCTACGTGCCCGGCGACGTCACCCTGTGGCCCAACCTGACCGGAGGGCAGGCGATCGACCTGCTCGGGCGGCTGCGCGGCGGACTCGACCCCGCGCGCCGCCGGGAGCTGCTGGCCCGCTTCGAACTGGACCCGACCAAGAAGGCGCGCGCCTACTCCAAGGGCAACCGGCAGAAGGTCGCCCTGGTCGCCGCCCTGGCCTCCGACGCCGAGCTGCTCATCCTCGACGAGCCCACCTCCGGCCTGGACCCGCTCATGGAGGCCGTGTTCACCGAGTGCGTACTGGAGGCCAAGGCCCGGGGCCGCACCGTGCTGCTCTCCAGCCACATCCTCTCCGAGGTGGAGAAGCTGTGCGACACCGTCACCATCATCCGCAGGGGGCGCGCGGTGGAGTCGGGCACCCTGGACGACCTGCGCCACCTGACCCGCTCCGCCGTGCGCGCCACCGTCACCGGGGACGCGCGGGCCCTGGAGGGCGCCGAAGGGGTGCACAACCTGCGGCTCGACGGCGACACCGTCGCCTTTGACGTGGACAACACCCGCATGGGCGCCGTCATGGGCACGCTCACCGGCCTCGGGATCCTCTCCCTAGTGAGCAACCCGCCCTCGCTGGAGGAGCTGTTCCTGCGCCACTACGGCGACGAGCTGGCCGCGCGCGGAGCCGACCGGAACGGGGGGACGGCGGTATGAACGCGTTCACCGGCACCGGCGCCCTCATCCGGTTCGTCCTGCGCCGCGACCGCCTCCGGCTGACCGTCTGGACCCTGGCCCTGGTCGGCACCGTCGTCGCGACCGTTCCCACGCTCGACGACATGTTCTCCACCGACGCCCAGCGCCAGGCCCGGGCGGCTCTCATGGAGACCCCGACCGGCGTCGTCTTCGGCGGCCCCGGATACGGGCTGGACGACTACCAGCTCGGCCCGATGGTGGTAAACGAGCTGACCATGAGCGTGCTCATCGCTCTGGCGGTCATGAGCGCCCTGCACGTGGTCCGGCACACCCGCGCCGAGGAGGAGAGCGGACGCGCCGAACTGCTGCGCGCCAGCGTCCTGGGCACGAGCGCCCAGATGACCGCCGCGCTGGTGACCATCTCGGTCGTCAACCTGCTCATCGGCGGCCTGACCGCGCTGGCCATGACGGGCAACGGCCTGGCGGTCGCCGACTCCGCGGCCTACGGGCTGGGGCTGGCCCTGGCGGGGGTCTCCTTCGGCGCCGTCGCCGCCGTGTGCGCGCAGGCCACCGAGCACGGGCGCGCCGCCGCGGGCCTGGCCTTCCTGGTCACCGGCGTGCTGTTCCTGTCCCGGGTCGTCGGCGACATGGCCGAGGAGGGCGGCAACGCGCTGTCCTGGCTGTCGCCGTTCGCCTGGGTCCAGCAGACACGCGTGTTCGACGACCTGCGCTGGTGGCCGCTGGCGCTGTACGCGGTCCTCGTGGCGGTGCTCTTCGCGCTGGCCTACGCCCTGGCGGACCGGCGCGACCTCGGCGCCGGCCTGGTCCCCTCCCGGCCCGGTCCGGCCGGTGCGGGCGGGCTGCTCAACGGCGTGTTCGCCCTGCACCTGCACCAGCAGCGCGGGGCGATCCTCGCCTGGACGGCCGCGGTCTTCCTCTTCGCCCTCGCGTTCGGCTCGCTGGCCACGGAGGTGGAGGGGATGCTGGAGGAGAACCCCGACCTGCTGGCCGTCCTCGGCGACTCCGCCGACGACGTCACCGGGGGCTTCCTCGGCACCATGAGCGGTTACGTGCTGATGGCCGCGTCGGCCTACGCCGTCATGTCCGTGCTGCGGGCGCGGGGCGAGGAGACCTCCGGGCACGCCGAGCTGACCCTGTCCGCGGCCGTCGGCAGGGTGCGCTGGTTCGGCGGCGCCCTGCTGGTCAGCGTGCTGTCCTCGGCGGTGATCGTGGTGGCGGGCGGCGTCGGCATGGGCCTGAGCGCGTCCGCGGCTCTGGAGGACCCCTCCTGGACGTGGACGATGACCGAGGCCGCCCTGGCCCAGCTGCCGGTGGCCCTGCTGTTCGCCGCTCTGACCGCGCTGCTGGTGGGAACGGCCCCGCGCCTGACCCCGCTGGTGTGGGCGTGGCTGGGCTACAGCCTCCTCGTCTCGCTGCTCGGACCGATGCTGGGCCTGGACGACCGGCTGCTGGACCTGAGCGCGTTCGGGCTGCTGCCCCAACTGCCCGCCGACGAGTTCGACGCCGTCCCGGTGGCCGTCGCGCTGGGGGCGGCGCTCGCGGCCAACGCGGTCGCCCTGGCGGGCTTTCGCCGCCGGGACCTGGCCGGCGTCTGACGGAGACGCGGTCCGGGGCACCGCCGAGCCGGGGACCGGTTGGGCGGCGCCCGGGCCGCGTCGGGGGCGGACCGCGCTCAGGGCAGGAAGGACAGCCCCCAGGCGGGCGCGAACACCACGACCAGGAAGCGCGCGGTGCGGGTGACGAAGGTGATCAGGGCGAACAGCACGACGTTCATCCGCACCACCCCGGCCAGCACCGACACCACCACGAACGGCGGCACGCTGGCGAGGGAGCTCACCGCCACCAGGCCCGCGCCCCAGGCGGGCCGCTCCTCGGCCCTGCGCCGCCAGCCCTCGGCCCGTGCGGCCCACTTGCCCGGTGTGGCGCTCCTGCGGCGGATCCACGGCGCGGAGAGCGTCCCGCGCCCGGCGTAGTAGTAGGGCAGCTTGCCCAGGGTCTGCCCGAGCCCGGCGGCCACCGCCATGGCGACCAGGGCGCCGTCGTCCATCGCGATGACGGCGCCCACCAGGTAGACCTCGATGTTGAGGACCGGGACGAGCCCGGAGACGAGGGCGACCACGAAGGCCAGCGCCGTCTCGATCACCCCGTGCTCCCGGGCGCCGTGGGCGGGCCGGTCAGTTCTCGGCCGCCGCGAGCTGCCCGCACGCGCCGTCGATCTCCTGTCCGCGGGTGTCGCGGACGGTCACCGCCACCCCGTGCGACTCCAGCCGCCGCACGAACTCGCGCTCGTCCTCGGGGCGCGAGGCCGTCCACTTGGACCCCGGGGTGGGGTTGAGCGGGATGAGGTTGACATGCACGAGGTGGCCCTTGAGGAGCTTGCCCAGCAGGTCGGCCCGCCAGGCCTGGTCGTTGATGTCCTTGATCAGCGCGTACTCGATGGAGACCCGGCGGCCCGTGGTGCCCGCGTAGCGCCAGGCGGCGTCCAGGACCTCGTCGACCTTCCAGCGGGTGTTGATGGGCACCAGCTCGTCGCGCAGCTCGTCGTCGGGGGCGTGCAGGGAGATCGCGAGGCGGACCTGCATCCTCTCGTCGATGAGCTTGTTGATCGCGGGCACCAGGCCGACCGTGGACACGGTGACCCCGCGCTGGGAGATGCCCAGGCCGTTGGGGACGGGGTCGGTGATGCGGCGCACCGACTGGAGCACGCGCTTGTAGTTGGCCATGGGTTCGCCCATGCCCATGAACACGATGTTGCTGATGCGGCCCGGGCCGCCGGCGACCTCGCCGTTGGCCAGGTCGCGGGCGCTGGCGACCACCTGGTCGATGATCTCCCCGGTGGAGAGGTTGCGGGTCAGGCCCGCCTGGCCGGTGGCGCAGAACGGGCAGTTCATGCCGCACCCGGCCTGGGAGGAGATGCACAGGGTGACGCGGTCCGGGTAGCGCATGAGCACCGACTCGAACAGCACCCCGTCGAACGCCTTCCACAGGGTCTTGCGGGTCATGCCGTTGTCGCAGGTGATGTGGCGCACGGGCGTGAGCAGGGTGGGCAGCAGCGCCTCGCCGAGCCGCTCCCGGGAGGAGGCGGGCAGGTCGGTCATGGCCGAGGTGTCCGACACCAGGGAGCCGAAGTAGTGCTGGGCGAGCTGCTTGGCCCGGAAGGGCTTCTCCCCCAGCTCACGGACGACCTCGGCCCGCTCGTCGGGGCTGAGGTCGGCCAGGTGCCGGGGAGGTTTGGCACGACGGGGTGCGACAAAGGTGAGCTCGGCGGGCATACACAGTCCGTAGGAAGTGGAGTCGGTGGTCTGGCGCCCGGGCGCGGACGGCGGCGGGAACGTGTCGTTATACGACTTATACGCCGCCGCGGTGCAGCTCCGCCTGTCAGGGCACTACCGTCGATTCTACGCACTGCGCGGACGGTCCTGACGGGTCCGTCCGGCTACGACGACCGGGGATCGGTGTGTGGGAGGGCCGGTGACAGGGATCGACGTCCTGCTCGACGAGATCAGCCCGTACCAGAGCCGACGCGTCGTCGTCGAGTGTGACTCCCACACCACGGCCGCCTACCTGCTGGACGCGCGCGGGCGCATCCGCGTGCCGGTGTGGCTGGCCAACCACGAGATCGCGCCGCGCACGAGCGAGTCCGGCGGGCTGTACGAGGGCCGGGCCCCGCTCATGCCCGAGGCCTACACCAAGCACCCGCAGGGCCGCCCCCGCTTCGACCCCGACCGCCTGCGCGCCGTGTGGTTCGAGGAGGGCGACGGGGTCGCCCTGGTGGACGAGGAGGGGCTGCTGGCCGTCATCCCGGGCTGGGCGGAGGCCGACAGCGGGCTGCCGGGGTACGCGCGCGAGGCGATCGGCCGCAGCGCCTACGCCTGGGAGCTGGACTCGGTGCGCGGGCAGCTGTGGCCGCGCGTGGTGCACGCCGAGGCCTACTGGGACTGGCGGCGCGCCTCGGGCGCCTGGCGCAGCGTGCAGCGCACGGTGCTCAGCCACCTCAACCGCAACGTGGGCGAGCCCGGGCACTACTGGGACGTCTCCGACGGCCACCCGCCGCTGCTGCGCGTGTCGGAGCGCCCGCCCACCGCGGACCGCCCGTACACGGTGCTGTCCACGGTCGGGATGTGCGGTCAGCGCATGCCTACCCTGGACCGCTACATGGCCAACACCTCCCAGCACGCCCGGGTGGAGCTGGCGCTGGCCACGACGCTGCCCGCGCACCACGCCGCCCGCGTCTTCCGGTGGATCGGCGCCTTCCCCTGGCGGGCGGTCACCTGGTTCGGCACCGGCCACACCGTCAAGTGGCTGGACAACCCCGAGGACCGGGCCATGCGCGGCGGCGCGGGAGCCGTGCTGCTCCTTGAGGACCCCTCGGCCCTGGTCACCCGTCCCGAGCACCGGCCGCCGGACACCGCCGGGCTGTCCTTCCAGGGCGACCCCGTGCGCTGGCTGTGGATCGTGCCGATCACGCGCCCCGAGCACCTGTTCGCCAAGGAGCACGACAGCGCCACCCTGGTGGAGAAGCTGGCCGCCGAGGGCCGCAGCTGGGTGCTGGGTTAGCCGGGGTCCCGGGCGCCGCGCGAAAACCCGTTGACACCCCCGCGGCCGGAACGGGATCGTCGCTGCCGTTCGACGAGCGGGGACGGGGGCGGGGGGCCATGGCGCGCACCGGCGGCGCGGGCGCGGGACTGACCGCCCCGCTGGGGCACCCGGCCTTTCGCGGGCTGGTCGCGGGCCGGACCCTGATGGCCCTGGGCAACGGCATGGCGTCGGTGGCGCTGGCCTTCGCCGTGCTGGACGTGACCGGCTCGCTGACGGGCGTGGGGCTGGTGGTGGGCGCGCGCTCGGTGGCGAACGTGGCGCTGCTCCTGCTCGGCGGCGTCATCGCCGACCGGCTGCCGCGCGCGCTGGTGCTCCAGGGCGGGTGCGCCCTGGCCGCGCTCTCCCAGGCGGCCTTGGGCGCGCTCCTGTTGACGGGCACCGCCTCGCTGCCGCTGATGATCGCGCTGAGCCTGGTCAACGGCGCCGCCGCGGCGGTGAACCTGCCCGCCTCCGCGGCCCTGACGCCGCAGACCGTGCCCCGGGAGCTGCTGCGCCAGGCCAACGCGGCGATGGGCGTGGGCGTCCAGGGCGGGATGTTCCTGGGGATGTCGGCGGGCGGCGTCGTGGTGGGCCTGCTCGGCGCGGGCTGGGCGATCACGGCGGACGCGGCGCTGTTCGCCTGCGCCGGGACGGCCTTCCTCTCCGTGCGGGCGGCCCGGGCGGACGGGCCGGTGGACACCGGGGACGCGAACGTGCTGCGCGACCTGCGGGAGGGGTGGAGCGAGTTCGTGTCGCGGCCCTGGGTCTGGATCATCGTGCTCCAGTTCATGGTCGTCAACGCGGGCTGGTCGGCGGCCACGGCCGTGCTGGGTCCGGGCATCGCCGACGAGACCTTCGGCCGGACCGCGTGGGGCCTGCTCATGGCGGCCAACAGCGTCGGGCTGCTGGCGGGCGGCGTGCTGGCGGCCCGCTGGCAGCCGCGGCGGGCGCTGTTCTACGGCACGGCCCTGATGACGGCGCACGCCGTGCCCTTCCTGGCCCTGACCGGGCCCTCGCCGCTGCCGGTGCTGTTCGCCGCGATGTTCCTGGCGGGCGTGGCGGTACAGCAGTTCGACGTGGCCTGGGAGGTCGCCGTCCAGGAGAACGTGCCGAAGGAGAAGCTGTCGCGGGTGTACTCCTACGACGCGCTGGGCTCGTTCGTGGCGATGCCCCTCGGGCAGGTCGCGATCGGCCCGTTCGCCGAGCGCTTCGGCCCGGCCCCGGCCCTGGTGCTGGTGGCCTCGCTGACGCTGCTGGCCACCCTGGCCGCGGTCTCCTCGCGCAGCGTGCGCACCCTGACCCGCTCCTAGGGCCGTCCGGCGGGCGCCCCGCTAGCTGGCGACGCCGCGCCGGTCCCGGGCCTGGGCCAGCACGCGGTGGAGGCGCGCCACCTCCTCGTCGCTGAAGCGCTCCACGAAGCGCAGCAGGGTGGCGCCGGGGTCGGGCCCGGTGTTGAGGACCTCGTCCATCATCCGCGCGGTGTACTCGGCGTGCGACTCGCGCGGCCAGTACGTCCAGGCGCGGCCGGTCTTCTCCCGGTCCAGCAGCCCCTTGGTGAAGAGGATGTTGGCCACCGTCATGACGGTCGTGTAGGCCACGTCGCGGTCGTAGACCATGTTCTCGCGGACCTGGCGCACGGACATCGGCTCCTCGGACCGCCACAGCGCGTCCATGATGGCCGCCTCCAGTTCACCCAGACCCCTCATGGCCTCCCCGCCCGTCGCGTCCTCGATTCCGAGGATCGTAGACACGAGGGGGCCTCCCGCGTGGGAGAACTCCGGAGAGCACACAGATCCGTACATCCTCGGCACCGGTCACCGGCGTTTCACCGGCGAACGCGCGTCCGCGCACGAGGGAAAGAGCGTTCGCGGCCGGGCCCGGGCCCCTCCCGCCCGCTGGGAAGACCGGCGGAGGGAGCCCGGCCGTCCTGCCCGGCCGCTCGCACCCCCTCCGACGGAGGCCCGCCCCGGCCGGTTCCCCGAGGAGCACCGTGTTACACGCCACATCCGGCGTGGCCGGACGCGGCCAACAACTTCACATCGTGAAACCCCTGCAAAACCCCGCAAACCGGGCGCCCTCGCGACTCTGGGCTTTGTTACTCACACGTAGTGGCAGTGTCGATGTGAAAGATTGTTACCTATCTCCTAGTTTCCACAAGGTCAGCGTTCCCCGCGCGGAGGCCGGTACAAGTAGCCTTGTACCCGACGAGTGCTGGCCAGGCCAGATGCTTCTCCGTATGCGCGGAACAGCTCCCGCGTTCGTTTCTTGAGCCCGCCTTGCCAGCAGCCACCCGTCTTCCTACACATTCACAAGCGAGCTGCGGAAGTGGGCGATCTCCGCCGTGTCGTCTGAGGCGTCTCAACCCCTGACAGATTTCGGTCCCAACGAGTGGTTGGTCGAGGAGCTTTATCAGAAGTACTTGAACGACCCGAACTCCGTTGACAAGGCCTGGTGGAACTTCTTCGCGGACTACAAGCCCGCGGAGACTGCTGGCGCGAAGGGCGGGAGCGGCGCGAAGGCGCAGGGCGAGAAGGCCCCCGCGGCCTCCGCCCCCAAGAAGAAGCCGACCGCCCCCGCGGCCCCGGCTCCGTCCGCCAAGCCGAAGAGCAAGGACGACAAGGAGGGCAAGGACGAGGCCCTCCAGGTCAAGCAGGAGCGCCTGCGCGGCGCACCCGCGCGGACCGCGACCAACATGGAGTCGAGCCTGGGCCTGCCCACCGCCACCAGCGTGCGCGCGGTGCCGGTCAAGCTGCTCTTCGACAACCGCATCGTCATCAACAACCACCTCCGGCGCGGCCGTGGCGGGAAGGTCTCCTTCACCCACCTCATCGGTTACGCCATGGTCAAGGCCCTCAAGGCCCTGCCGGAGATGAACCACTCCTACGTGGAGGTGGACGGCAAGCCCGGTGTCGCCAAGCCCGAGCACGTGAACTTCGGCCTGGCGATCGACCTCCAGAAGCCCGACGGCTCCCGGCAGCTGGTCGTGCCCTCCATCAAGAAGTCCGACGAGATGGACTTCACGGAGTTCTGGAGCGGCTACGAGGACCTGGTCCGCAAGGCCCGCAGCAACAAGCTGGGCGTGCCGGACTTCCAGGGCACCACCATCAGCCTCACCAACCCCGGCGGCATCGGCACCGTGCACTCGGTCCCGCGCCTGATGCCGGGCCAGGGCACCATCCTGGGCGTGGGCGCGATGGAGTACCCGGCCGAGTTCCAGGGCGCCTCCTCCGACACCCTGGCCGAGCTGGGCATCAGCAAGGTCATGACGCTGACCTCCACCTACGACCACCGCATCATCCAGGGTGCGCAGTCCGGTGAGTTCCTGCGCCGGATCCACCAGCTGCTGCTGGGCGAGGACGGTTTCTACGACGAGATCTTCAACTCGCTGCGCATCCCCTACGAGCCGGTGCGCTGGGTGCAGGACATCCACGTCAACAAGGCCACCCAGCTCGACAAGACCACCCGGGTCCAGGAGCTGATCCACGCCTACCGCGTGCGCGGCCACCTGATGGCCGACACCAACCCGCTCGACCACGAGCAGCGCAAGCACCCCGACCTGGACGTGCTCGAACACGGCCTCACCCTGTGGGACCTGGACCGCGAGTTCCCCACCGGGGGCTTCGGCGGCAAGCAGGTCATGAAGCTGCGCGACGTGCTGGGCGTGCTGCGCGACACCTACTGCCGCACGGTGGGTATCGAGTACATGCACATCCAGAGCCCGGAGGAGCGGGAGTGGATCCAGGCGCACGTCGAGCGCGAGCACGAGAAGCTCGACCGCGACGAGCAGTTGCACATCCTGCACCGGCTCAACAGCGCCGAGGCCTTCGAGACCTTCCTCCAGACCAAGTACGTGGGCCAGAAGCGCTTCTCCCTGGAGGGCGGCGAGTCGCTGATCCCGCTGCTGGACGGCGTGATCTCCAAGGCCGCCAAGGCCGAGCTGGACGAGGCCGTCATCGGCATGGCCCACCGCGGCCGCCTGAACGTGCTGGCCAACATCTGCGGCAAGTCCTACGCGCAGATCTTCGGTGAGTTCGAGGGCAACCTCGACCCGCGCAGCGCGCACGGCTCGGGCGACGTCAAGTACCACCTGGGCACCGAGGGCACCTTCGAGACCCACGACGGCCAGAAGATCCGCATCTCGCTGGCCGCCAACCCGTCCCACCTGGAGACGGTCGACCCGGTCGCCGAGGGCATCGTCCGCGCCAAGCAGGACGTGCTCAACAAGGGCCCGCAGGGCTTCACCGTCCTGCCGATCCTCATCCACGGCGACGCCGCGTTCGCCGGGCAGGGCGTGGTCGCCGAGACGCTGAACCTGTCGCAGCTGCGCGGCTACCGGACCGGCGGCACGGTGCACGTCATCGTGAACAACCAGGTGGGCTTCACCACCTCGCCGTCCGACAGCCGCTCCAGCGTCTACGCCACGGACGTGGCGCGGATGGTGCAGGCGCCGATCTTCCACGTCAACGGGGACGACCCCGAGGCCGTGGTCCGGGTCGCGCACCTGGCCTTCGCCTACCGCCAGGCGTTCAACAAGGACGTCGTCATCGACCTGGTCTGCTACCGGCGCCGCGGCCACAACGAGGGCGACAACCCCGCCTTCACCCAGCCGCTGATGTACGACGTCATCGACGCCAAGCGCTCCACCCGCAAGCTGTTCACCGAGGCCCTCATCGGCCGCGGCGACATCACGGTGGAGGAGGCGGAGTCGGCGCTGCGCGACTACCAGTCGGAGCTGGAGCGGGCCTTCACCGAGACCCGCGAGGTCGAGAAGAAGCCGATCGAGCCCGGTGCCGTGGTCAAGCCCGAGGTGTTCACCGAGGGCCGCCTGGAGCACTCCGCCGTCGAGACGGCGATCAGCACCGAGACGGTCAAGCGGGTCATCGACACCCAGGTGTCGCTGCCCGAGGGCTTCACGCCGCACCCGCGGCTGGCCCCCCAGCTCTCGCGCCGCGCGACGATGGTCGAGACCGACGCGATCGACTGGGCCACCGGTGAGCTGCTGGCCTTCGGGTCGCTGCTGCTGGACGGCCACCCCGTCCGCCTCGTCGGCCAGGACAGCCGCCGCGGCACCTTCGGCCAGCGCCACGCCACGCTGATGGACCGCGAGACCGGCGAGACCCACACGCCGCTCAAGCAGTTCGACGACGGCATCACCCGGTTCCACGTGCACGACTCCCTGCTGAGCGAGTACGCGGCCCTGGGCTTCGAGTACGGCTACTCGCTGACCCGTCCCGACGCCCTGGTGATGTGGGAGGCGCAGTTCGGCGACTTCGTCAACGGCGCGCAGACCATCATCGACGAGTACATCAGCGCGGGCGAGCAGAAGTGGGGACAGCGCTCCAGCGTGACCCTGCTGCTGCCGCACGGCTACGAGGGCCAGGGGCCGGACCACTCCTCCGCCCGCATCGAGCGGTTCCTGCAGCAGTGCGCGCAGGAGAACATGACGGTGGCCCATCCCAGCACCCCGGCGAGCTACTTCCACCTGCTGCGTTGGCAGGCCAAGTCGCCGCTGGAGCGCCCGCTGGTGGTGTTCACGCCCAAGTCGCTGCTGCGTCTGAAGGCCGCCACCTCGGCCGCCGCGGACTTCACCTCGGGCCACTTCGAGCCGCTGATCAAGGACGACTCGATCGCGCCGGACAAGGTGCGGCGCGTGGTGCTGTGCTCGGGCAAGATCTACTACGACCTGGACGCGGCGCGCCGCAAGAGCGGTGACAAGCACACCGCGATCATCCGGGCGGAGCGGCTCTACCCGCTGCCGATCGAGGAGATCCGCGAGCAGCTCAAGGCCTACCCCAACGCGGGCGAGGTCCTGTGGGTGCAGGAGGAGCCGGCGAACATGGGCCCGTGGCCCTTCGTCGCGCTGGTCTTCTCCGAGCAGCTCGACCGCCCGTTCACCCGGATCTCGCGTCCGGCCTCCTCCGCGCCCGCGGCCGGTTCGGCCAAGCGCCACGAGGCCGAGCAGCGGGCACTGGTGGACACGGTCTTCCCGCCCGCGGACTAACGGGCGGGCCTGCGAGCACGTAGAAGGAAGAGCGTGTACTACACCGATCGCGGAATCGAGGAGTTGGAGAACCGCCGCGGCGGCGAGGAGGTCAGCTTCGCCTGGCTCGCCGAGCAGCTGCGGGCGTTCACCGACATGAACCCCGAGTTCGAGACCCCGGTCGACCGGCTGGCCACGTGGCTGGCGCGGCTGGACGACGAGGACGACGAGTAGGGACCGCGTGAGGGGCCCGGGTCAGCGCGACCCGGGCCCCTTCGCGTGCCCGGGGTACCGCCCGCGGCGGCCTCGGGGTTTGCCCGGAGGTCTCCCTGAAACACCCCGCGAATCCGCGACATATCTTGAGTTCGCCGCAGACGCGACATATCGTGAGACCACGGAGCGAGCGAAAGGGGCCGAGCACGATGGCACGTTGGACCATCGACAGGCCGATGACCCAGACCCTGGACGGCATCGTCGCGTTGCGGGTCCGGATCATCGGAGGCCACGTCAACATTCTTCCCACCGACGACCCGGTCACCTTCGAGGTCACCGACATCGTCGGTGAACCCCTCCTGGTCACACAGGAGGCGGGCATCCTCACCATCCACTACGAGGACCTCACCGGCCAGGGGTTCCTGGACCGGCTGCGTCCGGTCCAGCTCAACAGCTACAAGAGCGTGCAGCACCGCAGGGCCACCGTGAACCTGCGACTGCCCAAGGACTGCCCGGTCGAGGTCACCACGGCCAGCGCGCCGATCGTCGCCGCCGGGCTCAGCGCCCGCAGCCAGCTGCGGACCGCGACCGGGGAGATCACCCTGGACGACGTCTCCGGCGAGACCGAGATCAACACCGTCTCGGGGAGCACCGCCGTGCGCGACCCCCACGGCAGCCTCAAGTTCAACAGCGTGAGCGGCCAGCTGGCGGTGGCGGGCGGACGTCTGTCCGCGCTGAGCGCCAAGACCGTCTCCGGTCAGCTGCTGGCAGACACCGACGTCGCCCCGGCGGGGCGGGTCCGGCTCACCTCGGTCTCGGGCGAGATCGCCCTGCGGGTGCCCTCCGAGACCTCGGCGACCGTGGAGCTGCGCACCGCGGCGGCGCCCGCCAAGTCCGACTTCGGGCTGGACCGGCGCAGCGCCCCGGCCAGGACGATCCTGAGCGGGAGGATCGGCAGCGGCGTCGACCCCGCCTCCATCACCACCAACTCCGCGTCCGGTCGGACGGCGCTGCTGCGGCGCGCGCCCGAGGCACCGGCCGCGATCCCCGAGGGGGCCTGAATGAGCACCATCTTCGGCCACGGCAGACTACGGCTGTACCTGCTCAAGCTGCTGGACGAGAACCCGCGGCACGGCTACGAGATCATCAGCCTGCTCCGCGACCGCTTCCTCGGCGTGTACTCGCCCTCTCCCGGCACGATCTACCCCCGGCTGGCCCGGCTGGAGGAGGAGGGGCTGGTCACCCACACCGAGGAGGGCGGACGCAAGGTCTACAGCCTCACCGACAAGGGCCGCGAGGAGCTGCGCGAGCGCGAGAACGACCTGAACGACCTGGAGCGGGAGATCACCGACTCGGTGCGCGACATCGCCCGCGCGGTCAAGCAGGACGTGCGCGCGACGATCAGCTCGCTGCGCGACGAGCTCAAGTTCGCCTCCGGGGGCGCGCGCCGCTCCGGAACCGAGGCCCCGGGCGGACCCACCGGGGCCGCTGGGGCCGCTGGGACCGCAGATTCCACCGGGACCGCCGACTCCACCGCCTCGGAGGAGGCCGGTCGGAGCGAGGAGGGGACGGACGCGTCCGGGAAGGAGTCCGGCGAGCGCCACGAGCAGTCCGGTCCGGGCTGCGAGGACGGCTCGCGGTGGTCCCGCGAGTGGGAGCGCTTCACGCAGGGCTTCGGAGCGTTCGGCGCCGCCTGGGGCGGCAGGCGCGATTCCGAGCGCCCGTCGCAGGGCCCGGAGTTCGAGCGCGCGCTGCACGACTTCGGCGACCGCGTGCGCGACGTGGTCCGCGAGGCGGGACACGTCGGAGAGGCCGCCGCCACCGACCTGCGGCGCATCCTGGACGACACGGTCGAGGTGATCCGCCGGGACATGCGGCACTGGGGCCCGCCCGCCGACCGGGCGGAGGGAACCGGGGACGGGGCCGACGGGACCGCTCCCGCCGGGGAGGGAACCGCCGCCCCCGGGACGGGGAAGGAGGAGCCCGCCGCCACGGAGCGGCCCGGACCCGCCGAGGACAGGCCCGCCACGGAGGAGCCCACCGCCACGGAGGGACCCGCCGCCACCACCGAGCGGCCCGGGCCCGCCGAGGACAGGCCCGCTCCGGAGGGCGGAACGCGTCCGAGGCCGTCCGCCGATCCCTGGAGCGAGGCGGTCGACGACCCCGGCGACGGCAGGTAGACCGGCACGGCGAGGGGCCCGGAGGGCGGCGCGGGGGCGCGCCCTCCGGGCCCCGTCGTGTCCGGGTCCCTAGGCGCGGACGACGCCGTCCTCACGGGCCTGGGCGGCGACCGCGGCGGCGACCGCCGGGGCCACCCTCTCGTCGAAGGGGCTGGGGATGATGTAGTCGGCGGACAGCTTGTCGCCCACCAGGTCGGCCAGCGCGGTGGCGGCGGCCAGCTTCATGTTCTCGGTGATGTCCGTGGCCCCCGCGTCGAAGGCGCCCCGGAACACGCCCGGGAAGGCCAGGACGTTGTTGATCTGGTTGGGGAAGTCGCTGCGCCCGGTGGCGACCACGCTCGCGTGCCTGCGGGCGACGTCCGGGTGCACCTCCGGGTTGGGGTTGGCCATCGCGAAGATGATCGCGTCGTCGGCCATGGTGGCGACCACGGACTCGGGAACCTCGCCCGCGGACAGGCCGATGAACACGTCGGCCCCCTCCAGCGCGCTCTCGATGGACCCGCGCAGCCCCGCCCGGTTGCTGATGGAGGCCAGCTCCCGCTTGACGGGGGTCAGGCCCTCGCGGCCTTCGTAGATCATGCCCTTGGAGTCGGCCACGGCGATGTCGCCGATCCCGCCGTCCACGAGCATCTTGGTGACGGCCACGCCCGCGGCGCCCGCGCCGGAGACCACGGCGCGCAGGTCGGCCAGGGTGCGCCCGGTGAACCGGGCGGCGTTGCGCAGCGCGGCCACGGTGACGATGGCGGTGCCGTGCTGGTCGTCGTGGAAGACCGGGATGTCCAGGCGCTCGCGCAGCTGCCGCTCGATCTCGAAGCAGCGGGGCGCGGAGATGTCCTCCAGGTTGATCCCGCCGAAGGAGGGCGCCATGCGCACGACGGTCTCGACGATCTCGTCGACCCCGGTGCAGCCCAGCGCGATCGGCACGGAGTCGACGTCGGCGAACTGCTTGAACAGCAGCGACTTGCCCTCCATGACCGGCAGGGAGGCCTCGGCGCCGATGTCGCCCAGGCCCAGGACAGCGGTGCCGTCGGTGACGACGGCGACCAGGTTGCTCTTCCAGGTGTAGGTGTCGACGAGTTCGGGGGACTCGGCGATGGCGTCGCAGACGCGGGCGACGCCGGGGGTGTAGGCGAGGGAGAGTCCCTCCTGGTCGCGGACGTCCACGGACGAGGTCACGTGGAGCTTGCCGCCGCGGTGCATGGCGAAGGCGGGATCGTCGTCACGACGCGGGTTCTGGGAACGCGAAACAGTGGTCACGGCTGAAAACCCCTCAGGTCTTGCGTGTTCCACCCACCGTCGGCCATGACGGGGGCGGACCTGGCGGTGGTGCGGACCGCGCGCGAAGACGTGACGATTGCTAGGGGGCCCTCCTCGGCGCCGGTCGGCCATGACCGGTGGTATCGCCGGGGAGAGTCGTTCTTCGCCGGACTCCTATACGAGTTGCTGCGCGGCCGCCTCTCACGGGGATGACCCGTTACGCAATCCTCTCACAACGGTGACCACAGGAACATCGCGGGTGTGCACGATGGGACGGCACCGGCTTCTGAGTGTTAAAAGAAGATTGTCCTAAATGTCGTTCCGGCTCGGGCAGGCGGGTCACGAACCCGCCCCCGCCAGGCGTTACGCGCCCCCGAAGGAGACCCCGCGATGGCTCTGCACAAGTCCCTGCCCACGCCGTTCGCCCTCGGCGCCCTGTCCCTCGCCGGCGTCCTGGCGCTGACCGCCTGCGGCGGCGGGGACGGCGGAGGCGGAGGCGCGGAGGAGTCGGCCGCCCCCGAGGCGCCCTCCGTCGAGGTCGACGAGGAGCTCGCCGCGCTCGTGCCCGCCGACGTCGCCGAGGCCGGGACCGTCACGATCGGCGTCGAGGCCTCCTACCCGCCCGGCGAGTACCTGGACGCCGACGGCGAGACCGTCCTCGGCTTCAACGTGGACCTCGTCAACGCCGCCCTGGCCAAGCTCGGCCTGGAGGCGACGTGGGAGCCCACCGCCTTCGACTCCATCATCATCGGCGTGGACACGGGCACCTACGACCTGGGCTCCTCCTCCTTCACGGTCACCGAGGAGCGCATGGAGCAGGTCAACATGATCAGCTACTTCTCCTCGGGCACCCAGTGGTTCGCCCAGGCGGGCAACCCCCAGGACGTGGACCCCGACAACGCCTGCGGCATGCGGATCGCGGTGCAGTCCAACACCACGCACGACACCGACATCGAGGAGCGCAGCGCGGCCTGCGTCGACGCCGGTGAAGAGGCCATCACCATCCAGAAGTTCGAGAGCCAGCCGCTGGCCACCGAGACGGTCGTCTCCGGCGTCAACGACGCCTCGCTCGCCGACATGCCGACCTCGGCCTACGCGCTGGAGCAGACCGGCGAGGGCGTCCTGGAGTTCATCGGCGAGCAGTACAACGCCGCTCCCTACGGCATCCTCACCAACAAGGAGGACACGGAGCTGGCCGAGGCCGTGGCCGCCGCCTTCAACGCGCTCATCGAGGACGGAACCTACGCCGAGGTCCTGGGCGAGTGGGGCGTGGACGCCGGCGGCATGGAGTCCGCCGAGGTGAACCCCGACCTCGCCGAGTAAGCAGGCCGACCGACACCCACTGAGCGAAAGACCGACCCTTGTCCTCACCGACCGAACCGACGGACGGCCCGGTGTCGAAGACCTCGACACCGGGCCGTCCGGCCGACCACGTCACCGCCGTTCCCGTGCGCTACCCCGAGCGGTGGGTCGCCGCCGGGGTCATCCTCGTCCTCGCGGCCATGTTCGTGCACATGCTGTTCACGAACGATGCCTTCAACTGGCCGTTCATGTTCGACCACATGTTCTCCGAGCCGGTCGTGCGCGGCGTGTGGATCACCCTCAGCGCCACCGTGCTGTCGATGGTCATCGGCGTCGTCCTGGGCATCGTCCTGGCGGTGATGCGACTGTCGGGCAACCCCGTCCTGGTGTCCGTCTCCTGGCTGTACACCTGGTTCTTCCGGGGCGTGCCCCGCCTGGTGCTGGCGGTGCTCTTCGGCAACATCGCAATCCTGTACCAGACCATCGAGTTCGGCCTGCCCTTCGACAACTACTGGATGCCGTGGCTGGGCCTGGAGGGCGACGCCCGCTTCTTCGAGATCGACACCCGCACCGTGCTGAGCGGCTACACCGCCGGCCTGCTGGCGCTGTCGCTGTCCGAGGGCGCCTACATGGCCGAGATCATCCGCGCGGGGCTCCAGTCGGTCAACAAGGGCCAGACCGAGGCCGCGCAGGCGCTGGGCATGGGCAAGGGCCGGGTCCTGCGCCGGATCACCCTGCCGCAGGCGATGCGGGTGGTCGTACCGCCCACGGGCAACGAGACCATCGCCATGCTCAAGGACACGGCGCTGCTGGCCTACGTGCCGGTGACCATCGAGCTGTTCTACCAGCTCCAGGCCATCGGCTCCCGGACCTACCAGATCTTCCCGATGCTGGTCGCCGCGTGCCTGTGGTACCTCGCCATCACCAGCGTCCTGATGGTGGGCCAGTACTTCCTCGAACGCAGGTTCAACCCCGGCCAGTACGGCAGTATCCGCGACCGCATCGTCGGAGGGGCGCACAGGTGAGCGACAAGACGAAGGACCCGGGCGTCGTGGAGACCGCCGAGGGCGCCACGCTGCCCGCCGACGCGCTCGTCGTGGCGGAGAACGTGCGCAAGAACTTCGGCCGTCTGGAGGTGCTCAAGGGCATCGACCTCCAGGTCGGGCGCGGCGAGGTCATGTGCGTGATCGGCCCGTCCGGGTCGGGCAAGTCCACCTTCCTGCGCTGCATCAACCACCTGGAGAAGCTCACCGCCGGACGGCTGTGGGTCAACGGCGAGCTGATGGGCTACCGGCAAAAGCGCGGCAAGCTCTACGAGCTGCGCGACAACGAGATCGCCGCCCAGCGCAGCGACATCGGCATGGTCTTCCAGCGCTTCAACCTGTTCCCGCACCTGAGCGTCCTGGGCAACATCACCGAGGCGCCCGTGCAGGTCAAGCGGGTCCCCCGGAGCCAGGCCAACGCCAAGGCCATGGAGCTGCTGGAGCGTGTGGGCCTGCCCGACAAGGCCGACGCCTACCCCGACCAGCTCTCCGGCGGCCAGCAGCAGCGCGTGGCCATCGCCCGCGCGCTGGCCATGGAACCGTCGCTGATGCTGTTCGACGAGCCCACCAGCGCCCTGGACCCGGAGCTGGTCGGCGAGGTCCTGGACGTCATGCGCGACCTGGCCCGGGGCGGGATGACCATGGTGGTCGTCACCCACGAGATGGGGTTCGCCCGCGAGGTCGGCGACTCCCTGGTCTTCATGGACGACGGCCTGGTCGTGGAGTCGGGCACGCCCGCCGAGGTGCTCTCCAACCCGCGCCACGAGCGCACCCGGGCGTTCCTGTCCAAGGTGCTCTGAGCGCTCCGCGAGGGCCGCCGCGTCCCCGCCCCGGGCGCGGCGGCCGGTACCGGCCGGGGAAACACCCCCGGATCCCTTGACCGCGCGGCGGCGCGTCGCCAGAGTCGTGGTGTACGCGCCCCGCTCGGGAGAGGCACATGGACGCTCGCACGGACCACACACGCAGGCGCTGGGACCGCATGGCCGCCTACTGCGAGCACAGCGAGCGCTTCCAGAGCCCCGCCATGCGCCGCACCCGCGAGATCCTGTGCGCCGGGGCGCGCGGCGAGACGCTGGAGGTGGCGGTCGGGACGGGCCGCAACCTCGCCCACTACCCGCCGCAGGTGCGCCTCACCGCCGTCGACGTCAGCCCGCGCATGCTCGACCGCGCCCGCGACAGGGCCGAGGAGCTGGGCAGGGCCGTGCGCTTCGTGGAGGGCGACGCCCAGGAGCTGGACTTCCCCGACCAGGCCTTCGACACCGTCCTGTGCACGCTGGCGATGTGCGCCGTCCCCGACCAGCGGCGCGCCCTGGCGGAGATGTACCGCGTGCTGACGCCGGGCGGCAGGCTCCTGATGGCCGACCACATCGAGTACGCCCGCCTGCCAGGGCGGCTGGTGGAGCGGCGCCGGGAGAACCCGCGCCGCCTGCCCCGGGAGGTCGCCGTCGAGGCCGGGTTCGAGGTCGTCCACCACGACCGGCTGTTCCTCGGACTGGTGGAGCGGGTGGTCGCCCACCGGCCCTGAGCGGTCCCGGAGCGCGGGGGCGCCCCGCCGCAGCGCATACCCTGGAGGCGACCGTGTCCCCGCCGCGCGCCCGAGGTGGTCCGATGATCCGTCCCGCACGTCCCGACGACGTTCCCGTCATCCACGCCCTGGTGCGCGAACTCGCCGAGTACGAGAAGGAGCCGGACGCGGTCGTCGCCACCGAACAGGACCTGCGCACCGCCCTCTTCGGACCGGAAGCGGCGGTGTTCGCGCACGTCGCCCAGGAGGACGGGGACGGCCCGGTCGTCGGGTTCGCGCTGTGGTTTCGCAACTACTCCACCTGGACCGGCAGGCACGGCGTGTACCTGGAGGACCTGTACGTGCGCCCCCAGGCGCGCGGTCGGGGACACGGCCTGGCCCTGCTGCGGACCCTGGCCCGGATCTGCGTCGAGCGCGGCTACACCCGGCTGGAGTGGTCGGTGCTGGACTGGAACGAGCCCTCGATACGGTTCTACGAGTCGCTGGGCTCGCGCCCCATGGACGGGTGGACGGTCCGCCGCCTGGATGGCGGCGCGCTGGACGCACTGGGCTCCGAGGAGCCCTGAGACCAGCCGTCCGTCCGGCCTTTCGCCCCGGATCGTGTGGACACGATCCGTCCTCCCTGCGTCAGTGGCAGGGTAAACCAGATACATTGCTCTCAAGCGGCAACCCCGCCCCCCGAAGGAGGGACGTGACCGAAGAAACCGCTGTGCCCACGGCCGACGCCATCGGCGTCCGGGACGCTGTCACCGTCAACATGCCCGCGGACAGCGCCTACTTGTCCGTTCTGCGGACGGCGACGGCGGGTCTGGCCGCGCGACTGGACTTCACCCTCGACGAGATCGAGGACCTGAGGATCGGTGTCGACGAGGCCTGCGCCATGCTCCTCTCCCAGGCGCTGCCGGGCACGGAACTGACCACGGAATTCGAACTCACCCCCGACGGGATGCGCATCTCCGTCTCGGTGCTCACCGCGGACGGGCGCCTTCCCGCCCGCGACACCTTCGCCTGGACCGTCCTGTCCGCCCTCGCGGGAGAGGTCGACGCGGGCGTCGGACCGGACGACCGTGTCCACATCGTCCTGTACAAACGCCGCGGCACACTGGAGTCGGCGTGAGCGAGAGGGGGCCCGCTCTGACAGCGAAGACCGAGCACGCGGTGCCCGACAGGGCCCGCGCGAGAGAGTTGTTCGAGCGCCTCGGCGAACTCGAGGCGGACTCCGAGGAGCGCCGGAGGATCCGCGACGAGCTGGTGGAGCTCCACCTGCCCTTGGTGGAGTACCTGGCCCGCCGCTTCCGCAACCGCGGCGAGTGGCTGGACGACCTCACCCAGGTGGCCACGATCGGGCTGATCAAGTCCATCGACCGGTTCGACCTGGAGCGCGGGGTGGAGTTCTCCACCTACGCCACCCCCACCATCGTCGGTGAGATCAAGCGGCACTTCCGCGACAAGGGCTGGGCGGTGCGGGTTCCCCGCCGCCTCCAGGAGCTGAAGCTCTCGCTCACCAAGGCGGTCAGCGACCTGTCGCAGCGGGAGGGGCGCTCCCCCACCGTCGCCGAGCTCGCGGCGCACCTGCAGATGACCGAGGAGGAGGTGCTGGAGGGCCTGGAGTCCGCCAACGCCTACTCGACGGTGTCGCTGGACGCGCCCGACAGCGGGGACGAGGACGCGCCCGCGGTGGCCGACTCACTGGGCATCGTGGACGAGTCCCTGGAGGGCGTGGAGTACCGGGAGTCGCTCAAGCCGCTCCTGGAGCAGCTCCCGCCGCGGGAGAAGCGCATCCTGCTGCTGCGCTTCTTCGGCAACATGACGCAGTCGCAGATCGCCCAGGAGCTGGGGATCTCGCAGATGCACGTGTCCCGTCTGCTGGCCCGCACCCTGGCGCAGCTGCGCCAGGCGCTGACCACCGACGACTGACACCCGAGCGGTCGCCGCGGGCGGCCGCGGCGCTACTTCCCCCGCTCGTCGGGGAAGAGCGCCGCGGTCGTCGGCGGCGAGAGCACGGCGGCGGAGGCGCACACCGCCACGACCGCGAGCACCGCGGCGAGCGCGTACTGCTCGCTGGTGAACATGTAGTAGGCCACCACGGCCAGGAAGAGCTGGGTGACGAACACCGGCGTGCGCGCCCAGTCCCGCAGCTGCCAGAGCCCGCGTGCGACGAAGACCAGCAGCGCGCCCGCGCCCAGTCCCAGGGCGGTCAGGGGGATCGCGCTGGTCAGGTCGCTGGCCTGACCGGTGATCGCGGTGAAGAGGCTGTAGACCCCGCTGGCCGCGGCGGCCAGCCCGATCAGGGCCTCCAGGGCGGCGGCGATGACGATGGTGACGGGACGCGAAGACACCTGACGAGCCTATACGCGCTCCGGGGGTCCCTCCCCTCGGCCCCGGCTTCGCACGCGCGGCGCCGCACCGTGGTCCGCGACGACGTGCCGCCCAGTGCCGCCCCGGTAGGAGGAGCGCCGCGCGTGGCGTCTCCTGAGGGTGGCGGCCGCCCCGGCGCGGAGCGCCCCGGCAGGCGGCGGGCGGGCCGAAGCGGAGCGGAGGCCCCGGGAGATACGCCCTAGACTGGCGTGGTGCGCGCCCTTCTCATCATGAACCCCCAGGCCACCACGACCACGTCACGCACGCGTGAGGTGATCATGGGCGCCCTGGCGTCGGAGCTGGACGTCACCGTGTCCGAGACCGAGTACCGCGACCACGCGGGCGAGCTGGCCCGCGAGGCGGCCGGGAACGGGTACGAGCTGGTGCTGAGCCTGGGCGGCGACGGCACCGTCAACGAGGTGGTCAACGGCCTCCTGACCACCCCCGAGGGGCTCAGGCGCCCCCGCTACGCGGTGATCCCCGGCGGCAGCGCCAACGTCTTCATCCGCGCCCTGGGCGTGCCCGGCGACCCGGTGGAGGCCACCGGCGTCGTACTGGAGGCGGTCCGCGAGGGCCGCGAGCGCGAGATCAACCTCGGCCGGATCACCAGCGACCAGGACGACCGCTACTTCACTTTCTGTGCTGGTTTCGGCTGGGACGCCGACGTGGTCCAGCAGGTGGAGAACGAGCGCGCCAACGGGCGCAGGGCCACTCCCGCGCTGTACGCGGAAGTGGCGGTAAAGCTGTTCTTCCAGGGGGATATCCGCGATCCGTCACTAAGCGTGGTCAGCCGCGGAAGGTCCCTTGTGGGGGCGTATTTCGCGCTCGTCACCAACACCACGCCCTGGACCTACGCGGGGGCGCTGCCGCTTCAGCCGACCCCGTCCTCGCGTTTCGATCTGGGCCTGGACGCTTTCGCGCTGACCCACTCCTCGCACGCGCTCACGGGGTGGATCCTTTCCCAAATGTTCTTCCCCAAAGGCCTTCCCGCACGTGGGGACGGCTACGTGACGTGGCATGACCAGGACTCTCTCCAGATCACGTCATCCCACCCCAGGGCCTTCCAAATCGACGGCGAATACCTGGGAGACCGCGAACAGGTCAACTTCCACTCTGTACCGAAGGCATTACGAATCGTCTGTTAATTGCGCCGAAAGACGCCATTCCGAGCCACTGTGACGCACCCGACACGCCGAACAGGACCTTTGGCCTCGGCAGCTCTTGCATGGGCCGAACGATCCTGTCACGCTCAAGTTATCGCCGCGAGTTACAGGCGAGTTAATTGGGGCGCTTCCCACATGGCCGTGGGATGAAACCTGGACGGCCCTCGGCCCGAACACCCCTTCCGATGGAACCCATCCATCGGGCGCCCTTCGCCCGTTACGGACGCGCACAAGATCGTGAAAAGCTTCACAAGCCCCCGATCGCCTCACCGTGAGGAGTGGACCGCATGGACTGGCGCCATGACGCAGCCTGCCGTGACGAAGACCCCGAACTCTTCTTCCCCATCGGGAACTTCGGCCCCGCACTGATCCAGATCGAAGAGGCCAAGGCGGTCTGCAACCGCTGCCCGGTCAGCTCCGCCTGTCTGCGCTGGGCCCTGGAGAGCGGCCAGGACGGCGGCGTCTGGGGCGGTACCAGCGAGGACGAGCGCCGCGCGCTCAAGAAGCGCCGCGGCAGCGCCTACCGCACCATGGTCCGCAGCTGAGGCCCCGCGCACGGTAGGGCCCCGAGGGTTCCCGGAAGACCCCGAGAAGTCCCGGGAGACCCGAGGAGCTCCGGAAGACCCCGAGGAGTCCCCGCGCGGCGCGGCGGGGACGGCGCCCGGGGCCGTCGCGGGCCGGTGCTTCCGCCGACCCCTCGGAGCGGGCCCGCGCGTGGTCCGCGCGAGCCCCGCCTCAGGGCAGCTCCCCCTCCTCGTGCTCCAGCGGCAGGCTGATCGCCACCTCGGTCCCGCCGCTCTCCTTGGGCTTGATCGCCAGGGTTCCCCCCAGCTCGCCCACGATGAGGGTCCGCACGATCTGCAGGCCCAGGCTCGTGGTGCCCTCCAGGTCGAAGTCCTCGGGCAGCCCCCCGCCGTCGTCGGAGACGGCCAGCTCCAGGCTGCTCGGCCCCGGGTAGCCCGGCTGCGCGTCGAACCGGCGCACCCGCACCTCGATCCGCCCCGGCCCCTGTCCCAGGCCGTGCTCCACGGCGTTCTGCACCAGCTCGGCCAGGACCATCGACAGCGGTGTCGCCACCAGCGCGTTCAGCAGGCCGAAACCGCCGATCCGGCGCGGCACCACCGCGGTGCCCGTGGAGGAGACCTCCGCCGCCATCTGGATCACCCGGTCGGCGATGTCGTCGAAGTCCACCACCTCGTCGGGGGTGTGCGAGAGCATCTCGTGCACGATCGCGATGGACCCGACCCGGCCCACCGCCTCGTCCAGCGCCGCCCGCGCCTCGGGCACGTCCAGGCGCCGCGCCTGGAGGCGCAGCAGGGCGGCGACCGTCTGGAGGTTGTTCTTCACCCGGTGGTGGATCTCCCGGATGGTGGCGTCCTTGGTCATCAGCTCGCGCTCGCGGCGGCGCAGCTCGGTGACGTCGCGCACCATCACCAGGGCGCCGATGCGCACCCCGTCGATGACCAGGGGGATGGCGCGCAGCTGCACGGTGACCCCGCGCGCGTCCACCTCGGCCTCCTGCGGCGCCCGGCCGCTCGCCGTGTAGGTCAGCGCCTCGTCGCGCGCCTCGCCCGGGGCCGCCAGCTCCAGCGTGGTGCGGTCCAGGCGCGCCCCCACCAGGTCGGCGGTCAGGCCGAGCCTGCGGTAGGCCGACAGGGCGTTGGGGCTGGCGTAGACCACCTCGCCGTTCTGGTCCAGGCGCAGCAGCCCGTCGCCGACCCTGGGCGAGCGCACCATCAGGGGCCCCTGGTCGCTGAACGGGAACGCGCCCTCGGCGATCATCTGGGCCAGGTCGCCCGCGCTCTGCAGGTAGGTCAGCTCCAGGCGGCTGGGCGTGCGCGCCGAGCTGAGGTTGGTGCTGCGTTGGATGACCCCGATGAGGTTGCCCTGGCGGCGCACCGGAATGGTCTCCTCGCGCACCGGGACGCCGCCCGACCAGTCCGGGTCGCCGTCGCGGCAGATGCGCCCCTCCTCCCAGGCGCGGTCGATCAGGGCCCTGCGCCCGATCACGCGCGGCGCCGAACGGGACGTGACATCGGTCATGTCGTCGCGCAGGACGGTCTCGACCAGGTCGTCCTGGAAGGCGGTGGGCCCGGTGGTGGGACGCATCTGGGCGATGGCCACCCAGCCGTCGTCCTCGCGCAGACGCACCCACAGCACGAGATCGGCGAAGGACAGGTCCGCCAGGAGCTGCCAGTCCGAGACCAGGGAGTGGAACCACTCCAGGTCGGCCTGCTTGAGTGACGTGTGTCGCCAGATGAGATCACTGAGGTGAGGCACTCACAAATCATCCCATGAAGGCGTGCATACTCAAGAGGTACGCACTCGACCAGTGGTCCACACCAATCGGCGGCTGCCACCCCCGCCGTGCCGACCACACCGGGAGGGTTGTGCGGCAAGCGCGGGACTCGGCGAAGGAGACTGATGACTGGTCAGCGCACACTGGACGGCAACCCCCGGGTGCCGAAGTACTACCAGGTGAAGAAGCAGCTCCTGGAACTGATCGAGGCGATGCCCGCGGGCAACCCGGTCCCCCCGGAGCGCGCCCTGGCGACCCAGTTCGGCACCTCGCGGACCACCGTGCGCCAGGCGCTCACCGAGATGGTGGTCGAGGGCCGTCTGCTGCGCATCCAGGGCAAGGGCACCTTCGTGGCCAAGCCGAAGGTGGCACAGGTCCTGCAACTGACCAGCTACACCCAGGAGATGCGCGCGCACGGTCTGCACCCCGCCACGCGCATCCTGGACGTGAGCTACATCAACGCCGACGACCAGCTCGCCGAGCTGCTGGCCATCCGCTCCGGCGGGCGCGTGCTGCGCATCGAGCGGCTGCGGCTGGCCAACGGCGAGCCGATGGCCGTGGAGACGGCCCACCTGGCCGCGCGACGCTTTCCGGGCCTGCGTCGGCAGCTGGACCGCTACGCGTCGCTCTACGAGGCTCTGGCGAGCGCGTACGACGTCTCCCTGGCCGAGGCGGAGGCCTCGATCGAGACCGTCCTGGCCACGCCCAACGAGGCGCGGCTGCTGGGCGTGGACGTGGGCCTGCCGCTGGTGCTGCACTGCCAGCACAGCTTCGACGGCGACGGGCACCCGGTGGAGTGGGTGCGCTCGCTCTACCGGGGCGACCGGTACAAGTTCGTCACGCGCCTGCGCCCGCCCCGGGACTGACCCCCGTGCGGGCGGGCGCCGGAGCAGGACGGCCGGCACGCCCGCCCCGGGACCGTCCGGCCGTGACACGGTCCGCGCCCGGCCGCCGCCGGGGCCGGGCCGGTGCTCCCCGCCGGACGGATCCCGCGGGTCAGAGCCGGGAGAGCACCGTGGCCAGCGCGTCCACCACGCGGGGGTCGTACTCGCTGTCGGTGTCCATGCGCAGGCGCTCCAGGACCGCCGTGCGGCGCTCGGCGTCGCCGTTGTCGCCGACGAGGTCGTCGAAGGCGTTGGCCACCTTGATGATCCGGCTGCCCAGCGGCGGGACCCCCTCGTCGCCGTCCCCGGCGAGGGGCTCGCACTGGCGGCGGACCGTCTCGGCCACGTTGTCCAGGACGCCGGTCTCCCGGATGATCGCCGAACCCAGCTCGGCGATGCGCCGCTGCTCCCTGGGCGAGGCGAGCACGGTGGCGCCGCCCGCGATGGGCTCGCGCAGGGACAGCTGACCGATGTCGTGCATCAGGGCGGCGTACTCCAGCTCCAGCAGCTCGGCCTCGGCCAGGCCCAGTTCGCAGGCGATCCCGTGCGCCAGCTGGCTGACCCGGCGCGAGTGCCCGTTCTCCACGTAGCCGCCCACCTCGGTGACCCGCGACAGCGCCCGGACCGTCTCCAGGTAGGTGCGGCGCACCTCCGCGTGGCGGCGGAAGGCCACCTGCGACACCAGCAGCGGGGCGATGAACACCAGCAGCCCGCCCAGACCGGTCACCGTGCAGGCCAGCGCGATCAGCACGCCGCTGGAGCCGATCGCGGCACCGGTGGCGAACTGGGCGCGCAGCTCGTCGCGGACCGCGACGGAGGGACTGGTGCGCAGGCGCTCGGCCCGCAGCACCGCCGCCAGCAGGGAGTCCGCCGCCCAGACGAGCATGACCAGCGCCGCCATCAGCAGCGTGGCCTTCACCGACGGGCCCGACAGGTGGAGCTGGTCGGCCAGCGGCCGGAAGGCGATCGCCAGCGCCGCCGCGACGAACACCCTGCGGGCCACGTCCTCCACCCGGGGGCTGCGGCCCACGGCGATGTGCGGCAGCTCGCCCAGCGCCACCCCCAGGGCGACCACCGCCACCACCTGCCAGGCGGAGTGGTGCAGCGGCCCGGAGCCCAGCGACAGCAGGAACGCGTAGCTGATCGCGCCGGCCGAGGCGATGGGGGCCACCTCCCGGTGGCCCGGCAGAGTGATCCGCGCCAGCTCACCGGCCGCGACGACCAGGCAGAACGCCAGCGCCACGTGCGGTTCCACGACCCCGGTCGAGGCCGTCCACACCAGCGCGGCCAGGGCGCCCGAGCCCACCGAGCCGACCAGCGCCGCGCGCACCGGCCGGGAGGTCCGCCAGACCGGCCCGCGCGGGCGCTGGTGGTTGAGGGCGCCGCCCTCGGGACCGCTCAGCACGGGCCCGGACGACCGGGCCCCGTCCGACTGTCTCTGCGTCATCATCGTTCACGCCCGCCCGTCACTGCCTCGGCGGAGGCCGTGGCGTCCGCGGAGGCGGCCTCGTCGGCCGCCGCCCCTGCGGAGGACGGCTCCCCGGCGGCGCTCTCCTCGGCGGACGCGTCGGCGGGCACCTCCCCCGGTCCCCCGGCTCGGCCGGACTCCTCCACGGAGCGTTCGGCCGCCTCCGACCCGTAGCAGCCGCCCGGAGGCTCGGCGATGTCGGGTGTCTCCCAGCCCTCGCGTTCGACGGCGCGCACGAGCGCCTCGACCATCCTGGGGTCGAACTGGGTCCCGGCGCAGGCCCGCAGCTCGGCGACGGCGTCCTCCACCGACCACGCCCTGCGGTAGGAGCGCGTGGAGGTGAGGCAGTCGAAGACGTCGGCGACGCTGATGATGCGCGCGGACTCGGGGATCTCCATCCCGACCAGGCCCATGGGGTACCCGCGCCCGTCCAGGCGCTCGTGGTGGTGCCGGATCCCGGCCAGCGCCTCGTCCAGGAAGCTGATCTCCCGCACGATCTCGTAGCCGCGCGTGGGGTGCAGCTTGATGGCCGCGTACTCGTCGTCGGTGAGCTTGCCGGTCTTCTGCAGCACCTTGGTGGGCACTCCGAGCTTGCCGATGTCGTGCAGCATCCCGGCGTAGCGGATCTTCTGCACCCGGTCGGCGGGCATGCCCAGTTCGCGGGCGATCATGGCGGCGCCCTCGGCCACGCGCATGCAGTGGCCCCGGGTGTAGTAGTCCTTGGTCTCCACCGCCTGGCACAGGGTGGCCAGGGTGGCCTCGTGCGCGCGCGCCTCGTCCAGCTGCTGGGCGAAGGTCCAGCGCGCGATGAACAGCGGGAGCAGCACCAGCAGCGGTGCGATGAGGCCGACCCCGCCCCAGACGGCGGCGATGGCCAGGCCGAGCATCTGGTAGCCCATGGAGGACAGCTCGACCCCCACCAGCGGACGCCAGTCGAACCGGCCACGCGAGCCGCCGGGGCGCACGACGCCCAGGGTCCACATCAGGACGGCCACGAGCACCGAGTTGACCAGGGAGTGGGTCAGGACGGCGGCGACGTAGGGGAGGACGATGGCCGGGAAGTCCTCCCGGCCGGGTTCTCCCACCGTTCCGCCGAGCAGAAGGTAGACGTGTCCGGCCGCGTAGGCCGCCAGTGCGAACTGTGCTCCGTTGAACGCCCTCTTGACGAGGTTCTGCCTGCGGATGGCGAAGCAGGAGGCGAAACCGACCACCGCCGCCCCGACCGGTCCGACCAGGACGACGGCGGCCAGGGAGACCGCCGAACTCGGCGAGATCCCCGCCTTGACGCCCGTCAGGACCGCCGTACTGATCGACTCCGCGACCACGAAGAGAATCGCGATCAGGACCAGTGTGTGCAGATCCAGGCCCGAGTAGGGACCGATGAGCATGATGGTGACAGCACTGACAACGATGATTCCGACGTAGACACGCGCGCCCCCAGGAAGAGCCCGCACCCCCGTTCACCCCCCGCCGATGACGACCGGACTGTCATGGTTTCACCGGTTCTGTTCTACCACCAAGACCATCCACTGAAGGCGGTTACCACCCAAAGAACACCCATCACCGCGTGGAGCATGCCGACGAACACCGTTGTCCCCTCTCCCCCGACGCGCGCGCACCACCGTTATCCCCGGGCACGCCGCGTAAATTACCCCATTCGTTGGATATGGCGTCCAGTTTAACGGGCAACGACAGCGCCCCGATTACCCCCAACCCGAACTACCGCCACCACACCCCCTCCCGCTGGCGCCAAGTTCCGGAATATGGAATTACGAATTCAATTAGTAGTGCACTTCGATTACTCTGCGTAACCATACCCCCGGGCGTGGGAGCGCGCGAAGATCCACCGCCTGGGCGCTTGCCCCGCCACCCGCCGACCAGAACCATCAGGCACGACTACCCCAGGTAGTCATACGGAACAAACCCCGGAGCCGGGCAGAAAAAACATTCCGAGTGGGTCACGACCCGGAACGGCCCGGGCGTGCCGGGCGTGTCGGTGAAGGAGCCGGGAACACGGCAGAGAAGCACCTGACCAAAAACCCGACAGGCACGGGGAATACGGCACGACATTCCCGCAAAAGTGCATAAAAGCCACACATCACTTCAGAGATCGCTAATAACGGAACAGGTCACAAAATCCAACAAAAAGGTGGCGGAAGCTGGAATTCCAGCTTCCGCCACCAGGTGTGCCAGGTTTCGTCCGATACCGGGCCCGGTCGTGCCCGGGCTCCCTCAGGAGGGCGCGGTGCCCGGGCTTTCCAGGCGCGCCTCCCGGGCCAACTGCTCCGTGCGCGCCCGGGCCAGGCGGTTGAGCACCTTGTCCCTCAGGTCCATCGGCACCGGATCACAGCCGCAGTGCTTGGCCACGAGCTTCTTCACCGCCTCCTCGAGCCCGTACTCGTCGAGGCAGGGCCCGCACCCGTCCAGGTGCTCGCGCACCTGTTCGTAGTTGCCCTCCTCCAACTCGCCGTCGATGTAGGTGTAGAGCTTGGCGAGCACCTCGCTGCACGGGGTGTCGCTGTGTTCGCCGTGGCCGCCGCTCATTGCCGGTCTCCTCGATCCGAGACGTCCTGTCCCCGTCCGCGCGGGGACGTCCCCGAGGCGACCGCGCCGGCCTCGGCCGCCGCCCGCGCCGGCAGGAACCCCCGCTCCACCGCGTACTCCTCCAGCATCGACCTGAGCTGGCGGCGCCCGCGGTGCAGCCGGGACATGACCGTCCCGATGGGCGTCCCCATGATCTCGGCGACCTCCTTGTACGCGAAGCCCTCGACGTCTGCGAGGTACACCGCGATCCGGAAGTCCTCGGGCAGCTCCTGGAGCGCCCGTTTGACGTCGGTGTCGGGGAGGTGTTCGAGCGCCTCGGCCTCAGCTGACTTCAGGCCCGCCGCGGTGTGCGACGCGGCCTGCGCCAGCTGCCAGTCCTCGACGTCCTCGGTCCCCGCCTGCTTCGGTTCGCGCTGCTTCTTGCGGTAGGAGTTGATGAAGGTGTTGGTGAGGATGCGGTAGAGCCACGCCTTGAGGTTCGTTCCCTGTCTGAACTGGTGGAACGAACCGAACGCCTTGGCGAAGGTCTCCTGTACGAGATCCTCCGCGTCGGCGGGGTTACGGGTCATCCGCAGCGCCGCGGAGTAGAGCTGGTCGAGGAAGGGAAGCACGTCCCTCTCGAAGCGCTCTTCCCGTTCCTCGGCTGTCTCCTGCTCCTGGCCCTGTTCCAAGCCCGTCGGCCTCCTCGCGCTGGTCCCGGTTGGGGCGTCCATACCCCAACGATACGGTCCCATGGCACGGACCCGCGCATCGGCGCCGCGTGGCGCCGACACCGTCTCCTCGCGCTCCAGGCACGTCCCGGCTGTCGGCATGGTCTGTCGGCCCTCCCCCGCATACTCGCGTGTGGCGCGCCCGGACGCTGCTGCTCCGGGCGCGGTGTAGGGGAGAACAACGCTTCGCCCGAGCTGATTCCGCGCCGCGGAGGGACGAAGGTCCCTCCTTGGGCGAACTTTGTCGTTTACCTCCGTCACCGGAGGTGAGGCATGGCAGAGTGCGGGTAGGACATCTGGAGGATGGGAGAGGAGTGCACGTGCGACCGTCCCCGACCCCGGCCTCCGACCGCCCCCGTCCCACGGCGGCCCAGTTCGCCACCCCCGACCGCCTGTCGGACTACTGGCGGTTCTACTGGGCGGTCGCCGAGGCGCAGGTCGCCCGGTGGCTCCCCGACACCCCCTCCCTGCTGCTCGACCTCTCCGGCGCGGACTACCAGGGCGCCCCGCGCGCCGTGGCCGCCGGACACGACGTGGTCACCCTGCTGCCGTCGGTGGACGTGGCGGTGCGCCGCCCGCTGACCCTGGTGAACGGGCGCGCGGTGGTGCCCCGGCCCGCCCGGCGCGGACGGCTGCGCCACGTGGTGGGCGACTCCGCCTTCCTGCGCAGCTTCGCCCCGGGCTCCTTCGACGGGGTCATCGCCGACAACCGGGTACTGTCCCGGCACCTGGCCACCGAGGAGGCGCTGGCCCAGGTCAGCCGGGTGCTGCGCCCGGGGGGCCGCGCCCTGCTGTGCGTGGACTCGGTGGTGCTGGGCATGGCGATGCTGGCCGAGCAGGACCGCTGGCCCGAGCTGAGCCACGCGCCCAACGCGGACGTGCTCTTGGTGCCCTGGCCGGACGGCTCCATCACGCGGTGCTTCACGGCCGAGCAGCTCACCGAGGCGGTCGCCGAAGCCGGTCTGGAACTGGAGTGGGTCAAGCCCCGCACGGTGCTGTCCGCCTCCACGGTGGAGATGATGCTGGCGCGCGACCCGAGGTCGATGGGACGCCTGGTGGAGATGGAACTGCGCGCCACGGAGTCCGACGACTACGTGGGCGTGCACCTGGTGGCGAGCGCGCGCAAGCCCGGCTAGGGCGGGGACGCCGCCGCCCCCGCCCCATCCCTCACCGGTGCTGCGCGGTCTCCTGGTCCGCCAGGGGCAGGTAGACCCGCTTACCCTGTTCGGCGAACTCCGCGGACTTGTCGGCCATGCCCTTCTCGATGGCGGCCACCGTCTCCAGCCCGTGCTCCTCGGCGTACCTGCGCACGTCCTGCGTGATCTTCATGGAGCAGAACTTCGGCCCGCACATGGAGCAGAAGTGCGCGGTCTTGGCGGGTTCGGCGGGCAGGGTCTGGTCGTGGAAGGACTGCGCGGTCTCGGGGTCCAGGGCCAGGTGGAACTGGTCCTGCCAACGGAACTCGAACCGCGCCTTGGACAGCTCGTCGTCCCACTCCTGCGCCCGGGGGTGCCCCTTGGCCAGGTCGGCGGCGTGCGCGGCGAGCTTGTAGGTGATCACACCGGTCTTGACGTCGTCCCGGTCGGGCAGCCCCAGGTGCTCCTTGGGGGTGACGTAGCACAGCATCGCCGTACCGAGCCAGCCGATCTGGGCGGCGCCGATCGCGGAGGTGATGTGGTCGTAGCCGGGCGCGACGTCGGTGGCCAGGGGGCCGAGCGTGTAGAACGGCGCCTCGCCGCACAGCTCCTCCTCCAGGCGCACGTTCTCCGCGATCTTGTGCATCGGCACGTGCCCGGGCCCCTCGATCATCACCTGCACGTCGTGCGCGCGGGCGATGTGGGTGAGTTCTCCCAGGGTCCGCAGCTCGGCGAACTGGGCCTCGTCGTTGGCGTCGGCGATCGACCCCGGCCGCAGCCCGTCGCCGAGGGAGAAGGTGACGTCGTACTCCCGGAGGATCTCGCACAGCTCCTCGTAGTGGGTGTACAGGAAGCTCTCCCTGTGGTGGGCCAGGCACCAGGCCGCCATGATGGAGCCGCCGCGCGAGACGATGCCGGTGACCCGGCGGGCGGTGAGCGGCACGTAGCGCAGCAGCACGCCCGCGTGGACGGTCATGTAGTCCACGCCCTGCTCGCACTGCTCGATGACGGTGTCGCGGTAGACCTCCCAGCTCAGCGCCGCCGGATCGCCGTTGACCTTCTCCAGGGCCTGGTAGATGGGTACGGTCCCGATCGGGACGGGCGAGTTGCGCAGGATGCGCTCGCGGGTCTCGTGGATGCGCTTGCCGGTGGACAGGTCCATGACGGTGTCGGCCCCCCATCGGGTGGCCCACACCATCTTCTCCACCTCCTCGGGAACGGAGGAGGTGACGGCGGAGTTGCCGATGTTGGCGTTGATCTTGACCAGGAAGTTCTTGCCGATGATCATCGGCTCGGACTCGGGGTGGCACCGGTTGGCGGGGATGACCGCCCGGCCCACGGCCACCTCCTGGCGGACGAACTCTGGGTCCACGCCCTCCCGGGCGGCCACGAACCGCATCTCGGGGGTGATGGTCCCGGCCTTGGCGTGGGCCAGCTGGGTGGTCGCGCCGCCGGACGGGGCGGACGTGTGGGCCCACTCCCCGCGGGTGGGGGCCAGGCCCCGGTGGACGTCGATGTGCGCGGTGTCGTCGGTGTACGGACCCGAGGTGTCGTACAGGTCGAAGTGGCTGCCGTTGCTGAGTTCCACCCGGCGCTGCGGGACGCGGAGGGTGTGCCCCTCGGGGGTGGCGACCTCCCGGTAGACCTTGCGTGATCCCATGATGGGACCGGTGGTCACCCGGTGGTCGGCGGTGGAACTGACGTCGCGGCCGTCGAGAGCCGTCATGGCATGCCTCCCTACGTCGGAATTACCCGAACAGGTTCTGCGGTCGGCGACACCGTTGAGTCGCCCTCTCAGCCCGCCATGGCGCGAGCTCCCGCGTTGCGTATGAAGATGTGGGGACGCATGGGGCGCCCCGGGCACGCGGGACCGGGGCGTGCCCGGTCCGTGTGGCCCCGGACACTCTATCCGTCGGCCGAGCGGGGCTGTCCACCGTCCCGGGGATAGAAAAGTGTCTCCCGCACGCCACCCCCGACAGCGCGGTCGGCTCGGGGCCGTGCCGCGCTCCCCTGGGTCAGAAGAGCGTCTGCGGCTCGTCTCCCCCGGTGTCGGAGAGCGGTTCGAGCAGGTCGGGACGGTTGTTCTTGATGCTGTTGACGTCGGTGGAGACCTCGTCCACCGCGAAGCGCTCGGCGGGGGTGTCCTGGAGCAGGTGGGCCAGCTCGTCGGCCCCGGTCGCCGGGTCCAGCCAGGCCGCCCAGTCCTCGGGGGGCACGACGACGGGCATGCGCTCGTGGATGTGGGCGAGTTCGGGGGCGGCCTCGGTGGTGACGACGGCGCAGCTCCACACCCACGCGGCGGGGTCGTCCTCGGCCACCTCCGGGTCGCGCCAGCGCTCGAAGATCCCCGCCAGGGCCAGGGGCCGGTCGTCGGGGTAGTGGATGGAGTAGGGCTTCTTGTCCGCCTTGGCCTTGCGCTTCTTGTGGTGGGGGTCGGTGACCGGCGAGGTGCTGGCCTGCACGGTCCCGTCCCTGCCGATCAGCTGCCACTCGTAGTAGGCGTCGGCGGGCAGCAGGCAGCGGCGGCGCCGGAAGGCCGTGCGGAAGGCGGGCTTGTCGGCGATGGTCTCGCTGCGGGCGTTGATCATCCGGTAGCCGATGTTGCGGTCCTTGGCCCAGGAGGGCACCAGTCCCCAGCGCAGGGTGTGCAGGGAGCGGGGCCCCGGCTCACCCCGGTCCTCACCCTGCGGGGGCGGTCCGAGCACCGCGTACACGGGCCTGCCGGGTGAGATGTTGTAGTCCGGGTCCAGCTCCTCCAGCGGCGGCCACGCCCGGGGATCGGTCTCCTCGGGAAGGGCCTGTTCGGGCAGGCCGAAGGCGAGCTGCAACTGGTGCACGTTCCGGGACTGGGCATAACGACCGCACATGGGTGTGATCCTACGGTCGAAACGGCTCGTTCTCCCCCGGAACACCCGTATCCGCCGGTGTTTCCCGCCCCGGGGCACCGGGCGCGGCTCGGGCGGCCCGCCGGTTCCGCCGGACCTCAGCTCGGCGCCGGCGCGACGGGCTCCCCCTCCGCGCGTCCGGGGCCCCGCTCCGCTCCCCCGTCCGCGTCCCGGCCCCGCCGGGCCCGGACCAGGCCGACCAGCACGACCAGGCCGCCGAGCGGGGTCAGCGTCCACGGCGCCCACGAGGAGAGGGCGCGCAGCAGCACCGAGCGCACGCGGGCCTGCTCGGCCTGGGCCGCGACCTGCTGCTCGGCCAGGACCAGCTGCGCGTACAGCAGGGGCGCCTCACCGCTGTCGTTCTGCGGGCGCAGGGTCTCCGCGCGGGTCTCGTGGGCGTTGACCACGATCCCGCTGACCGGTTCCACCCAGAACGTCCGGCTGACCTCCAGCCAGCGGGTGGCGGTGACCGTGCCCGTGGCCCCGGGGCGGAACAGGGAGGCGGGCACGGGGCGGGCCGAGTCGGGCATCTGGGTGGACTCGATCCACTGGCTGTACCGGCGCACCGGTACCCCCGCCACCTCCTCCCACTCCTGGAACTCCAACATCGGCGCGGACCGCACCTCGGCGTCGTAGAAGGGGTACTCGCCCTCCCCGTCCCCGGGCGGCCAGAAGTACACCAGCCCCGCCTGCCGGACCGCCCGGTCGCCGTCGACGTGCTCACCGCAGCAGTTGACCGCCCGGCCGGTCTCCCGGTCGACGATGACGCGGCGGCTCCAGTGGTCGATCATCCGGTCGGGCACGGAGGTGTCCACGGACATCTCCCACGCCGACCAGTCGCCGCCGTGCGCGGAGGCGTCCACCCGGGTGACCCGGCTGAGCTCGGCCGACTCCACCCACGACCACGTGGAGGTGTCCAGGTAACCGGCGTCCTCGTCCAGCATGCGGATGTCTAACTCGGCCTCGGCGGGCAGCAGGGCCATCCGCTCGTACACGTAGAGCGGGAGCAGGGCGGCCAGGGTGAGCAGGAAGGCGCCCACGGCCACCAGCAGGGTGCCGCGGGGCAGGGAGCGCCCCGGTCGGCGCTCGGGGCCGACCTGGCTGGGGGCGGCCTCCCCGACGCCGAGCGCGCTCATGTCCGGGCCTCCTCGGGGTCGTTCTCCCACCGGTCGTCGTCCGAGGGGCCCCCGTCGTGGGGAGCGCCGTCGGCCTCATCGCTCACAGGAGTGGCCGGGGTGCCGGTAGCGCCGTGAGACCCACTGGCCCCGACAGCATCAGTCCTGTATTCCTCAGGAGTCGCATGGGGACCAGCCGCACCGTTAGCCCCACCGGCCTCGGCACCATCAGACCCGTATCCCTCACCCGAAGCACCGTTGACCCCGGCACTATCAGACCCATGTCCCTCAGGAACCGCATGGGCCTTAGAGGCACCATTGGCCTCGCTGTTTCCCTCGGTGTCAGCAGCCTCGGGTCCTCGTTCCTCACGAACCCCACCAGTACCGCTGGCCTCCACAACCGCAGTCCCCTGCCTCTCGGGGACCTCATGGGCCCCAGCAGCCTTGCCCGTCCCGTCAACGACGGCACCACTGGCCACATCGGTCGTATCGGCCACACCGGCCGCACCACCGGACGGAGCGGACCCGTTCGCCCCGCCACCGGCGTTCGCAGCGGCCGCTCGGACACGGACCGACGGCGGATCGGCGTCGGCGTCCTCACCGTCGCCCGGCTGGCCCAGGGCCAGTACGAGCCGGGCCAACGCGGGCAGGCACAGCAGTTGTGAGACCCAGCCGCGCAGCGCTCCCCCGAACACCTCGGTCACCTCGTGGAAGGGCATGTACAGCGCCAGGTAGGTACCCGCGCCCATGGCCAGCCCGGCCAGCGCCAACGACACCGCCACCGGCCAGGGCCCCGCCAGAAGCGGCAGCGTCCGCCCGCCCATGGAGGGCCGTCCCGGCTTGGCGTGCCGCAGCCTCCGGGGCGCCCGGCGCCCCAGCCACCACATGCACACCAGGATCACCGCGACCAGGGCGGCACCGACCGCACCGGCCACCCACACCCCGTAGACCAGTCCCAGCGGCAGCACGACCCGCCGCCCCAGCCATCCGGGCCCGGCGTCGGGCAGGGCGCGGGCGCCCCGCGGGGCCGCGGCCCCGGCCGCCGCGCCCCCGGGCAGCAGACGCCTGGGCCACAGGGCGGCGACCACCAGCACCGCGGCCAGCGCGGCGCCCACGGCCAGGGCCCGGTGGTAGGCGGTGTCGGGCGCGTAGGTCAGGGTGACGGTGCCCGCGCTGCCCGCGGGCAGCACCCAGGCCTGCTTCCAGCCCTCCAGCCGGATCGGCTCCAGTGCGGCGTCAGCCCCCTCCAGGCGGGCCCGCCAGCCCTCGTTGAAGTTCTCGTTGACCACCAGCAGGCTGTCCTCGGCGACGTCCACGTCGAAGCGGCGCTCGCCCGGGCCCCAGGCGTGCACCCGCTCCACCTCGGCCATGGCGACCTCGGGGCGGTCCGAGACGGGGTCGGCGGACTCCACCAGCGCCGAGCGCACCTCGTAGCGGTTGCCCGGATCGACCACGATCCGGTTCTCGCCCCCGACCAGGTCCAGGTCGGTACAGCTCTCGTAGCGCAGCGGGCGGCCGGTGAGCTGGTCGGCGAGGGTGCCCCGGCTGATCCGCGTCTCCACCCGCTGGTCGTTGACCCGCAGCGTGGGGCCCAGGCCGCACGCGGTGGAGGCGTCGCCCTCGGGCAGCGGCTCCACCGGCTCCACCCCGGGCAGGGTGACGGTGCCGATCTCCAGGGCCTGCCCCTCGGGGCGTTCGAAGGTCACCCGCAGCGACTCCGCGGTGAACTCGGCGAAGTCCACCCGGCCGCTGCCGTCCAGCCACCCCTCGCGCACGGTACCGCCGCCCTCGACGGTCACCCGGATCGGCCGCAGCACGCTGTCGGCGCGCGGGAACTCCACCTCCAGGTGCCCGATCTCGGTGGGCGCGCCCAGCTCGATGTCGAGCCAGGGGTTCTTCTCCTCCGGGTCCGGGTACCAGACGGTGCTCTCGTCGTCGTCCAGCGCGCCCCGGCCCATCGCGGCGGGGTGCTGTACGGCCGTGGAGGAGGCCGTCACGTGCGGGTGGGGGCTGGCCCGGTTGGCGGCGTTCTCCGCCTCGCGGGGGTCGGTGAGCACGACCTCGCCCGAGACCGTGTGCGGGGCGGAGGCCGACTCCGCCGACAGCTCGAACGTGCGGTCCAGGCGGCGCGCGTCCTCGCCCCGCACCTGGAGGTCGGGGTTGCACACCCACACGTGCGAGCCCTCCATGCAGCCGGGCGCGGTACCGGTGGAGCCGGTGAACAGCAGCGTTCCGGCGTCGGCGGGGCCGGGGACCCGCAGCGTGCGGGCCGGTTCCAGGCCGGGCACGGAGATCGAGGCGACACCCACCCGGGTACCGAACCGGTACTCCGGCTCCCAGGCCAGCTCGTCCACGCGCACGCGCAGTGTGGCGGTCGCGCCGGGCGGGGCCGCCAGCTCCTGGGGCTCCTCGGTCTCGGCGACGGGCACCTGCGCCTCGCCGCCGTCGGTGACGAGGGTGACCCGGGAGGGCGGCGGCTCGCCGGGCAGGTGCTCGAAGGCGACGCTGAGCCCGTTCAGGTCCTGGGGCTCCTCGAACTCGACCTCGATCCACTCCCCCAGTGCGCCGGTGAAGGCGCTGGACCGCCAGGAGGTGGTGAGGTCGTCGTCGAGCGCGGCGTGCGGGGCGTGCCCCGGGTCGCGGTCGGCGGCGCGCGCCCCCGCTCCGCTCTCCGCGGAGGAGGCGCGCACCGAGGCGATCCCGACGTCCTCGGCGTGGGCGACGTGGTCCTCCCACGCCGGGTCGAGGACGTCGGGGGCGGGGACGTCGCGTTCGAGCTCCTGGTCCTCGGTGAGGGTGGCCGACACGTTGCGGCGCACGTTGGAGTAGACCACCTCGCGACGGCGGGCGGTGTCGGTGACGATCGTGTCCCGGGCGGCGACCTCCCCGGCTCCGGGGTCGTCCCCGAGCAGGATCGGGCGGTCGTCGTCGACCACCCCCTGTTCGGCCAGGTGGAGCACGGACTCCGGGCCGCCGGTGACCCGCAGCACCTCGTCGGCGGGCACGGTGCCGACGGTGGGCGCGGCGTCCTCCACCTCGTAGACGCTCAGCGCCCGGTAGGGCTGGTCGAACCATTGGGAGGCGGACTGGTGGTCCAGCGAGCCGATGACCGGGCCGAACTCGGCGGCCCGGGTGATACCCGGCGAGTCGGCCAGGGCCTGGTGGACGCGGGCGGGCCAGCCGCCGTTGTTGCCGGTGCGCTGGAGGTCGTTGCGCACGAGGAGGTGGGTGACGCCCATGCGCGCGAAGGTGTCGGCGAGCCCTGCGGAGCCGCGTCCCGAGGAGACGCGCTGGTCGATCTCGTGGGTGACGCGGGAGACGCCCGCCGAGCCCCACGGGATGATCTGGTGGTTGGTCCAGGCCCCCTCGAACAGCGGTTGCAGGGGTTCGTCCATGGGGCGGCCCCACTCGTACTCTCCGCGCGCCGAACCGGGAAGGGCCATGGTCATACCGCGCTCGCCGGCGCGCGCCTCCAGCCAGTCGGTGGCCTCGTACCAGTAGTCGGGGATCTGCGCGAAGCCGCCTGCGGGGGCGATCCCCACGGTGCCGACGGGCACGAGGGTGGCCGCGAGGACGGCGGCGGTGGCGCCCGCGACGGTGCGGCGCACGCGTCCGGGCACGGGCGTGCCCCCGCGGTCGGCCAGGTCCCGGGCCACCACCACGGGCAGGTGGGCCAGGCCCAGCACCAGGGGCAGGCGCACGAGCGCGTCGAACTTGTGCACGTTGCGGAACGGGGAGAGGAGGCCGTCGAACAGCTCGCGCATGGTTGCCGCGAAGGGGCCCGTGAGGTCGCCGGTGAAGCCCGCGACGATGACCGCGGTGCCGGTGAGGAGGCTGGCGATGAGGAAGAGCCGTTCGGGGGTGCGCCGGTTGACCAGCCCGGCCAGGCCCAGTCCCGCCACCAGCGCGGTGACCGCGATCAGCCAGGGGGTGGTGGACAGCTCCGCCCCCGAGGGCAGCGCGGTGTTGCCCTGGTCGGGCAGGAAGCCCATCCAGTTGGAGGTGCCGCGCAGCGCGTTGAGCAGCGAGGTGACGCCGGTGGTGACGGCGGCGTCCTCGGTGTAGGGCATGAACGAGAACACGTACCGCGCCATGAGGAGCAGCGGCGCGACGTACCAGAACGAGGCCAGGACCAGCGCGACCGTCCACCAGGCCATCAGGCGCCACTTGCGCGGACCGTTCGCCCGGGTGAGCAGGTAGAGCCCCGGCACGACCAGGACGGCCAGTTCGGAGGCGGCGTTGGTGCCGCCGCACAGCAGGAAGGCCAGGCCCGACAGCAGGGCCATGCGGGCGGGCGAGCGGCCGTGCCGGGCCCCGAGCACGAGGGGCAGCAGGATCCACGGCATGAGCAGCATGGGCTGCAACTCGGCGGAGTTGTACGACAGCAGCGTCAGCACGCGGGGGGCCAGCGCGTAGGCGACCCCGGCCAGGATGCGGGTGTTGACGGTGCCGATGCCCAGCGCCCCGGCGACCTTGTACACGCCGGTGAACGCGGCGACGAGCAGGACGGCCATCCACAGGCGCTGGATGAGCCAGTCGGGCATGCCGAGCAGGTCGAACAGCAGGTGGAAGGGACCGTTGGGGAAGAAGTACCCGTAGGCCTGGTTCTGGATCTGGCCGAAGTAGGAGGCGTCCCACAGGTGCAGGGCGCGCTCCATGAACCCCAGGGGGTCGGCCGTCAGGTCGAGCTTGGTGTCGCTGACGATCCTGCCGGGGTCGATGCTGGCGGCCAGCGCTCCCAGGAGCAGGCACACCGTGAGGACCTTCAGCCGGGCCAGGAGGCGGGGATCGGCACCGCCGGGGCCGGTGGAAGGTGGTGTGCGGGAATCCTCCGGTTCGCGCCTGGCGGTGGATTCCGTCGGTGTCACGTCTTCGCTTTCCTGCCTGCTGCCGTGTTCCGGGCGTCGGGGGCGCCCGGGTCGTCGGAGGTGAGGGGGTCGGGGACGGGGGCGTCCGGTGCGGGGGCGGTGCCGGGAGTGGGGACGGGGGCGTCGGTGGCGGGGGCGTCCGGTTCCGCGGCGCCGGGCAGGCCCAGCTCCCTCGCGACGAGCCGGGTCATCCGCGCGCCGCTGGCCTCCCACGTGAACCGGGACGCCCACGCGCGGCAGGCGCGGCGGACGGCTTCGGCCCGGCGGGGGTCGGACAGCTCCTCCAGGGCGCGCGCGACCACGTCGGCGAGTTCCTCGCCCTCGCGTACGAGCCACCCGGTCTCGCCGTCGCGGACCGAGTCGCGGAGTCCGTCCACATCGTAGGCCACGGTGGGCACGCCGAGGCGGGCCGCCTCGATGACGGTCAGGCCCCAGCCCTCGAACTCGGAGGCGGTGACGTGGAGGTGGCACGAGGCCAGGACGCTGTTCTTGTCCTCCTCGGGCAGGAAGCCGTGCAGGCGCACGCGGTCGCCCGTGCCGTCACGGGCGACCTGCTCCGCCAGGGGTTCGCCCTCGGGGCCGCGGCCGATGATGTGCACCTTCAGGTCGGGGTGCTCCTCACGCAGCGCGCGGGCGAGGTCGACCACCCGCGAGACCCGCTTCTGGACGACCAGGCGGCCCAGGCTGACCACGGCCGGGTGGCCCATGTCGGCGGGGGCGGGCGCGTCGTCGAGGGGCTTCTGGGGCCCGGGGAGTCCGCCGTTGTGGATGATCTCGATCGGCGCGCGCCAGCCCAGCTTCTCGCGCATGGCCCGGCGGGAGGACTCCGAGACGGTGACGGTGGTGCAGCGGCGGTAGACGCGCGAGGCCACGACCGACTCCAGCGTGCGGCCCAGCCAGGCGACGGGCGCCGGGAAGTAGGCGTTGAACTGGAGGTCGTGGACGTGGTGGACGACGCTGACCACCCGCGTGCTGCGGCGCAGGACGAGGCGGCACAGGAAGGGGACGCCGTTCATGCAGTCGAAGGCGAGCTGGTACTCGCGGCGCCACAGGGCCAGCCACGCCATGACGCGCGGGTAGACGGTGAACCTGCCGCCCATGCGGCGGATGACGATCCCGTCCCTGGTCTCCACGCGCGCCTGGTGGGGCTCGCGGCTGGTGAGGAAGGTGACGATGGCCCCGCGTTCGGCCAGGTGGCGGCTGATCCGCCAGGAGTACTCCTCGGCTCCCCCCGCGGTGGACTGCCAGGGGTCGCGCCAGTTGACCATGACCAGGCGGACCCCGTCCAGGCGCGGCCCGAGGTCGGCGGGGACGTCCGGACCAGCGGGTGTGCCCGTGCCGGTCGGGACCTGGACGGGGACGACGGCGGCCGGGGCCTCGGTGACCGCGGGCAGGCCCGGTTCCGTCTCCTGACGGATCCGGTGGACCTTCTGGAAGACCACACGCTCTCCTTCCGCGCGGTGTCCGGCCGGACCGCGTGCCGCTACCTCGCGCGTGCGGGTGAACACGCACGGCGACCCCCTGGGGGAAGGGTGGAGCGCACGCCGAACGGGCCCGTGGGCCGGACGTCGGTGGTGGTAGGCGGCCGGGGGAGGGCACCCGGGGCCGCGGGAGTCGGGGAGTGGGGCGCCCCGCCGGGGGCGGAGCGCCCGCGAACCTCCGCCGTACGGCCGCCCTAGCGGTCGCCGTAGTTGTAGAGGGTTTCGTTCACCGGTTCCGCGGTGGCGGTCGAGTCCGTGGCGAGGCTGGTGGCCACGAAGGTGGCACCTCCCGCCAGGGCCGCGCCGATGACGCAGGCGGCGATTACCTTGATCACTTGGGGATCTCCTTCCGCGCGCCCGATCCCGCGCTGGGTCCGGAGCGCTGGAAAACGAGACTAGAACCTGATCTAGCCATAGACCAGATGATTGCCCCAACTGTAACTAACCCGCCGGTAACTTCCAACCCCGGAATGCCAGCTTTGTCAGCCTTTACATGCTGGTCCTGCACCCGAAGAAGCACCATGTCGGAGCCCTCCACCACCACGGACAGGCCCTCCACACCTGACCAGAACTGGTTATCGGCTGGCGCGGACACCGCCACGTACCGCACCCCCAGCCCGCCCAGCGCTGCGGCGTCCAACCGCTCGGGCAGGCCCGTCGCCGGGTCGGGCCCGAGCACCCCGGCGACCCGCCGCGCCCGCGCGTCCTCCCCGGTCACGACCACCTCTCCCCCGTCCGGGGTGCCCACGACCAGGTCGTCGTTCCACAGGGTGCGCCGGTCGAAGAGCTTGGTCGCCGGGTCCAGGACGACCGTGGCCCGCCCCGACCAGTCGGGGCCGCGGTAGGCGCTCCAGGGCAGCACCAGCACCGCCCCGGGCCGGTCGTCGGCGGCCACCGCCTCCTGCGCCGCCAGCCACTCCCCGGGGTAGTGCACCGGGGCCAACCGGCCACTCGCGCCCCACAGCAGCCCCGGCAGCACCACCACCGGCAGCAGCGCCACGAACACCGCGAGCCCCGTCCGCAGCGCAGCACCCTGCCGTCCGGCCAGCCACCACACACACGCGCCGAGGCCGAGCGCCTGGACCAGGGACAGCGGGGCCACGTAGAGCTGGCCGTCGCGCAGCGGCCCGAATCCCGGCCAGGCGGAGATCAGCCAGACCAGCAGCGCACGCCCCGGCCCGGTGGCACCCAGCAGGGCGATCAGCAGGCCCAGGGCGGCGGCCACCGAAAGACCGGGGCCGAACGCCGGCCGCTCCCGGCGCAGCAACCACACCCAGCCCGTCAACGCCAGCAGACACAGCAGCAGGCGGGCCGCGGCCGTCACCGGCTCGCCGTAGCCCGCCGGAACCGCACCGGAGTTCCACACCCCGCCCAGGAGCAGCAGGGAGCCGAGGACCCCGAACGGGGTGTCCGAACGGGCCGCGAACGCCGCCACCCCGGCCGGGTCCGTACCCGCCCCGCTGACCAGGGACGGAAGCAGCCAGGGCAGGGAGACCACCACCAGCGCCAGCACGAACAGCACCGCCCGCCCCCACCAGCGCGGCGCGCGCGGACGGGCGGTGAGGGCGACGGGACCGGCGGTGAGGGCGGTCAGCACCACCGACGAGAACCCGCCGACCGCGGCGGGCACCAGAGCGCGCACCAGCCCGGCGAGCCCCGAACCCGGCCGCACCCTCGCCAGACGGACGGCCGCCCCCACCACCCACGGCAGCCCTGCGTAGCCCAGCAGCATCGCCCACTGGCCCAACAGCAGCCGCTCGGCCACGAACGGGTTCCACACGTAGGCCGTCCCGGCGGCGGCCGACGCCACCAGGACCCCGGCGCCGCCGCGGGGCAGCACCCGCAGCACCAGGCGCGCGGCACCGGCCCCGCCCACGGCGAACACCGCCAGCAGCGCCAGCGACTGCACCGCGTCCCCGGGCAGAAGCGCGGACAGCGCCGCCACCACGGCGTCACTGGGAATCGCGCGGGGGAACCCGTCCGCACCCCGCAGCACCGTGCCCAGCGACAGGTCGGGCACGAACACCATGTCGTAGCGCAGCACGTATCCGGGCCCCAGCGCGGGACCGAGCGCCAGCACACCGGCCAGCAGTCCCACGGCCCACGGCAGCAGACGGGGCAGCAGCCGGACGCCCCCTTCTCCTCTGGCGCCCCTTCCGCGACGAACGCCCCTTCCTCCCGGGGCTCCCCGCACTCGCCGGACCATCAGCCCTGTGAACGACACCGTCGACCTCCGCCCCTGGAAAGCAACCCCTCGGCCCGCCGTCAGCCCCGCGCGAGCAGAACGCTGTCGGAGTAGCCGCCCTCCACGTAGTCGCGGTAGGAGCGGACCACGAGTTCGTAGGGACCCGACACCGTCACCGACCAGCGCGGCTCCTCCCCCACCGGGCCCAGCGTGCGCCATCCCCGCCCGTCCCCGGGGCCGAGCCCGTCGCGGCGCTCGCAGTCCGGACCGGGCGTGACGGGCTCGGGTTCCGGCACGGACGGCGTGGGGGCCGGAGTGGGTGTGGGGGTGGGCCGCGGACCGGGGTCCGCGTCGGGCACGGGGTCGGACGGCCCGCCGCTGGGGACGGGCGATTCGACGGGTTCCTCCGAGGCGTGGTCGCCCTCCAGGGACGCGTACGGGTCGCCGTCCACGGGCGTCCGCCGGTCGTCGGCCGGGAACACGCCCCGGCCGTGGTCGGCCATCGGCCCGGACCGGCCCCCGAACGCGGGCGCCCGCCGGTCGTCGGCGGCCCCGCAGTCCAGCGCGCGCACCCACACCTCGTAGTGGGAGGCCTCCTCGACCTCCTCCCACTCCACGGCCGCCCCGCCGTCGACGACGCGCAGCCAGGACGGCCCCGGCGGCGGATCGTCGTCCCACACCCACGGGAGGGGCTCGGACTCCATCCCCTCGTCCCGGCCCTTGAACGAGCGCACCACGAACTCGTAGCGGGCTCCGCTGAAGAGCGCCCCCACCAGCACGGAACGGCTGTCCCCGTCGGCGCGCACGTCCACGGGGAGCACGACGGCCTCGTCCGGGTCCGGTCCCACGCGCCGCTGCACCACCCGGTAGCCGGTCGCGCCGGGCACGGTCTCCCAACTGAGCACGAGGCCGTCCTCGGACTCCTCCGCCACGGGCTCGGGCGCGGTCGTGGGCCCCACCGCCGGTTCCGGCAGCGGCCGCCGGTAGGTCGGTCCGACCCCCAGCGGTTCGGCGAGCGCGTCGGCGAAGGCCGCCGCGATCCTCAGTTCGCCGCGCGCGTTGGGGTGCGCCTCGTCCCAGTTGTCGCTGGCCGGGGCGTACCCGTCGGCGACCCGCGCGACCACCACGGGCGATTCGCTGGAGGTGAGCTGCGCGGCGAGGTCGACCAGACCCATGTTGAACCGGTCGATCTCGGCGTTGGCCCGCGGGTCCTCCACCGGCGGGAGCTCCCCGAGGACGAACCGGGTCTGCCCCCGCACGACGCGCACCGTGGACACCGTCTCGCCCACCCCCTCCAGCGCGCTGTCGGCGTCCTCGCCCGCCAGGATGTCCTCGGTACCGGCCAGGAGGAGCAGGTAGTGCGGCCGGTACTCGGCGGCCACCCGCGCGGCCCCGGTGGACAGGTCCTGCGCGGTGGTGCCCCAGCGGGCGGCGTGGTCGGTGTCGAAGTCGGGGTCGGCGTAGTCCTGGTTGCCGAACTCGCGGTCCGCCAACCCGTACACGCCGTCGTAGGGGCCGACGAAGTCCACCTCCACCCCGGCCTCTCGCAGATGGGACCACAGGCGATAGCGCCAGGTGTAGTCGCCGCTGCTGCCCTGGGAGAGCGAGTCGCCGACGACCATGACGCGCAGTTCGCCGTCCGGCGGGCCCGGCACGGTGACGGGCTCCTCGGCGCGCCCACCCTCCGCGGCGCCTCCCCCGGAGCCGCTCTGGATCAGCAGCAGGGTGACCGCCATCGCCGAGAGCATGACGCCGAGCAGCCCCAAGGGCCCGGGTTCGAAACGGGAGTGGCTGTCCCAGCGGGGCCGGAGCAACGGGAGGCGGAGCCATCGGGGCCACCGATCCAGGAGCAACCCCAGACGCGGCGCTCGCGGGCGGTCCCGCCCCGGTTCGGCGGACCGGGACCGGCGCAGTCCGGGCCAGCGGAACCGAAACCTGCCGAAGCGGTCGGCCACGCGCGACCACCACACGGAGCGTTCGTCGGATCCGCGCACCGCTCCCCCTGCGTTCCCAGAACGGGTTCTACCCCCAGCAGGGGGTTCGTCAGACAAGACTAGAACTGGTTATATATAATTCGTCAACTCGCTGCGGCCGAGCGGAACCGCCTACACCGACGTTAGCGGCCGCCCCCGCCCTCTCGACTCCGCGCCCCGACGGAAAGCAGGACCCCCCGTGACCGGACTCCTGGTAGCCCTGCTGTCCGCGGTGGTCTACACCGTCGGCCTGACCGTGGAACAGCGCGCCCTGCACGGCGCGGAGTCGATCTCGATCAACCGCCCCCTCCACCTGGCCCGGGTCCTGCTCACCAACCCCCGCTGGGTGCTCGGCTGCCTCTTCGCCGCCGTGGGCAGCGTCGGCCTGATCGTCTCGCTCGGCCTGGCGCCCGTGTCCGTGGCCCAGCCCGCCTTCGCCGCCGGGGTCGCGTGCGGCATCCTCGTCATCACCCTCGTCCTGGGCGAGCGCGTCACACGGGGCGAGTACGTGGCCCTCGGCATCATGCCGGTCGCGCTCGGCCTGCTCAGCCTCTCCACCGCCGAGGGCGCCGAGACCGGCACCACCGCCGACGCACCGCTGCTCATCACCGTCAGCCTGCTCACCGTGGCGGTGTGCCTGGTCGTCGTAGGCCTGGCCGGCGGCCGCGGCCGCTACGTGTCCGCCGCCGCCCTGGGCGCGGCCGCGGGCTTCGCCCAGGGCAGCGCGGGCCTCCAGGGCAAGGGGTTGGGCGGCCTGCTGGCCGACCACGGCCTGTGGGACGCGATCGTCCCCGCGCTGCTGTCGCCCTACCCCTACCTGTACGCGGTGGGCTGGGCGGTGGGCATCGTCCTCTTCCAGACCTCGCTCCAGCGCTCGCGCGCCTCCATCACCGCCCCGGTGTCCAACGTCGTGGGCAACGTGTTCATGGTCGTCATGGGCACGATCCTGTTCGGCGAGCGGCTGCCCGACGACCCCGTCATGCTGGCCCTGCGCGTGGGCGGATTCGCCCTCACCCTCGTCGTGGTCGTCCTGGTCCGCGGCAACGTGGCGGCCGCCGAGGCGGACACGAGCCGCAAACGCGCCCACGCGTAGACCGCACACGGGCGCGCGGAGGAGGCGCACGTGCGCGGGGACGGCGTGCCGCCCCGGCGCAGACGGGGGAGCGGCGTGCGGACCCCGCGGAGGCCGGGGAGGAGGCGGGACACTCCTGCGCGTCTCCCCCGCCACCACGGACCCGCCGCTACGGGACCGCCGCGGCGACCCCGGTCAGACGGCCACCGACACGGCCTCGCGCAGGCCCGGGGCGGCGACGTCGGCCCACGCCCGCACCACGCTGTCGGGCTGGCCGGTCTCCCCCTCGGCCAGGATCAGGCCGGGCTCGGCCACCCAGGCGCCCAGGTCGGCCAGCAGGATACGCAGGTCCTCCTCGATGCCCCGGCTGTTGCGCAGGTCCTCCACGACCGCCAGCGGAACCGCGACCGTGTGGCCCAGTCCCAGCTCGGGCAGGCGGTCGAGGAAGACCTTCAGCAGCCCGGTGTAGGTGCCGTGCGCCTGCGGGGAGGCCACGAGCAGGACGTCGCTCTCGCGCACCTTCGCCAGCGCGGCCTCGACCGCGGCGGAGGACTCCGAGAGCAGTTCGGCGCCGAGTTCGGCGATGTCGATGACGTCGGGGCGGGAGTCGACACCCGCGCGGGCGGCGACCTCGGAGGCCGCGCGCAGGGCGGCGTCGCGGACGGAGGAACGGATCTGGGGGGCGGCGACGAGCACGGTGAAGCGGGTCATGCGAGAACTCCTGGGTTCGAACAGAGCGAGCCGGGATCGGAGGAGACACCAGCCGGGGAGGACGGCGGGGCGGTTGACACCGGAAGGAGGGGTGACGAACGTCCTTGGACTCTCGCGGTTCCTCGCCTCCGACACGGCGGGAGCGGACCACGCTGTCCGAAAACCGCCCGTGTCGGGCCTGGCAGGTCTGCTTCGGCGACCGCGGGGCGGTCCCCACAGAACCCAGGGGAAGAGATGAGCGTCCGGTGTCTGCGACAGGGCACGTGCGACGGGGCACGAAAGGCGCGGGGCGAAACCCCGCAGGGCGCTAGCTACGACAGAGCGCGCTCGCCTGCTGTCTCAGATCGACATGCAGGCGCTGGACAAGCAGCTCACCGGCGGACATGTCTCCATCATGAAGCGCCCCGGCCGTTATCGTCAATGCGTGCGCGCACCACGGTGGGCGGTCCACCCCTCGGACAGCCGTCCCAGGAAGCGGGATCACCCAGCTCCGCAGGCGATACGGAAGCCCGCGGTGACGGCTCCGAAGGCCTGTGTAATGTGCGACACACACCGACGAGACGAGCACGAGGAACCCCTCACATGGCCCACACCCCCGTCACACTCACCAACGCGCGCGTCGTCACCCCCGACGGGGTCCACGAAGGATGGTTGAGGATCGAGAACGGCCGCGTGGCCGCGCTGGGTTCGGACGGACCCGTTCCCGACGGCCGCGACCTCGGCGGCGCCTGGGTCGTCCCCGGCATGGTGGACACCCACGTCCACGGCGGCGCCGGGCACGCGTTCACCGAGACCGACCCCGAGGGCGTCCGTGAGACGATCGCGTTCAACCGCTCCCGGGGCGTGACCGCGCTGGTGGGCGGCCTCGTGGCGGCCACCCCGGAGGACACCCTGCGCCAGGTGGCGGCGCTGGCCGAACTGTGCGACGCGGGCGAGCTGGCGGGTATCTACCTGGAGGGCCCCTTCATCTCCCGGGCCAGATGCGGGGCGCACGACCCCGACCTGCTCCGCGACCCCGACACCGCCGAGTTCGACCGCTGGCTCAAGGCCGGGCGGGGGCACGTGCGCATGGTCACGGTGGCCCCGGAGCTGCCCGGAGCACTGGACCTGATCGGCGCGGCGGCCTCCTCCGGCGTCGTGGCGGCGGTGGGGCACACCGAGGCCACCTACGAGCAGACGCTGGCGGCCTTCGACGCGGGTGCGTCGGTGGCCACCCACCTGTACAACGCGATGCGTCCGCTGGGCCACCGCGACCCGGGGCCGATCGCCGCCGCACTGGGCGACGAGCGCGTGACGGTCGAGCTGATCCTGGACAACGTGCACGTCCACCCGGGCGCGGCCGGGCTGGTCTTCGACGCCGCGGGCGCGGACAGGGTGTCCCTGGTGACGGACGCGATGTCGGCGACGGGCCTGGGCGACGGCGAGTACACGCTGGGCGACCTGCGGGTGCGGGTGAGCGGCGGCGAGGCGCGCCTGGCGGAGAGCGGCACGATCGCCTCCAGCACGATCGTCCTGCCCCAGGCGGTGCGCAACGCCGTGCGGGGCCTGGGCGTCGACGTGCCCGAGGCCGTGCGGTCGGCGTCGTCGGTTCCGGCCGCGGCGCTGGGGCTGGACGGGGTGGGCCGGATCGAGGTCGGAGGGCGCGCCGACCTCGTCGTGCTCGACGACGACCTCGAAGTCCGCGAGGTGGTGTACGAGGGCGCCTGGGTGGAGTAACGGCGTGTCGTAACCGCGTTACGGACTAGTAATATAACCCTGGGTGACAATGGCGGCAGGGCATCGAGGAGAGCCACCACGCTCGACACGAAAGGATCTGCGCCATGGCCAAGTCGAGACAGACGAGGGACGAGCAGCCGACCCGTGTGCCCTCCGAGGAGCACGAGCACCTCGGCAAACTCGCCGCGGAACTGTCCCGTTACGACGTACGGGCGGACGTGGTCGACGAACAGTCGTCGCCCTGCCTGCGTGTGCGCAACCCGTCATCCGCGTGTGCGGTTGAGGACGTGATCTGTGAGCGCCGAGAGCACGACTACGCGTTCATCGCCTCGTTCGGGGTCTACCTCGGCAGCAGTGGGAGCCTCGGCGTCACGGCCCACAAGGTCGCCTGGCTCGTGGGAGCCACCGAGGCGTGACGGCCGCGCGGGACGGGTGCGGTGCGACCGGCACCGCACCCGTCCGCGTACCGGCCTGGCTCTTCCATGGAGCTTTACGACGTAGATTCCTGGAGGCCGGGCCGGGAGCCCGCACCCCGGCACCCTAGAGTCGTGCCGTCCCCACCCCCTCGACGGAAGGCGAGCCCGTGGACTACGTCAAGCTGGGCCGGACCGGACTCGACGTCTCCCGCGTCACCCTCGGCTGCATGAGTTACGGAGACCCCGCCAGGGGCACCCACGACTGGACCCTGGACGAGGAGGCCAGCAGACCCTTCATCCGCCAGGCGGTCGAGGCGGGCGTCAACTTCTTCGACACCGCCAACACCTACTCGGACGGCAGCAGCGAGGAGATCGTCGGCCGCGCCCTGGCCGAGTACGCCGACCGCGACGAGATCGTGCTGGCCACCAAGGTGTTCGGCCGCACCCGCCCGGGCCCCAACGGCGGCGGGCTCTCGCGCAAGGCGATCCTCACCGAGATCGACCACAGCCTGCGGCGCCTGGGCACCGACTACGTGGACCTGTACCAGATCCACCGCTGGGACCCCGCCACGCCGATCGAGGAGACCGTCGAGGCCCTGCACGACGTGGTCAGGGCTGGCAAGGCGCGCTACGTGGGCGCCTCCTCGATGCACGCCTGGCAGTTCGCCAAGGCGCTGAGGGTCGCCGACGTCAACGGCTGGACCAGGTTCGCCACCATGCAGAACCACTACAACCTGCTCTACCGCGAGGAGGAGCGGGAGATGCTGCCCCTGTGCGCGGACGAGGGCATCGGGGTCATCCCGTGGAGCCCTCTGGCGCGCGGCCGGCTCACCCGCGCGTGGGAGGAGGAGACGGCGCGCAGCCGCGGTGACGCGTTCGGCTCACGGCTGTACGCGGAGGCCGACCGGTCGATCGCGGACGCCGTCGGCGCGGTCGCCCGGAGGCGCGGGGTTCCCCGTGCGCAGATCGCCCTGGCCTGGGTGTCGCGGAATCCCGCGGTGACCTCGCCGATCATCGGCGCCACCAGGCCGCACCACCTGGACGACGCGATCGCGTCGCTGTCGCTGGAGCTGACCGACGACGAGGTGGCGGAACTGGAGCGCCACTACACGCCGCGCCCGGTCTCCGGTTTCTGACACCGCCCGGCGCGGGGCCGCCCGCGGCCCCGCGCCCACGGCACGCGCCGAGGACGCCCGAGCCGTCCCGGAACCCGCGGAGGCATCCGGTCAGCCGCGCGCGGTGACGCGGATCTTGGACTGGCCGTGCGGGCGCTTCTCCCAGTCCTCCATGAACCGGGCCGACAGCCCGTGCTTCTCCGCGAGGGTGATCAGCGTTTCGGTCCGGTAGTAGAAGTCCTCCCGCAGCACCTGGTGCTCGACTCCCTCGGTTCGGTCGTAGGTGAAGTCGAAGAACCCGCCCGGCGCCAGGACCCGCTCGACGTTGGCCAGGCACTCGTCGATCACCTCGATGGGCGAGTGCGAGAACACGCTGTGCGCGTGGACGACGTCGAAGTAGCCCTCCGGCAGGAAGGAGAAGGTCAGGTCCCGCGTGATGGTCAGGTGCGGCAGCTTCTCCTGCAACCCGCGCTCGGCCAGCACGCCCTTGGCGGCGATGAGGATGTCCGGGGAGATGTCGATCCCGTAGTAGCCGCCCGGGTCGAGGTAGTCGATCAGCCGCCACCCGGCGCGCAGGTTCCCGCAGCCGATGTCGAGCATCCTGTGCTCCGGTCTGAGACCGTGTTCGACCAGGTAGTCGAACTGCATCTGCCCCAGCGCCAGCCAGCGCTCCTGGCTCTGGCTGCCCACCGCCGACCTGGGGTCGCGGGCGGCGTCGGAGGCCATCACCGCCCGGTAGTAGTCCACGTGGTCGCGGTGGGTCAGGCGCAGCCGCAGGTCACGGGCGGAGCGGCGCACGTACGGCACCACCTTGCCGGGGTTGCGCAGCGCGTAGCGCACCTTGTGCACCAGGGAGGATCGGTTGGCGTTGAGGGAGGCGGCTGTCTTCTTCGGCATCGGAAGGCTTTCGGTCGAAGGCTCTCGCTCACCCGCGGATACGGGGTCGGGGGGTCAAAGAGGATAACGCTTTCGTCGCGGCCCCGGTTCACCGCCTCGAATCCGACCGTACCCGGAAAGTCACCGGGAGTGCGGTACCTCCGCCCTCCCGGAGCGCCTTCCGCCGGGGTCGCGTCGGGCCGCCGCGAGCCGCACGGCACCCCGGAGGAGCCCGATGGCCAGGAGCGCGCCGAGGACCGCGCCGACCGCGAACCCGGCCCAGTCGGCGGCGCCCTCCGCCCCGTCCGCCAGCCGCAGGACCGACCAGGTCCCCGCGACCACCGCGATCAGCAGGCAGGCGCCGATGGTCAGTGCGCCCCTCCAGCCCAGGAAGTAGCGACGGCGGCCGGGCGCGGGCGGGGAGGCCAGTTCGGCCGCGGGTCCGGAGGTGGCCGACCCGGGGCGTTTGAAGTAGGCCAGGACCGACCAGTGGCCGCACGGCTCCCAGCCCTCGGGGGCCAGGCGCTGGACGAGGCGCTCGCGGTCGCCCGGGCCGGGGCTGAGCTCCTGGCGGTACTCCCAGGTCTGCGGCCGCTCGGGGGCGCGACGGCTGACGAAGCGGCCGAGCCGGTCCACCCGCTCCACCTCCCAGCCCTGGGCGCCCATCGCGGCCAGCCGGGCGGGGCCCTCGAAGGCGTCGGCCGACCAGACCAGCACGTCCGGCTCCGCGGCGGCCTCGTCCCGCGCGCCGGTCGGGGGCGCCAAGGCGTCGGCGAACTCCTCGGCCGGGCCGAACTCCTCCTCCGGGTCGGCTCCGCTCTCGGCCGTGTGCGCGGCCAGGTCCTCCAGCAGGACGCGTGACCTGTCCGCGTCCACACCGCGTTCGCCCAGCAGCTCCGCGAGCCGGGTGAGGTAGTCGCTCATCGGATTCCCCCCTCTTCGAGTACCGAGCGCACCGAGGCGTCGAACTCCATCCAGGCCGCGCCCTGTTCGCTCAGGACGGCGCGGCCCTCGTCGGTCAGTACGTAGTAGCGGCGGCCCGGGCCCTTCTCGGCCGTCCGGTACTCGGCGTCCACGAGCCCGGCCTCCTCCAGCCGGTTGAGCACGGGGTAGAGCGTGCCGCCCCGGATCCTGCCGAAACCGGACTCGTCCAGCCGCCTGGCGATCGCGTACCCGTAGCTCTCACCCCCGGTCAGGCTGGCCAGGACCAGGAGGTCCAGCACTCCCTTGAGCCAGCTCGCGCGGCGGTCCATGCGCGACTCCCCCTTCATTCGTGTTCGCTACCTAGACCCTAGAGCTACCTAGGTAGGATCGCAACCTATCTAGCCGTACCGACCCCAGACACGAAGAACGCCCCTGACCCGCCACGAACAGGCAGGCCAGAGGCCGAACACGAAAGCGGACCGCGACGAGGAGCCTTCCCGACACAGCCTGCGTCGAAGGCGAAAAACCGCCCCGGCCACAGCCGTGCCGCCGGGAGCCACTCCACCGACCAGCACAACCCGAGCCACAGGGGTGCACCTCGGGGAATTCTCGCAAAACCCCGGGCCACAAGGCGAAGCCTCGCGGGACCAGGAACAGCTCCACCGACCAGAGCCGCAGGGGGTACCTCAGAAAATTCGGGGACCCCCGAGAAACATCGCGGACAGCCCCGCCCCACAAAGACGAAGCCCCATGTCGTCAGGAACGACCCCACCGGCCCCGCCGACCAGCGCGGCCCCGACCACAGGGGGGTACCTCGGGGGGTTCGGGGGGTCTCCCCCCGGAAAACACGAAGGACGACCCGGCGAGGCGGCCGAAGGCCGCCGAGCAGGGTCGTCCTGAGTCATGTGGAGGTGGCGGGAATCGAACCCGCGTCCTTCAGCACCGAGCCAGGGCTTCTCCGGGTGCAGTCCGCGCTGTCGTTCTACTCGGCCTCAGCGCTTGCACGGACACATCGCTGACAGGCCCAGCCACGAAGATGTCCCGCTCAGGCCCCGTGGCCTGATCTGAGCGGTAAGTCATCTAGCTGATGCCGGGATCTGGGCCGATGACGAGCCCAGGCCGACAGAGACGCTATCGCTTAGGCAGCGAGAGCGAACTCAGTGCGCTTAGAATTGGCACTTGTGTTTACGCGAATGCAGGATTAACGAGGTCACAAACGCAACCCTCGACCCGCTTCCCCTGGAACGACTACCGAAGTCGAAACCGATCACCCCCTGTGGAATTGTCACGGCCTCCCCGCCAGGCGGGGCGGCCGACATGCGAGCGGCGAACGCTCGCGCGTCCGTCACTCTACCTGTTGAACAGTACAGGGGCCAAGCTGATTCCCGGTAGCGGAGGGGAATCCGCGGCCGCCGGGCCCGGACGGGGAGAAACCCCCGCGGGCGCGGACGCAAGAGGTGGTCGACGCGGCCCGCGGGGGCGGTCGGCAGGGTCGGGCCGACCTTGGGAAACGACAGGATCTCCCCCGAGATGAGGTCCTGCCCCTCGCTGGTCCGCTACCCCCTGTCGCGGCCCAGTCATAGGGGAAGACGCGGGCGGACCCCCGGGAGGTTGCCCGAGGGTCCGCTCTTTGCCGGGTTCTGCCCTGTCCAGAAGGAACGGTGACCGGAGCCGCCGCCGACCGGTCGGCCCTACCAGCCGGTCTCCTCCGTGCCCGTCAGGTCGGCCTGGTTGGTCGGCCCCGTCGGTCCGCTCTGCGTCGGATCCGTCTGCTCCGAGGGCAGGCCCACGCCCTCGGTGGTCGTGGGACCGCCGGGCACCTGCTCGCCGGTGGTCGGCCCGGCGGGGGCCTCCTCGGGCACCCCGTTGGCCATTCCGTTGAGGAAGGAGCCCGCGGCGTTCACCGCGTGCTGCGACACCAGGGTCGTCGCCGGGTCGGCCTCGGCCAGGACGGCGAAGGCCACGTCGTCCTTGTAGCCGACGAACCAGTGCAGCGAGGTGTCGCCCTGCTCCACGCGGGCCGCCTGCCCGTAGACCTCTCCCCCGGTGGCGAGCAGCTCGGGCATGCGGTTGGTCACCGCGTCGCGCAGCCCGGTGCGGACCACCTCCAGGTGGGCGTCGTCCAGGGTGGCGGCCCCGATCGGGTCCGGGCCCTCCTCCGGCACCAGGGCCGGCGCGTTCCACGTGCCGTCCGCGACCGCGGCGGCGACCAGGGCCATGGACAGCGGGCTGACCCGCACGCCGTGCTCGCCGATCATGGCCGCGGCCATGTTCTCCTCGCCGTCCTCCACGGCCACCGAACCCGAGGAGGCCGGGACGGGCAGCTGCCAATCGGCGCCGATGCCCACCCGTCCGGCGGTCTCGGCGATCGCCTCCGGCCCCACCTCGGCGCCCAGGCCCGCGAAGCCGACGTTGCAGCTGAAGGTGATGTTGCGGGCCAGGGTGGCCTGGTCGAGCAGGGCGCCGCCGCCCGGGTTGACGAAGGTGCGTCCGCCGATCTCCGCGGAGTAGCCGCAGGGCACCTCGCTCTCGGGGGTGGCCGCGCCCGACTCCAGGGCGGCCAGGGCGGTGACCATGCCGAAGGTGCTGCCCGGCAGGTAGGAGCCGGTGAAGGCGTTGTCGTCCGCGGTGCTGCCCGAGGCGCTGGCAGCGGCCAGGACCTCGCCGCTTCCGGTGTCGACCGCCACCAGGTAGCCGTTGCCCGGCACCGTCGCCAGCGCGTTCTCGGCGGCCCGCTGCACGTCCAGGTCCAGGGTGGTGTCGATGGCCCCGCTGAGCGAGCCCTCCCACGCCTGCAGGACGTCGGTGACCTGTCCGTCCTGGTCCAGGGAGACCACCTGGGTGGTGCCCGAACCGGCCAGCTCGTGCTGGAAGATGTTCTGGAGCCCGTTCAGGCCGACGGTGTCGCCCGCCTGGTAGGAGCCGGGCACGCGGGAGGAGACCCGGTGCTCGGCGGTCCCGGCGACCTCGCCCAGCAGGAACGGCGACACCGAGGGCGTCAGGTTGACCTGGACCTCCTGGGTGTCCACCCCGGAGATCCGCGAGGCCTCGCTCAGCAGCGTCTCGTCCACGCTGGAGCCGCGCATGAGCACCAGCGGCTGGAACTGCTCGGGCGGTGCGGAGCGCACCCGGTTCAGGAGCGGGTCGGGGTCCTCGTCGAGGAGTTCGGCGAGCTGGGTGACCCCGGCCTCCTTGTCCTCCATGTCCGCGGGGTAGACGCCGAAGGCCGTCACGCTGTCCGCGGTGACCAGCGGCTCGCCCTCGCGGTCGAAGATCTGGCCGCGCTCCTGGCTCTCGTAGCTGACCGCGAGGCGCTCCTCCTCGCTCAGGTCGGGGTGCAGCACGCTCGTGGACCAGGAGATGCGCCAGCCGTCGGGGCCCCACTCCAGGGGCATGCGCCCGGTGTAGTTCCAGGTCGGGTCGCCGATGCCGAGGTCGGCGTTGACGCCGAACTCGGCCTGCGCCGAATCGCCCTCGCGGGAGATGGGTCCGAGCTGGAACCGCAGGGAGGCCAGGTCGAGCTGCTCGCGCATGTCCGTGAGGGCCGCGGACACCTGTGCGGGGTCTCCGTCGGTGTAGGCGGCGGCGGTCTCGTGGTCACCGTCCTGCCAGGCGAGCAGGAAGGACCTGACCGCGACCTCGGGACTGGGGTGCGGTGTGCACGCGGCCAGGGCTGCGGCGAGGAGCAGGCCGCTGCCGGCGGCCGTGAACCGGCCGAGGGGACGGGGGGACACCGTGTGTGTTCCTTTCGGGTGCCTCATCGACGGCGGCGCAGGGCGCGTTCCATGTCGCGCTTCGCCTCGCGCTCGGCGATGTCGTGGCGCTTGTCGTACTCACGCTTACCGCGGGCCAGAGCGATCTCCACCTTGGCGCGCCCGTCACTGAAGTACAGGGACAGCGGGACGAGCGTGAAGCCGGGTTCCCGGGTCTTGCCGATCAGCCGGGAGATCTGCTCGCGGTGCAGGAGTAGCTTACGCGATCGTCGGGCGGCGTGGTTGGTCCAGGTTCCCTGGGAGTACTCGGGGATGTGGACGTTCTCCAGCCACACCTCGCCGTCGTTGATGTGCGCGAAGCCGTCCACGAGGGAGGCACGGCCCTGCCGCAGCGACTTGACCTCGGTACCGGTGAGGACGAGGCCCGCCTCGTAGGTCTCGTCGATGTGGTAGTCGTGCCGGGCCCGGCGGTTCTGCGCGATGAGCTTGCGCCCGGTCTCCCGTGCCACAGGTGTGTCCCTTCATACGTCCGGGGGGCACGAGGCCCCCCGGTGTCGAATCCTCCCCGCCCCAGGCGGCCGCGTCAGATCTTGAGGTAGCGGCGCAGGGTGAGGAACGAGGTGATGGTGCACAGCAGGATGCCGAGGATCATCGAGACGCCGATGACGTACATCAGCGAACCCGCGCCCAGGGCCACGTCGAACTGGAACCAGTCCTCGATCTGCGTGAGCAGGGTGTAGCGGGTCGCCACGATGAAGCCGGAGGCGATCAGACCGCCGATGAGGCCGGCGACCGCGCCCTCCAGCAGGAACGGCAGCTGGATGTAGAAGTTCGACGCGCCGACCAGACGCATGATGCCGGTCTCCCGGCGGCGGCTGTAGGCCGACAGCCGGATGGTGTTGCCGATCAGCAGCGCGGCGGCGGCCAGCTGGACACCCGCGAGCACGAGGGCGGCCGCGCGCAGACCGTCCAGCAGCCCGAAGAACTGCTCCAGCACGAGCTGGTCGTCGGAGATGCTGTCGACGCCCGGGGCGCCCTCCACCGCGGAGCGCACGGTCTGGTACTGGGAGGGGTCGGTGAGCTGCACCCGGTAGTTGTCCGGGATGTCACCCTCCTGCGCGGCGTTGGCCAGCGCCTCGTTGGAGGAGCCGAGCCGCTCCTGGAAGTCCTGCCAGGCCTCGGCCGCGGTGAGGTAGGTGTAGTCCTGCACCTGGGCCAGGCCTTCGAGGGTCTGCTCCAGGGCCTGGCGGTCCTCGTCGGTGGCCGGGCCGTTCTCCTGGCAGGCCGTGGTGGGCGAGATCTCGGTGCACATGTAGATGGTGAGCGTGATCCGCTCGTCCCAGTAACTGCGCATCTCGGAGACCTGCTGGTTGACCAGTAGACCGGCGCCGAAAAGAGTCAGTGAGATGGCCACCGTCGTGATGACCGCGATGGTCATCGTCAGGTTTCGGCGAAGGCCGATCCACGTCTCGGAGAGAACGAATTGTGCTCGCATGATCTGTTAAAGGTCCATCCTTCGGGGCTTCGCCGCGCCGGTCCTCGCAGCGGGAGGTCAGTACGCCTGGCCGTAGACGCCGCGCGTCTGGTCGCGCACTACCAAGCCCTCTTCAAGCTCGATCACGCGCTTGCGCATCGAGTCGACGATGGCGGCGTCGTGGGTCGCCATGACGACGGTGGTGCCCGTGCGGTTGATTCGGTCCAGCACCTTCATGATGCCGATGGAGGTCGCGGGGTCGATGTTGCCCGTGGGCTCGTCGGCCAGCAGGATCTGGGGGCGGTTGACGAACGCGCGGGCGATGGCCACGCGCTGCTGCTCACCGCCGGAGAGTTCGTTGGGCATCCGTCCGGCCTTGCCCTCCAGGCCGACGAGTTCGACGACCTCGGGGACGACCTTGCGGATGAAGCGGCGGGGCTTGCCGATGACCTCCAGCGCGAAGGCGACGTTCTCGAAGACGTTCTTGTTCGGCAGCAGGCGGAAATCCTGGAAGACGCAGCCGATACGGCGGCGCAGGTGGGGGACCTTCCAGTTGGACAGGCGCGCCAGGTCCTTGCCGGCGACGTGCACACGTCCCTTGTCGGGCTTCTCCTCCTTGAGGACCAAGCGGAGGAAGGTCGACTTGCCGGAGCCGGACGGACCGACCAGGAAGACGAACTCGCCCTTGTCTACGTCAATGGAAACGCCGTCGAGCGCGGGGCGCTTCTGGGTCGGGTAGACCTTGGTGACGTTATCGAAGTGGATCACAGGCGCATCACAAGGTTCTCGAAGGTATGGGCACCCGCAGTGGAGGGCACTCCGCGCGGGATCGTACCGGCCACATGGCCAACCGACAGTGTAGAGGGGGGAGCGGCCCGGATTGTCCCGGTCGCCTCACACCCGAAGATCAGTGCACCATCGGACAACAGCCTCGAGCATATCGGAGGCGTCAACCGATGATAACGTTCACATATAGCAGTTTCGGTAAAACTGCGGAGACGTGATCATCACCATTGGGACACAATGGCCACATGTGTCCCACCTGCTCACCCGGGGTACCGCCGTCACGACCGGGCGTGTCCGCAGCCCCCGCCTGGACCGGCCCGGCCGTGGAGGGCCCCGGCGCCCGCGGGCGCCGGGGCCCGTGTCCGGCTCGCCGCCGCGTCCCCGGGAGGGGCGGCGGCGCGGTGACCGCACCGCGGCGCGCACGGGCGGAGGGAGTCCTCCCCCGGGGCGGGGCCGCCGGGGAGGGTGCCGCTAGGCGTCCTCGGAGCGCTCCCGGCTGCGCATCCAGCGGATCTCGGCGTCGATGAACTCGTCGATGTCACCGTCCAGCACACCCGAGGTGTTGCCGGTCTCGGCGCCGGTGCGCACGTCCTTGACGCTCTGGTAGGGGTGCAGGACGTAGTTGCGCATCTGGGTGCCCCAGCTGCTCACCGAGTCGCCGCGGATCTCGTCCAGCGCCGCCTGCTCCTCCTCGCGCTTGCGCGCCAGCAGCTTGGCCTGGAGCATCGACATGGCCGTGGCCTTGTTCTGCAGCTGCGACCGCTCGTTCTGGCAGGACACCACGATGCCGGTCGGCAGGTGGGTGATGCGCACCGCCGAGTCGGTGGTGTTGACGCCCTGGCCGCCGGGGCCGCTGGAGCGGTACACGTCCACCCGCAGGTCGCCGTCATCGATCTCGATGTGGTCGCTCTGCTCCACCACCGGGACGACGTCCACGCCCGCGAACGAGGTCTGACGCCGGTTCTGGTTGTCGAACGGCGAGATGCGCACCAGGCGGTGCGTGCCGTGCTCGCCGCGCAGGGTGCCGTAGGCGAACGGGGTCTTGACGGCGAAGGAGGTGGACTTGATGCCCGCCTCCTCGGCGTAGGAGGTCTCGTAGACGTCCGTGGGGTAGCCGTGCCGCTCGGCCCAGCGCAGGTACATGCGCTGGAGCATCTGCGCCCAGTCCGCGGCGTCCACGCCGCCCGCCTGGGAGTTGATCGTGACGATGGCCTCGCGCTCGTCGTGCGGCCCGTTGAGGAGGGTGCGCACCTCCAGCTCGCCGATCTCCTTGCGCAGCTGGTCGAGCTCGCGGTCGGCCTCGACCCTGGTGTCGGCGTCGTCCTCGGCCTCGGCCAGCTCGTAGAGCACGCCGAGGTCGTCGAGCCGCTGGCCGATGCCGTTGATCTTGTTGACCATGGACTCCAGGCTGGAGAGCTGGCGCGTCACCTTCTGCGCGTTGTCCTGGTCGGCCCACAGCTCGGGGTCCGCGGACTGCTCGCGCAGTTCGGCGATCTGCGTGTGCATGGCCTCCAGGTCCAACACGGCGCTGACGCTCGCCAGGGTCGCCGCGAGGTCCTTGATCTTCTCTGCTGGGTCCAGTTCTGCCACGGACCCCAGTGTAGGCCCCAAACAGGGGACGGGCTCCCCGCGCGCACCTGCGCGGGGAGCCCGTCGGGGTCGGACGGGGGCTGGGCCGGGTGGGCCGCCCCTGCCGGGCGCTAGCCCACCAGGCCGCGGAAGGACCGCAGCGCCACGGACAGCGTGGCCAGGTCGAAGCGCTCGTTCTCCTGGATCTCCGACAGCGTGATCCCGGCGCGCTGCACCCGGTCGCCGTTCTGGTCGATCCACGCGGCGATCAACTCGGAGGGCTCCTGCGCCGGACCGCTCTCCAGCACCCGCGCGGTCAGGTCGGCGTGCGCCGCGTACAGGTCGTCGCGCAGCGAGGAGCGCGCCGTCGTCACCCACCGGTCGTCGCGCGGCAGGTCGATGACGCGCTCGCGCCACCAGCTGATGTTGAGCCGGTCGGCCAGCTCGAAGTAGAGCTCGGCGACCTTCTCCACCGGGCGACCGGTGCGCTGGGCGATCTCCACCAGGTCCAGCGTGGAGTAGGCGGGCACCATCACGGCCACCCGCTCGGCCAGCTCGGTCGGCACGCCCATCGACGTGTAGCGGTCGCGGCGCTCGACGAAGGCCTCGCGGTCGCGTCCCCGCAGCAGATCGACCAGCTGCGGCAGCACCTCGCCCACGCCGTCGGCGAAGTAGCCGATCTCGCTGCTGATGTCGAAGGGGAAGGTGCGGTTGCGCAGCAGCCACCGGGCGGAGCGCTCGGCGAGCTTGCGCGCCTCCAGCAGCAGGACGAGCTGGCTGTCCATCGAGATCTCGTGGTCCAGCTCCTCCAGCCTGCTCCAGAACCGGCGCAGCCCCAGCACGTCCTGCACCACCAGGTAGGCGCGGGCGATGTCGGCGGAGCTGGAGCCCAGTTCCTCGTTGAGCCGGAACGCGAAGGTCAGACCGGAGCGGTTGACCATCTGGTTGACGACCTGGTTGACGATGATCTCCCGGCGCAGCGGGTGGGAGCGCACGCCCTCGGCGAAGCGCTCCGACCGCAGGGGCGTCGGGAAGTACGCCGTCAGGGTGTCGGTCAGGTAGGGGTCCTCGGCCAGGTCGGACAGCTCGAGCTGGTCCTTGAGGCTGATCTTGGTGTACGACAGCAGCGTGGCGAACTCCGGGCTGGTCAGGCCCCTGCCCGCCGCGCGCCGCTCCGCGATCGTCTTGTCGGAGGGCAGGTCCTCCTGCTTGCGCTTGAGCACCCTGGTGCGCTCCAGGTGGCGCATGTAGCGGCCGTGGACGTGCAGCATCTGGCCGTCCTGCTTGCGAGCGGCGGCCAGCACGGTGTTCTGCGCGTCGTTGTTGTCCAGGACCAGCTCGGCGACCTCGTCGGTCATGTCGATGAACAGCTGGTCGCGGTCGGCCTTGTCCAGCTTGCCCGACCGCACCTCGCGGTCGAGCATGATCTTGATGTTGACCTCGTGGTCGGAGGTGTCCACACCGGCGGAGTTGTCGATGAAGTCGGTGTTGATCCGACCGCCCGCGCGGGCGAACTCGATCCGCGCGTCCTGGGTCAGGCCCAGGTTGCCGCCCTCGCCGACCACCTTGACGCGCAGCTCGGCGGCGTCCACGCGCAGCTGGTCGTTGGCCTTGTCGCCCGCGTCGGCGTGCGTCTCGGTGCTGGCCTTGACGTAGGTGCCGATGCCGCCGTTCCACAGCAGGTCGACGGGCGAGGTGAGCACGCACCGGATCAGCTCGTCCGGTGTGAGGCTGTGCACCCCCTCCTCGATGCCCAGGGCCTCGCGCACCTGCGGCGTGATCGGCACGGACTTGGCCGTGCGCGGGTGCACACCGCCGCCCTCGGAGATGAGCTTGGCGTCGTAGTCCTCCCACGTGCTGCGGGGCAGGTCGAAGACGCGCTTGCGCTCCACCCAGGAGGTGTACGGGTCGGGGTCGGGGTCCAGGAAGACGTGGCGGTGGTCGAAGGCCGCGATCAGCCGGATCTGCTGGGAGAGCAGCATGCCGTTGCCGAACACGTCGCCGGACATGTCGCCGATGCCGACGACGGTGAACGGCTCCTCCTGCACGTTCACGCCCATCTCGCGGAAGTGGAACCGGACCGACTCCCAGGCGCCGCGCGCGGTGATGCCCATGGCCTTGTGGTCGTAGCCGACCGAGCCGCCGGAGGCGAAGGCGTCGCCGAGCCAGAAGCCGCGCTCGGTGGAGATGGCGTTGGCGGTGTCGGAGAAGGTGGCGGTGCCCTTGTCGGCGGCGACCACGAGGTAGGAGTCGTCTCCGTCGTGCAGGACGGTGCGCTCGGGGTGCACGATCTCGCCGTCCACGAGGTTGTCGGTGACGTCGAGCAGGCCGCTGATGAACTGCTTGTAGCAGGCCACGACCTCGGCCATCACCTCGTCGCGGGTGCCGTTGTGGGGCAGCCGCTTGCACACGAAGCCGCCCTTGGCGCCGCTGGGGACGATGACGGAGTTCTTGACCATCTGGGCCTTGACCAGGCCCAGGATCTCGGTGCGGAAGTCCTCGAAGCGGTCCGACCAGCGCAGCCCGCCGCGCGCGACCGCGCCGAAGCGCAGGTGCACGCCCTCCACGCGCGGGGAGTAGACGTACATCTCGAACCGGGGCCGCGGGTGGGGCAGGTCCGGGATCTCCTGCGGGTCGAGCTTGAGCACCAGGTAGGGGTGGCCCTGGTAGTGGTTGGTGCGCAGGGTGGCGCGGATGGCCGCCAGGAACGAGCGCAGGATGCGGTCGTGGTCCAGGCTGGCCACGGCCTCCAGTTCGCCCTCGACCTTGCCGACGAGGACGTCGGCGCGCTCGTCGCGGCCCTCGCCGGGCTGGTCGGGGTCGAAGCGGGTCTCGAACAGCTCGACCAGCAGGTTGGCGATCCCGACGTTGGCCACCAGCACGTCGGCCAGGTACTCGGGGGTGAACGTGGAGCCGGTCTGGCGCAGGTACTTGGCGTAGGCGCGCAGCACGGTGAGCTGGCGCCAGTCGAGGCCGGCCCGCACCACCAGGGCGTTGAAGCGGTCGCTCTCACCCAGGTCGCGCCAGGAGGCGTCGAAGGCCTCCTCGAACAGGCACTTGAGGCGCTCGGGAGCCAGGTCGGACTCGGGGATCGGGCCGAGGCCGAAGTCGTAGATCCACACCCGGCCCACGTCCCGGACGGTGACGTCGTAGGGCCACTCGTCGACGACCTCCACGCCCAGGTTCTCCAGGACGGGCAGGACGCGCGAGAGCGAGATGGGCTCGCCGATCCGGTAGAGGCGGAACCGCCAGCAGCCGGGGTCGGCGTCCTCGCGCTGGTACAGGACCGCGGAGAACTCGCCGTGGCGCCGCCCGGGGTCGGTGCGGGCGAGGAGCTTCTCCAGCTCGCGGATGTCGCCCGCCGCCGTGGCGGGGCTGTTGTCGACCTTGTAGGCCTCGGTGAGGCCGCCCGAGTAGCGCTCCTTGAACTCGGTGGCGCGCACGGGGCCGAAGGCCGCGGCGAGGGCGTCGTCGAAGTCCAGGTCCCAGGAGCGGGCCGCCTCGCGGACCTTCTCCTCCAGGGCGACCTGGTCGATGTCGGCGAGGGTGCGCCCGTGCTGGGCGCGGGCCACCAGGTACAGGCGGGCCAGCGGGGCGGCTCCGATGAGCACGTTGTGGTCCATCGTGGCGCCGTGGAAGGCCTCGGCGAGGACCTCCTGAATGTCCAGGCGCACCCGGGTGCTGTACTGGTCGCGCGGCATGTACACGAAGCAGGACATGTACCGGCCGCCGTAGGGGTCGCGGCGCATGAACAGCTTGGTGCCGCGCCGGTCGCGCAGGCGCAGGACGCCGCGGACGATGTTGTACAGCTCGCCCACGGGGATCTGGAGGAGTTCCTCGCGGGGGAAGGTCTCCAGCAGTTCGATGAGGTCCTTGCCGTCGTAGCTGTCGGCCTCGAACCCGGCCAGGGCCAGCACTTCGGCCTGCTTGCGGCGCATGATGGGGATCTGGGCGATGCTGGTGGTGCTGGCCTGGGAGGTGAACAGGCCGAGGAACCGGCGCTCGCCGACGATGTTGCCCTGGGCGTCGAACTTCTTGACGCCGATGTAGTCCAGGTACTTGGGGCGGTGGACCGTGGCGCGCGAGTTGGCCTTGGTCAGGACCAGGACGTAGGGCTCGCGGGCCTTGCCGCGGATCTCGGGGGGCAGGGCGGCGAAGCTGGTGGAGGCGGGCGAGTCCATGCGCAGGACGCCCAGGCCCGATCCGGGCTCGGGGCGCAGGGAGTCGTCGCCGTTCTCGTCGGTGACCAGGGTGTACTCGCGGTAGCCCATGAAGGTGAAGTGGCGGCCCGCGATCCAGCGCAGGAAGTCGACGCTCTCGCCGACCTCGCGCGGGTCCACTCCCCCGGCCACGAGCCGGTCGGGGTAGGCCGCCAGCTCGTCGGCGATCCGGATGGCCCGGTCGCTCATCTTGCCGGCGTCCTCGTCCACGTAGCGCACGTCGGCCAGGACGGACTCGACGCGGGCGGTGATCTCGCGCAGGCGCTCGGGGTCGGGCTGCGGGTCGATCTCGATGTGCATCCAGGACTCGTCGATCGGCAGCAGGCCCTCGCCGTCGGCCTCCGGCTCCACCCGGACCAGGCGGCCCTCCAGGTCGCGGCCGACGGTCATCTGGGGGTGGATGATCAGCCGGACCCCGGCGCCGAGGTCGCTGAGGGCCATGGTGACGGAGGAGACGAGGAAGGGGGCGTTGTCGGTGACGATCTCCACGACGCCGGTCTGCTGGTCCCAGCCGTCGCGCTCGGCGTCGGGGGTGTAGACGCGGACCTTGGCCCGTCCGGCGGCGCGCCGGGCACCGAAGGAGCGGTGGGCCTCGGCCGCGCCGCAGATCTGCTCGGGGGAACGGCCGCTGATCTCCTCGGGGTCCGTGTGCCGGTAGTACACGGGGAGGAAGCGGCGGACGGCGTCGGCCTCCTCGGGGCTGATGCGCGCCCCGGGGGACCACTTGGCGGCCGCCTCACTGAGCAGCTTCTGGAGCTGGACGTCGGATTGCCCGGACATAGGGATCTCTCACTCCTTTGTGAGCAACGTCGCACGAGTGTCGGCAGAACGACCGGTCATATGACCTGTGAACTTCTGGGCCACTGCGTGATTCGGTGTGAACTCCCTGGGCCGCAAGGAGCCCACGACCGTGGTGGTTCGGATTGGGGTCGCGGGGCGCCGGACCTCGTTGTCCCCGCCCCGCCCGGTGCCAAGGCTACTGGCTTTCGGGCCCGGGGGCAGGACCAACACCGTTACAGGGCGGTTGCGGAGTGTTAGAAACAGATTGCGGTGATCGGTTACTGCGTACACGGGCCACCACCTACCCCCGAACAGGGGGGACATGTCGTTACCGAGCCGTTGCCTGGTGGACCGCGGTCATCACGGCCCGGGGGTCGGTCAGGTCGGGCAGGACGACGACCGCTCCGGCCTCGCGCAGCTGGCCCTCGGTGGTCGAGCCGTTGAGCACCGCGACCGGGGTCGCGCCGCCGATCACGGCGGCGCGCACGTCCGGGGCGGAGTCGGTGATGAAGACCGTCTCCTCCTCGGAGTAGACCCGGCCGCCCTCGCCCGAGGCGTGCAGGCGGATGGACTGGATGAGGCTGGACTTGGGGTAGTTGACCGAGCCGTAGCCGCCGATGGCCAGGTTGAGGTAGGTGTCCAGCCCGAAGGCGACCAGTTTGGCCGTGGCGTTGGCGCGGGTGCTGCCGCTGACCACGGTCTGGACGGTGTCGGGCATGGAGGCCACCGCCGCCAGCGAGGCCGCGGCGCCGGGCATGACCCGGCCCTTGGAGAGCAGCTCGTCCGAGCGGTTGCCGAAGGACTCCTCCAGGGCGTCGAGGAACTCGCCCAGGGATCCGGTGTCGGGTTCGACGTCGACGTAGTTGCGGGCGCAGAACTCGAAGAACATCTCCGAGTCGGTCCGGCCCGCCGACGAGGTCAGGTAGACGAGGGGCTCACCGGTGACCTTCTCGAAGGCCTCGGCGTAGGCCGCCCTCGTCACCCGTCCCACGTCGAGGAGGGTGAGGTCGATGTTCCATAGCACCAGGCGGCTGATGGCGAACTCCTCGGGGCGCGACGGGGTGGGCCCCTCCATCTTGCCGTATGGGCGCACAAGGGCGGAAACCTCCGTCCGGGTCCGGCCGGGAGGCGGGAGGGCGGTCGCGCCGGCTCGGCCCGTGGGCTGGGCCTCACGTCCCCGCCGGCTGAGGTGGGCACGCCTTCGCGCCCCGACCCCGCCAACGGGCCACCGGCCGTCGGCCTACGGCCGCGTGGTCGAGGTCTCCTCGACGAGGTAGCGCAGCTCCTGGACCGCGAACCACATCAGTTCGTGGTCCTCCACCGCGCCCGAACCGGGGTCCTGGACGGCAGCCGCCACGTCCGCGACGGCGTCGGCGTCGTCCACGTGCGCCGACGCCAGCTTCTTGAGCGGAACGGCCCCGGTGACCCTCACCCGTACCACGCCCCGCCCCGCGCGGCCCGCGCGCTCGACGACCTGGTCGGGCATGTCCGCGGCCAGCACCACCCGTCGCCGGGGAGCGCCGGAGTCGGCCGCCAGCAGCGCCAGCGACTCCCCGGCGGCGGCGTACATGGCCTCGTACTCCGCCTCCTCCACGTCCTCGTCCGGGCCGGGGTCGGCCGCGAACGCGGTCAGCGGCACGCCCTCCAGGCGCCCCTCCTCCAGCAGGCGAGCCAGGGCGGGGATGGTGCTGGGCAGGAAGACGTACATGCGAGCGGCTCTCCAGGACGTGGGACGAACACACCAAGTGTGCCAAACCCCGGGCTCAGGCCGCCCGCTCCCCGGGCACGGGGGGCGCGCCGTCGCCGTCCGGCGCCAGGAAGCGCTCCAGCTCCAGCCGCGTGGTGTCCACGTCGGTGTGCAGGATGCCGGTCATCCCGAGTTCCTCGGCCGTGCGGACGTTGTGCTCCAGGTCGTCGATGAACACGCAGTCCTCGGGACGCAGGCCGATCCGCTCGCAGGTGTGCAGGTAGATGCGGTGCTCGGGCTTGCGCATCCCCACCTCGCCCGAGATCACCACCGCGTCGAAGGTGGTGTCGAAGTGCTCACGGGGATAGCAGTTGCCCCAGGAGTTGGACAGCAGGGCGGTCACGGCCCCGGCGGTCCTGGCCTCGCGTAGGGCCTCGTACATGTCGTGCACGGGGTCGAACTCGCAGAACATGCGGTTGATCAGCCCCTCGGCCACCACCGGGCCGCCGTGCGTGCAGCGCAGCAGGGCCGCCAGCTCGCGCTCGAACGCGCAGGTGTCGATCTCGCCCCGCTCCAGCGCGTGTACGAGGTTCTCCCCCTCGACGCTGCCGTCGAAGTAGGGCCGCATGACCTCGTGGTAGTGCTCGACGTCGATGCGGTCGGCGTGCAGCCAGGCCCGGATGCCCACGGGCAGCGGCGGTGTGAGGACACCGCCCCAGTCGCAGATGACCCCTCGCCGGGTGCCGTCCATCCGATCCCCTCCTCCGGTCGTCGGTGACCTCTCCCCCCAGACGCCCGCGGGTCGGGCGGGGAAGCGTTCTTCCCGTTCCCCGCCCGTTTCAACCCCCGGCGAAACCCGGCCGGTCAGGTGGTCAGCCCGGTCCCGATCTCCACGTCGGCCGCGGGGATGTCCACCGGCAGCTTGCCGGAGGGCTTCACCTGTCCGGCGACGACCCTCGCGGCGGCCGCCCGCGACACGTCCATGGACGAGTACACCGCCACGAACGCCTCCGCCTCCGGGAAGGCCGCCAGGTCGTAGGGCGTGCCCTGGGACACCACGACCACCGGCAGCCCCTCGGCGCGCGCGGCCTGGACCAGGCCGCTCTGCTCCGAGGCCCCGCTGCCGCCCCCGGTGCCCACGACCACGGCGTCGGCACCGCTCTCCACCACGTCGATCCCGGCCTCGGTGAGCGCGGCCGCGATCTGCTCCGCGCCCACCCCCTCGACGCGGACTCCGCTGCCCTCGGCCAGGGGCAGCAGGTCGCCCTCGTTGCGCAGCAGGGTCGCGGAGGCGTCCGCCACGCGCTGGGCGGCCTCGGCGTGCTCGGGGTCCTCCAGGACCGCCGCGGCGCCCTGCGCGTCCACCGGTTCGGCCTCCAGGATCCCGCGCTTCTCCTTGAGCGCCAGGACGCGCAACACTGACTCGTCGATGCGCTCCTCGGTCAGGCGGCCCTGCTCGACGGCCTCGCGGATCGCCGACACCGCGGCGGCGGGGTCCGGCGGCATGAGCAGCTGGTCCACGCCCGCCTCCAGCACGCGCACGGCGATCTCGCCGTCGGAGTGGCGCTGGCGCACGCCCTCCATGTTGAGGGCGTCGGTGGTCACCACGCCGTCGTAGCCCAGTTCGTCGCGGAGGATGCCGTCGATCAGCTCCGGGGAGATGGTGGCGGGCTCGGGGTCCTCGCTCCCGTCCAGCTGCGGCATGAGCACGTGGGCGGTCATGATGGCGTCCACGTCGGCGTCGATGGCCGCCCGGAACGGCGGCAGGTGCCCGGCCTCCCACTCCTCGCGCGGCATGTCGATGACGGGCAGGCCGCTGTGGCTGTCCACGTCGGTGTCGCCGTGCCCGGGGAAGTGCTTGACCACCGACACCACACCGGCGCCGGAGTAGGCGCCCGACTCGGCGACGGCCATCTGCGCGACCAGGTCGGGGTCGGAGCCGAAGGAGCGGATGCCGATGACCGGGTTGCCGGGGTCGGTGTTGACGTCGGCGTCGGGCGCGTAGTTGAGGTTGACTCCCAGGGCGGTGAGCTCCTCGGCGGTGGTGGAGGCGCGCAGCTCGGCCAGCTCGGTGTCGCGGGTGGCGCCGACGGCCATGGCGTCGGGGAAGCGGGTGCCCACGGGCAGCCGGGCCACCAGGCCCTGCTCCTGGTCGATGCCGACGAACAGCGGAACGCCCTGCCCCTGGTCGGCGGCGAGGTCCTGCACGCCCGCCGACATGGTGGCGATCTGCTCGGCGTCGGTGAGGTTGGCGTCGAAGTAGATGAGGCCGCCGGGCCGGTAGGCCTCGATCTGGGCGGCGTTCTCGGCGGCCGAGGTGCCCTGCGCGGTCAGGACGAGGAGCTGGCCGATCTTGTCGTCCAGGTCCATTTCGGACAGCAGCCGGGGTGCGAGCACGGGCTCGAAGGGTTCGGCCTCGGCCGACGGCTGGGTTGCGCGGTCCTCCTGCGAGGAACCCACCTCCTCTGTGGTGCATGCGGTGGCGATCAGTGCGAGTCCCACGCAGGCCGGGGCCAGGGCGTGCGGAACGGACAGTTTCATGGCGGACTTCATCTCCGGCGAAATCGTGGGTTCGCCGCCGGAGAATACCCGTTGTGACAGGCCCAGAGGCGGAACCGCCGCCACGCGGGCGCGCGTGGCGGCGGTTCGGGGCCGCGTTGGGCGGGGTGCGCGGGCCCGGGTCCGCGCACCCTTCAGGCCCAGGTGAAGAGGGCGTCCCCCCGGTCGACCGAGCCGCTGGCCACCTCGCCCAGCGCGTCGGGCGAGGCGTCCAGGGCGACCACCGGGACCACCGACGGCCTCCCCTGCGCGGCCACCGAACCCGGCGACCAGCGGACCACCGGGGTGCCCGCCTCGACCTCGTCGCCCTCGGCGGCCAGGAGGGTGAACCCCTCCCCCGCCATCTGGACGGTGTCGATGCCCAGGTGCACGAGCACGCCCCGTCGGTGGTCGGGCGCCATCACCACGAACGCGTGGGGATGCAGCTTGACCAGGGTCCCCGCGATGGGGGACACGGCGTCCTGGACGCCCTCCTGCCCGCCCTCCTGGCCGGGCTCGGGGTGGACGGCGACCCCGGGGCCGACCATCGACTGGGAGAAGACGGGGTCGGGCACCGTTTCGAGGGACAGCGCCGTTCCGGGCACGGGGGAGAGTACGCGCAGCGTACCGATCACGTCTGGCATGGGGGGTGTCTTCCCTCCCTGGAGGGTTTGATCCTTCCGGGCGGGGCCTATTCGAGCAGGTCCCGAATGTCGTCGGTGAGGACGTCGGCCTCGGGACCGACCACCACCTGGACGACGTTGCCCGAGACCAGCACGCCGTGGGCTCCGGAGGCCTGGAGGGCCTTCTCGTCCACGAGACCGGGGTCGGCCACCTCGGTGCGCAGCCGGGTGATGCAGGCCTCGATGTCCTCGATGTTGTCCGCGCCGCCCAGACCGGCGACGATCGCCGCTGCCTTGTCCGCCATGTGTCCTCCGTGTTCTGCCGTGGAACGGGGTGTACCCGAAACCTGAGGGCGAGCTTAGGGGCGGGGCACCGCGCGCACCAGGGTCGGGGGCCGGACGGGGTGTTGTGCCCCGCTCAGGAGGTCTGCGTGACCTTGTTCAGGCCGCGCGGGACGTCGGGGTTGTAACCCAGGCGCCGGGCCAGGCGCTCGGTGAGCAGCTGGGCGGGGACGATGAGGTTCATCGGGGACACCCACTCGGGCACGTCGGGGACCGGCACGGACACGTCGCTGGCGGCGGCCAGGGCGTCGCCGCCGCCGAAGCCGAAGACCGGCGCCCCGGCGGAGCGGACGCGCTCGGCGAGGGAGACCGTGCCCTGGAGGGTCGGGCCGGTGGGCGCGGCCACCAGCAGCGCGGGGGTGCGCGGGTCCACCACGGCGATGGGGCCGTGCAGCAGGTCGGCGTAGGACAGGCCCATGGCGTGGAGGTAGCAGGCCTCCTTGAGCTTGAGGGCGGCCTCCAGCGCGGTGGAGAAGGCCATGCCGCGGCCGGAGATGACCGCTCCCTGGACGGCGACCATCCGCTCGACGATCTCCTCCAGGGCGTCCGAGGGCGCCGCGAGGGTCTCCTCGATGCCCTCGGAGACGCGGGTCAGATCGCCGGGGTCCAGGTCGGCGCCCAGGCCCAGGGCCAGGACGGCGAGGGCGGCCAGCTGGGTGCTGTAGGTCTTGGTGGCGGGTACCGCGACCTCGCTCCCGGCCCGGGTGACCAGGGCGACGTCGGCCTCGCGGGCCAGCGGGGACTCCGCGCCGTTGGTGACGCCGACGGTGCGCGCTCCGCAGTCGGCGGCCCAGCGCATGGTCTCGACGATCTCCTCGGTCTTGCCGGACTGGGAGATCGCGACGGCCAGGACGTCGGACAGGTCGATCCGCGCCCCGTAGGTGGTGGCGATGGACGGCGAGCCCAGGGTGGCCAGGCGGCCGGTGTGCGCCTGGAGGAGGTAGCTGCCGTAGACCGCCGCGTTGTCGGAGGAGCCGCGGGCGATGAACAGCACGTGCCTGGTGCGGCGGCCCAGGGCCTCGATCTCGGGGCGCAGCGGCAGGAGTTCGGTGAAGGTGCGGCGCAGCGCCTCCGGCTGTTCGGCGATCTCGGAACGCATCACGCTCGTGGTGGTGGTCATGGAGGGCCCTTCCTGTGGGTGGCGCGGACGGTGGACGCGGCGGAGCGCGCGCCTCGGCTGGCGGACGGCGGACAGGGGGTCGCGCGGGTGGTCCGGACTCCCGGGCGGACCCCTCGGTCTGCCCTGATAACAGGTGCGAACCGCCTGCCCTTGGGTGGATTGACACGCGGTCGGAGCTGTGGTCTAGTCCGGACTATACCAGTCGCGCCCGAATCGTCCCGGAGGAACCCGGACCGGGTGCGCCGGACACGCAGGGTCCGTCCGCGCTAAGGTCTGACGCCAACTCCACCCGCCGACCGAGAAGGCCACCCGCTCCATGTCGATCGACCCCAGCAACCCGCTGCCCAAGTACAGCCAACTACGCGACCTGCTCCTGGACTGGATCACCGCGGCGGGGCTGGGCGTGGACGACATGATCCCCTCCGAGCGCGAGCTCAGCGCCACCTACGGGCTCTCGCGGATGACCGTCCGCCAGACCATCGACCTGTTGGTGGCCGAGGGGCGGCTGTACCGGGTCCCCGGCAAGGGGACCTTCATCGCCCGCCCCAAGATCGAGATGTCCCTGGTGCTGGCCTCCTTCAGCGAGGACATGCGCGCACGCGGCTTCGAACCGGGGGCCCGCGAGCTGATCCGCCAGGTCATCCCGGCGAGCGGGCACACCGCGCGCATGCTCGACATCGCGCCGGGCACCCTGGTGCACCACATCGAGCGCATGCGCACCGCCGACGACGAGCCGATGGCCGTGGAGCGCTCCAACATCCCCGCCGCCATGGTCCCGGGCCTGGAGGACTACGACCTCGCCGAGCGGTCCCTCTACGAGGTGCTGGAAAACGAGTTCGACATCCTGTTGGATTCCGGGGAACAGACCATCGAGGCCGGGATCTGCGACTCGGCCGACTCCCGACTCCTCGGCCTGCCAGCTGGGAGCCCGGTGCTGGTGATGCAGCGCCGGAGCTTCGCCAACGGACAGTGCGTGGAACTGGCGCTGTCCACCTATCGAGCCGACCGCTACCAGCTGCACTCCCGGCTGGACCCCCGGCGGCACGGCGACTGAAGTCCCGCGCCCACGAGGCGCGTGTCCGAGGAAGGACCCCCCATGAGTTCGGACCAGACCCCGACACCGACCGCGTCGCAGCCCCCGGGCGGCGACGCGGGCCGGTCCAAGCGCGGCTCGTCCGCGCTCGCCGTCCTGCAAAGGCTCGGCCGCAGCCTGATGATGCCCATCGCGGTCCTGCCCGCCGCCGCGATCCTGCTCCGCCTGGGCCAGCCCGACCTGCTCGGCGCCGACGGCCTGGCCGGGCTTTCCGGGATGGGCTGGATGGAGCCGGTCGCGGGCGCCGTCGGCATGGCGGGCGACGCGGTCTTCCAGGCCCTGCCGCTGCTGTTCGCGATCGGTGTGGCGATCGGGTTCGCCAAGCGCGCCGACGGTTCGACCGCCCTGGCCGCGGTCGTGGGCTACCTGGTGTTCGACCGGGTGGCCACCTGGACGATGGTCACCTTCGACGGCGCCACCGGTGACCTGGGGTCGCGGCTGACCACGTACCCGCTGGCGGTGGACCCGGTCACACGCCAGCCCGTCACCGACCCCGAGGCCGTCAACGCGGTCATGCCGGTGATCAACCACGCGGTGAAGAACCCGACCGACGTGCTCGGCGGCATCGCGGTGGGTCTGGTGGCGGCCCTGCTGTGGCAGCGCTACCACCGGATCAAGCTGCCGACCTGGCTGGGCTTCTTCGGCGGCCGCAGGTTCGTGCCGATCGTGACGGCGCTGGCCGGTCTGGTGATGGGCGTGGTGCTCGGCCTGGTCTGGCCGGTCGTGGGCGGATGGATCCAGGACCTGGGCGAGGGCATCATCGGCGCGGGCGCGGTGGGAGCCGGAGCCTACGGGGTGATCAACCGCCTGCTGCTGCCGCTGGGCCTGCACCACGTGGTGAACTCGTTCATCTGGTTCGTGTCGGGCACCTACACCGCTCCCGACGGCACCGTGGCGCACGGCGAGATCACCCGCTACTTCGCCGGCGACCCGGACGCGGGCGGTCTGCTGTCCGGGTTCTTCCCGGTGCTGATGTTCGGCCTGCCCGGTGCGGCGCTGGCGATGTGGCTGGCCACGCCCAAGGCCCGGAGGACGCAGATCGGGTCGATCATGATCCCCGCGGCGCTGACGGCCTTCGCGACGGGCATCACCGAGCCGGTGGAGTTCGCGTTCATCTTCGTGGCCCCGGCGCTGTTCGCGGTGCACGTGGTGCTGACCGGCATCTCGATGGCGGTGCTCAACGCGCTGGACGCCCAGTTGGGCTTCGGGTTCTCGGCGGGTCTGATCGACATGCTGTTGAACGCCACCAAGGACAACACCCAGGGGCTGGGGGTGATCCTGTTGGTGGGCCTGGTGTACTTCGCGGCCTACTTCGGGATCTTCTACCTGCTCATCACCCGCTTCAACCTGCCCACGCCGGGCCGGGAGCGCGACCCGGACGAGCCGGGCGAGACCGTGCGGGCGCGCACCGAGGCCGACGCGGGTGAGGACCCGCCGGGGGCCGGGGGGACGGCCAAGGGCGGGACGGGCTCGTCCGGCTGACCCGCCGGGACGCCCGCGGGCCCGCGGCCCGGAACCCGTGCACGGGTTTCGGGCCGCTCGTGTCAGGGCAGTCCGACGCACCAGACCGGATTCATCGACCTCCCGGGAGGTGGGCGATGTTCAGGAAGGACGTGGCGGAGGGCATCCACTGCGTGCGGGACGGGTACGTCAACTGGTTCATCGTCGAGGACGAAGGGCTGCTGACGATCGTCGACGCCGGGGTGGGGGGCTCGTGGGACTCCCTGCGGCGGGCCCTGATGCTGCTCGGGCGGCAGCCCCGGGACATCCGCGCCCTGGTGCTGACGCACGGGCACTTCGACCACCTCGGGTTCGCGGAACGGCTCCGGTCCCGGATGGGCGTTCCCGTCCACATACACGAGAACGACGTTCCGCTCACACGGCATCCCCGCCAGTACGGGCACGCGCGTGCCCGCACCCCCTACTTCCTGACGCAGGTGAAGGCCTTTCCGATGGTCGCCTCGTTCGTGGGGCGGCGGGCGTGGTGGCCGAAGCCGATCAGGGAGGTACACCGCTTCCGGGACGGCGAACTGCCGGTGCCCGGGGCGCCGCGGGTGGTTCCCACCCCGGGTCACACACTCGGCCACTGCGCACTGCACTTCCCGGACCGCGGAGCGGTCATCGCCGGCGACGCCGTGGTGACCCTCAACCCGTACCGAGGCACGTACGGACCGCAGATCGTGTCGGGAGCGGCGACCGCGGACGAGGAGCGCGCTCTGGCGTCGTTGGGCGCGATCGCGGACACGGGAGCGCGGACCGTGCTCGTGGGACACGGCGAGGAGTGGCGGGACGGTGCGGAGAGGATGGCCGAGCTCGCCCTTCGGCACGGCCCCTCCTGACACCGCGACGGCGTCGCGGGGACGGTCGGCCCGCGCCCTAGAGGAGGCGTTCGGCCAGCAGGCCCACGCCGATGACGATCATGGCGGCCCCGGAGAAGCGGCTGACGGCGCGCGCGGCGGCGGGGCGGGTTCCCAGCACCGTGCGGGCGAGCACGCCCACGCACAGGTAGACCGCCCCGCAGCTGGCCGTGTGCACCAGGCCCAGGGTGCCGATCTGCGCGGCCATCGGCCACCCGCCCGCGGGGTCGGTGAACTGCGGCAGCAGGGCCAGGAACAGCAGCAGCGCCTTGGGGTTGAGACCGCTGACGCCGGTGCCGGTCAGCACCCGCGAGCTCCAGGAGGAGGGCACCGCGGCGCCGCCCGCTCCGGGCACCGCGGGACGGGCCAGGGTGGCCGCTCCGAGCCACACCAGGTAGACGGCGCCCGCCAGGGTCAGGCCGGTGAGCACGGCCGGTGTGCTGGCCACCAGCGCCGCGACCCCGCCCGCCACGACCCCGGTGAGGGCGACGTAGCCCAGCAGCAGCCCGGACACCGCCGGGAGCACCGAGCGGTCCCTCAGCCCGGCGGAGATGGTGTAGGCCCAGTCCGCCCCCGGTACCAGGATCAGCAGGACCGACACCGTCCAGAACGCCGCGACCGAAGCCGGTTCCACGGCCACCCCTCTCCTCGAAACTCCTGTTCAGAGGGGAAGAGTAGCCACAAAACGCCCGAAAATAGTTCCACTTCTTGCGGCTGGAACCGCCAGTGGTGGAAGAATCTCCTCCATGGACAACGTCGACCGGAAGATTCTTGCGGAGCTCCAGGAGGACGGCCGTCTGAGCATCACCGAACTGGCCCACCGCGTCGGGCTCAGCGTCTCCCCGTGCCATCGCAGACTGCGCGAACTCGAACGCGCCGGAGTGGTCAGCGGGTACCGCGCGGTCGTGGACGCCGAGGCGGTGGGGCTGGGCTTCCAGGCGCTGGTCTTCGTCACCATGCGCCAGGAGGACCGGGACACCGTCGCGGCCTTCGAGCGGGCGGTCGAGGACATCCCCCAGGTCGTCCAGGCCGAGCGCCTGTTCGGCGACCCCGACTACCTGCTGCGCGTGGTCAGCGCCGACCTGGCCGCCTTCCGTGTGCTCTACGACGAGTCGCTGGCCACCCTGCCCGGCGTCCAGCACCTGAGTTCGACGCTGGTGATGAAGCACGTCGTGCGGGAGCGGCCCCTGCCCGCCTGAACCCGGGCGCCCGTGTCCGGGCGGCGGTCCGGAGCCCCGGACACGCCTGCGGAGCGGTCGGCGGACGCGCTCGGGCGCGGCCCCCCGTGGGAGCCGCGCCCGAGCGCGTTTCGTTCCGGCTGCCGCCGGGGCCTACCGTCCGCCTACTTGGCGGCCGGGTCGCCGTGGCACTTCTTGTACTTCTTGCCGGAGCCGCACGGGCAGGGCGCGTTGCGCGCCGTGCCGGAGTACTCGTCGGCCGTCTCGCTGTGGCGCTCGACGGTGCCGTCCTCACTCGGCGCGGAGTACTGGAGCCGGTTGGGCTGGCCCTCGCCGAAGCCGGGGACGACCACGTCCTCGGCGGGCTCGGCCTCCTCCACCGGGGAGGCGGCGTCCTGGACCTCCTCGTCCTCCTCCACCGCGGTCGCGACGGCGGTCGCGCTGGCGGAGCCGCCGACTGCCGCGGCGGTCCTGGCCGCGGCGGCGGTGGTGAGGGCGGGCTCCTCCTTCTTGCGGACCTGCACCTCGACGTTGAAGAGGTAGCCGACGGACTCCTCCTTGATGGCCTCCAGCATCTGCTGGAACATGTCGAATCCCTCGCGCTGGAACTCGATCAGCGGGTTGCGCTGCGCCATGGCGCGCAGCCCGATGCCCTCCTGGAGGTAGTCCATCTCGTAGAGGTGCTCACGCCACTTGCGGTCCATGACCTGGAGGATGACCCGGCGCTCGACCTCGCGCATGGCCTCCTCGCCCAGCTCGGCCTCGCGGGCCTCGTAGGCGGTGTTGGCGTCCTCCACCACGCGGTCCGCGATCACCTCGGTGGTCAGCGTGTGCAGGTCGCCGTTCTCCTCGATGAACTCGTCGACGGTGAAGCTGATCGGGTAGACCTGCTTGAACGCCCGCCAGAGCTTGTCGAGGTCCCAGTCGCTGGGGTCGCCGCTGGCGGTCTCCTCCACGACGTAGCCGCGCAGGACCTCCTCCAGCATGCTCATGACCTGGTCGCGCAGGTCCTGGCCCTCCAGGACCTTGCGGCGCTCGGCGTAGATGACCTTGCGCTGGCGGTTGAGGACCTCGTCGTACTTGAGGACGTTCTTGCGGATCTCGAAGTTCTGCGTCTCGACCTGGCCCTGCGCGGAGGCGATCGCCTTGCTGACCATGCCGGACTCGATGGGCTGGTCGTCCGGGATGTTCAGCTGGTTCATGAACGCCTCCAGACGGCTGCTGTTGAACAGGCGCAGCAGGTCGTCCTGGAGGGAGAGGTAGAAGCGGGAGATGCCGGGGTCGCCCTGGCGGCCGGAGCGGCCGCGGAGCTGGTTGTCGATGCGCCGCGACTCGTGGCGCTCGGTGCCGAGCACGTACAGGCCGCCGGCCTCGACGACCTTCTCGTGCTCCTCCTCGTAGTCGGCCTTGGCCTTCTCCAGCGCCTCGGGCCAGGCGGCCTCGTACTCCTCGGGGGTCTCCAGCGGGCTCAGTCCGCGGCTCTGGAGCTCCTCGTCGGCGAGGAAGTCGGGGTTGCCGCCCAGCATGATGTCGGTACCGCGACCGGCCATGTTGGTGGCGACGGTGACCGCGCCGAGCTTGCCCGCGCGGGCGATGATCGCGGCCTCACGGGCGTGGTTCTTGGCGTTGAGGACCTCGTGGGGCACGCCCTCGCGCTTGAGCATCCGGGACAGCAGCTCGGACTTCTCGACGCTGGTGGTACCGACCAGGACGGGCTGCCCGGCCTCGTGGCGCTCGGCGATGTCCTCGGCGAGCGCCTGGAACTTGGCGTCCTCGTGCTTGTAGACGACGTCCTTGACGTCCTGGCGGACCATCGGCTTGTTGGTGGGGATGGGCACCACGCCGACGTTGTAGGTCTGGGTGAACTCCGCCGCCTCGGTCTGGGCGGTACCGGTCATGCCGGCGAGCTTCTCGTAGAGGCGGAAGTAGTTCTGGAGGGTGACCTTGGCGAGAGTCTGGTTCTCGTCCTTGATCTTGACGCGCTCCTTGGCCTCGATGGCCTGGTGCATGCCCTCGTTGTAGCGGCGGCCCGCGAGGACGCGGCCGGTGAACTCGTCGACGATGAGGACCTCACCGTCCTTGACGATGTACTCCTTGTCCCGCTTGTACAGCTCCTTGGCCTTGAGCGAGTTGTTGAGGAAGCTGATGAGCGGGGTGTTGACGGCCTCGTAGAGGTTGTCGATGCCCAGCCAGTCCTCGACCTTGGCCACGCCGGACTCGGTGATGCCGACGGTGCGCTTCTTCTCGTCGACCTCGTAGTCCTCCTCGCGCTTGAGGCGCGGGGCGATCTTGGCGAACTCGGCGTACCACCGGGAGTTCTGCTCCGAGGGGCCGCTGATGATCAGCGGGGTGCGGGCCTCGTCGATGAGGATGGAGTCGACCTCGTCGACCAGGGCGAAGTAGTGCTCGCGCTGGACGGTGTCCTTGAGCGAGAGCGCCATGTTGTCGCGCAGGTAGTCGAAGCCGAACTCGTTGTTCGTGCCGTAGGTGATGTCGGCCTGGTAGGCGCTGCGGCGGTCGGCCGCGGTCATCTGCGGTCCGACGACGCCGACCTCGAGGCCGAGGAAGTGGTAGATGCGGCCCATGTTCTGGGCGTCGCGCTTGGCCAGGTAGTCGTTGGTCGTGATGACGTGGACGCCCTTGCCCGCGAGCGCGTTGAGGTAGACCGCGAGGGTGCCGGTCAGGGTCTTGCCCTCACCGGTCTTCATCTCGGCGATGTTGCCGAGGTGCAGCGCGGCGCCGCCCATGATCTGGACGTCGAAGTGGCGCTGGCCCAGGGTGCGCTTGGCCGCCTCGCGGACGGTGGCGAAGGCCTCCGGGAGCAGGTCGTCCAGGGACTCCCCGTCCTCGTAGCGCTCCTTGTACTCCCCGGTGAGGTCGCGCAGCTCCTCGTCGGTGAGGTCGACGTAGTCTTCCTCGAGCGAGTTGACCTGGTCCTTCAGCTTGTTGAGTCGGCGCAGGATCTTTCCCTCACCCGCGCGCAGGAGCTTGTCGAGTATCCCTGGCACTTCCTATGCGCTCCTCGCAGATCGCGGTTGGCTCCACCCACGTGGAGTTCAGATCTAGGCCCGCTGACCGCTTTCCCGTGGCCGCGGAGGACGGCGGGGGTTCCTGGGCCCTCGGCCCTACATCCTAGAGGACACGAACCCTACGCCCACCCTCTCAGGTGGAGCGGCCCGTCCGCACGTTTCCCTGTGCGCAACGAAGAGAACCAACCGATATGTTCCCGCATGTCACAGACCTGGCAGAGGGGTCGGAAGGTTTTTGGCGACGTCCCGGTACCAGGGGGGATCCGATACCGGCGCGGACGGTGCGCCGGGCGCGTACGCCGACCGCCTCCCCGTGCTTTCGGCGTGGGCACCGATGGCTCCCGGCTTTCGTGGGTAGGCACGTGGTAGGAGGTCGCACCGCGGCCGAAGGGCCGCGGACGGACCGGACGCGAACGTGTTCCCAGGGGGGATCACCATGCGAACAAACCGAGACAAGAAGGACCGCGGGACACGGGGCGGCGGGGGCCGCGAGGCGAGGGACATGTCGGCCCCCTCCCCGCGTTCTCCCGACGACGTGGCCAAGGAGGTCGTCGGGGAGTCGCCCGTACTGCGGCGCGACCCGGTGGCCGACGACCCGGCGCTGGCCTGGGAGAAGGAGCATCCCGACAGCGACAGCCGTTTCGGGCGCATCCGGGGCTTCCAGCACCAGGGCGGCAGTCTCGCACCGAGCAACAGCCATCGCGGGCGCGTGTCGTCGTGGGCGGCGGTCCTGCTGGCGTGCGTCGGGTTCGTCGTGGGCGGGATCGGCGTCGCCTTGGGGATGTCCGTGGTCCTGCTGGTGATCGCCGCGGTCCTGCTGGTGGCGGCGGCCGTCCTGGCCCTGGTCTTCGACCTGATGGGCGACGTCGTCCTCGACACGCCCCGGGCCGAGCCCGAGGAGCCGCACGACACCCCGCTGCACCGGATCAAGCAGGAGGAGGCCGAGCACCGGCCCGAGTAGGCGCGAACCGAGGGCCCGACCGGCCGGGACGGGGGACGGGTTCCTGGCCGGGCGCGGGGAGGGAGCGCACACCGCCGCGGCGGGTCCGAGCGGACCCGCCGCGGCTTCGTGTGCGGGGGGATCCGTCGAGGGCGGTGGCGAACGTCTAGTCGACCAGTCGGAGGACGCCGTAGTTGAAGCCCTTGCGCCGGTAGACGACGCTCGGGGCGTCCTTGACCTCGTCGTGGAAGAGGTAGAAGTCGTGGCCCACGAGTTCCATCTCCATGAGCGCCTGGTCGATGCTCATGGGCTTGGCCCTGTGGAACTTCTCCCGGACGACGACGGGAACCTCTCCCTGGGTGTCGAGTTCGACGAACTCGTCGGAGAACCTTCCGTCCACCTCGGTGCCGTTGACGTCCTCCTCGCCGCTGCGCCGCTGGGCGGGGGGAGCCTGCGTCGCGGTGGCGGTGGCGGACGAGGGCAGGTCTCCGGGGAGGTCGGCGGTGGCCGACGCGACGGAGACGGGGGCGTGGTTACCCCGGTGGACCTTGCGCCGGTCCGCGGACTTGCGCAGGCGGGCCTCGATCTTGTCGAGGGCGAGGTCGAGGGCGCCGTACCGGTCCGAGGCGGCGGCCTCGCTGCGAATGACCGGACCGTTGGTCCGGATGGTCAGCTCAACCCGCTCGCAGACGTCGGCGAGCTTGGGGTTGCGCTCTTTGGACACCTCCACGTCGACGGTCATGCCCTTCTTCTCCCACTTGGAGAGCCTGTCGAGCTTGTTGTCGACGTGCTGACGGAACTTCTCACTCACACCGGTGCGTCGACCCTTGACGATGATGTCCATAGGACCCCCTTCATCGCGTGGCCGCCGGAAGACGACGGCCAGGCTGGCTCTGCGTCCCTTCCGCCGTCAGGGGGGCGGGAGGGGTGTCGCGCGCTAGCCCCCTTCCCCTGGTGCCCCTGTTCGGTGGGGGGCACGGCTCGGTTGGAGATGCGTATACCCACCAGCGGGGGTGTCATCACGCGCACCAGGGGCGCGATTGGCGAAGGCCGCCGCGCTGAGGGAAAGGACTGCCGGGACTGACGGTACGGGGCACTCCTCGAAGAACCGCAGGTCACCCGGGGCCGCGACGGGACGCGCGCGGCGGGGAGGCGAGGGGATCGTCTCCGGGGGTTCGCCGTTGGCGAACCCCCGGACGATGGGATGCCACCCGTCCGGCCGACCTGGTCTTCGTCCCCACATCCGCCTGCTGAGAGTGTCGCCGCTCTTGATCGCGACTACTGCTCTTCTCCCTGTCATGAGGGACATCTGGACCCTCCGCGGGGCAGGGCTTACCTCTAAGGCGCACCGTGATCGGTCGACGAAAAGTCGCCTTACGTGGGCCGTTTCGCCTGCGCCTGGCATCGGCTTGCCGGAGCGGCGCCCCGGTGTTCCCGGGAGCTCACAGACTCCGACGCAACCACGGACCCGGACGGGTGCCATACCGTGACCGTAACCTGTCCTGGCGAGGATGTCAGGTAGCAGCCACCCTCTCAACTCATCGGTAACTGCCTCAAACCCCTTCGTACATGGACTTTTCGCCTGTTCACGAGGGTTCGTAAAACCTTCTTGCACCGTCCGCCTCCTTCTCCCGGGAAGGACCTCCGACAGCACCGGGCAGGCGTTCGAGGAGGACCACCGCACCCGCCACGGCGATCCCGCGGGCCCGCAGTGCGCGGGTGGCCTCGGCCACCGTGGCGCCCGTGGTGAGGACGTCGTCCACCACGACCGCGCTCCCCCCGGACCCCGAGCCAGACCCCGAGCCGGACTGCGCGCCGGAAACCGCGCCGAGGGCCCGGGGAAGGGGGCGGTCCGCGACGAGGGTGCCCGCCCGGTTGGCCAGGCGCTCGGCCCTCCCCAGGCCTGCCTGGCGCCTGGGGCGGCTCCGGTAGCGCAGCAGGGGCGCCACCCTCCCCGCGCCCGCTCCGCCGGCCTGCGCCAGGCAGGCGCGCGCCAGCCTGGTGACCGGCGCCCGGGGGTCACCCGGCGGGCCGCGCCCGGGTACGGGGACGAGCAGGGTGTCCGGGCGGGCCAGGCCGGACGCGGTGTGGGCGGCGGCCAGCCACCCGCCCAGGGGCGCGGCCAGGGCGTCCGCGCCGCCCTCCTTGTAGGTGAGCAGCACCCCGCGGTGTCGCCCGGCGTAGGGTCCGGCCGCCCAGACGGGCGGGCAGCCGGGCCTGGGCGCGCACCGGTGGGGGCGGCGCCGCAGCGCGGTGAGGCAGTGCGCGCACAGCGGCCCCGAGGGGCCCGCGCACGCCGCGCAGGGCTGCGGCAGGAGCAGGTCGAGCAGCGCGCCGAGTATCCACCGCAGCACGCCCGTGGGGTGTGTCCGTTCGTCCATACCCCAAGGTTCGATGCCCGGAACGGCCCCCGCCAGCCCCTTCTCGAACCTGTGGACAACGCTCCCGACGGCCTCCTCCACTCCCCTCACCGGTGCCGGCACCGCGGTCACGGCCCCGGGAGAAGCCCGGACCGACCGGTCGCCGCCCGGGCCGCGGCCCGTGCCCGCGAGCCTGCGGCCGTCATCCCGGCGTCGCGGCCGCGGCGCGAAGGCGGTACGGGAGAGCCCCTCGAGGCGCGGGGCCGGTCGGCACACGGACCGGCGACCACCGTCCGGGCCGGTCCGCGCGGTCAGCGGATGATCGACACGATGCGGCAGCAGGCCCGGGCCAGGTCGGGGTCGCCCGAGAGGTCTCCCCTGGCCTCGGCCTCCTCGGGTTCGATCCCCCGCACGCACAGCCGCCAGGCGGTCTCGAAGTCCCAGCGCACGGCCGCCGCGGGCGGGCCGGAGTCCCCCGCTCCGGCGGGGGCCAGCGTCCACCCGGCTCCGGCGCGGGTGACGGTCCACTCGCCGCCGTCCGGGCCGTCCACGGCCACGCTCACCCGGGTTCCGGTCCGCGCCGGGGCGTCGCGCAGGGTGTGCGGCAGTGCGCGCATGAAGGTGTCCAGGACCAGGGAGCCCGCGGGCCCGGGGTCGGTGGCCCGCCCGACCGCGTGCCGGATCTGCTGCCGGTGGGCCCAGTTCTCGGTGAGTTCGCGGGCGCAGTCCAGCCAGACCGGCGCCGGGTCGGCGCCCGCCCAGGAGACGGCGACGCCCGGGGCGTGCGGGTCCGCGGAGCGCCAGAGCCGCACGAGCTCGCGCCCGGTCATCTCCAGCGTCTGGATCAGCGCCTGCGGGCTGATCCTGGCGGTGGCCCGCACCCACTCCTGGTTGTTGCGGTGGATGAACGCCGCCAGCGGCTCCCCCGGCGCCGGTGCCGGGGCCGCCCGGTAGCGGTCGCGCATCCCCGCGATGCGCCAGTAGTCGTCGCCGAGCAGGTGGGCGGCCACGTCGCGCGCGCTCCACCCGGTCACGGCCTCGGCCTGCCACTCGTCGGGGGTCAGGCCGCGCAGGAGCGCGAGGAGGTCCTCCCGCTCCCCGGCGAAGTGGGGGCTTGCGTCGATCGGCGTACCCAGCCGCGTCAGGTCGTCCATGGCGCCACCCTTCCAGGCCCGCGCGACGGGCGCACCCCGGTTTCACCGCGGGCGTGCGGCCGGAGTCCGACCGCACGCCCGCGGGGCCTCAGCCCGGGAAGGCGGGCGAGCCGCCCTCCACGACGCTCTGCCAGTTGAGCGGGTCGCTGGACACCCAGATGTTGCCGTCGTCCGAACCGGCCACCAGGGGCTGGCCCGGGGCTCCGGAAACGGTCACCATGCTGGCGACGGGGGTTCCGGCGCTGGCGGGCGGCGTGCCGCCGTCCAGCGACACCAGGAGGGCCTGGCTCGTACCGCCCTCACGGGTGCCGAGCACGACCAACTGGTCGCCCGAGCGCCAGGAGATGTCGGTGACGTCCTCCAGCTCGCGGGCCAGGGTCACGAACGACTCCACGGAGACCTGCCCGTCGGCGTCCTGCACCACGCGGCCCACCTGGAGCGAGCGGCGCCCGTCCACCTCGGTCACCACCGCGGCGCGGGTGCCGTCCCGGGAGATCTGGAACTGCACCAGCGGCCTGTCGCGCAGGTCGGACACGTCCACGCGGACCACCTCGTGGCCGTCGCGCAGCAGCCACAGGTCCGTCGGCCCCGGGGAGGGCGGCGGCCCGTTGAGGTTGGGGCTCTCGGCGTCGGAGTCCTCCCGGGCCTCCTCGCTGTCCTCCCCGTCCTCGTCGTCGACCTCCTCGACCACCCACAGGTCGCCGTTGACGTCCCAGGACAACTCGGTGAAGACCCCGTCGGCCAGGACCTCCCGGACGTCGGCGCCCGGGGTGGCCTGGCTCGTGACGACCTTGCGGCCGCCCGTGGTGACCCCGGCGATGGTCTGTTCGTCCAGCGACACCGCGAACCTGCCCAGGGGGACCTCGCCCGATCCCAGGGGCCCGGGTACCGGCTCGCCGCTGCCGAACGTGTCGGTGTCCCAGTCCGAGGCCGACCACAGCTGGCCCTCGTGGGAGTAGTAGACGTGGACGCCGGGCGAGGTCGCGCCGGGGCTGACCTCCGACCAGTAGGTGCTGCCCGGGCGCGGCCGGTCGGCGCTCTCGCCCTCGGCCCCGGGGAAGTCCACCTCGTTGCCGTTCACCCGCAGCGTGAACTCCTGGATCTCCGGCAGCTGGCGCAGGGTCCAGGCGATCTGGGCGCCCATGCCGAACTCGTCGGCCTGGCCGGGGGCGGTCACGCTGACGTTCACCCGGTCCTCCTCCACCTCCACCTCGGGATCGGTGTCCTCGGCGAAGGAGGAGTGCACGGAGGGGTCCAGCCAGGCGCTGGGGCCGCGGACGAGCCTGTGCAGCAGGCGCTTGGTGAGCTCGTCGTTGCTGACGGGCAGGTAGACCGGGTCAGGGACCAGGGCGTTCTCGTCGGGGTTGAAGTAGTAGAGGTTGAACGGGCGGTGGGTGCGCTCCACGTCGAGTTGGCTGAGGATGAGCTCGTCGGGCAGGCTCTGGATGCGCCACTCGCCCTCGGGGTCCTCGTCCTCCCGGGCCAGGACGAAGGTCTCGTCGAGCAGGCGACCGGAGTCGCCGGAGACGTACCTGCCGTCCTCGTCGATCGTGGCCACCAGTGAGCTGCGCATCCGCACGGTGGCGGTGAGCCCGTCTCCGCTGATCTCGGTGTCGAGGTCGACGGTGTCGTGGCCGGGGAAGACCTTGACCGTCCCGTCCGGGTTCCACGACTGGTCCGTGCTCGACAGCATGTAGCTGCGGGCGGCCTCGTAGTCCTGCTCGAAGCTGCCCATGTCCTTGAGGAAGTCGCTGACCAGGCCCTCCGGCGCCACGCCCTCCTGGGGTCCGGCGGGCAGCAGGCGCACGTAGCCGCCGTAGGGGTCGCCCTCGGACTCGTTGCCGTCGCTGGCCACGACCGGGCCGGTGGTGGGGACGGTCGCGCAGGCGGCCATGGACACGACCGCCACGGCCGCGGCCAGGCAGGCGCGCGCGGCGCGGCCGAACCGGTGCGGTGTCCTCACAGCTTCTCCTCGTCCTCGCGCTGCTCGGCGCGGGTGGCGGCCGCGCCCTCCTCCGCGGTGTCCGCGCCGTTCCGGGCGGGCACCTTCTCGGCGCGGGCGGCGCCGTTGCCGTTCTCACCCTTGTCGGCGAAGGTGGTGTAGGTGCGGCCCAGCGCGAACTCCGGCGGCACCAGCGGCAGAGGGGAGCCGCGCAGTTCGCTGCCGGAGCGGCGCGGCAGGGACAGGCGGAACTGGGAGCCCTGGCCGGGCTGGCCCCACGCCTGGAGCCAGCCGCCGTGCAGGGTGGCGTCCTCCTTCGCGATGGAGAGCCCGAGGCCGGTGCCGCCGGTGGTGCGCACCCGGGCCGGGTCGGCGCGCCAGAAGCGGTCGAAGCACAGGTGCTCCTCCCCCTCCTTGAGGCCCACCCCGTAGTCGCGCACGGCCACGGCTACCGCGTCGCGGTCGCACGCGGCGGTGACCACCACGTCGCGGCCCTCGCTGTGCTCGATGGCGTTGACCACCAGGTTGCGCAGGATGCGGTTGATGCGGCGGCCGTCGTACTCGGCGGTGCAGGGGTCGGTGGGCAGGCGCAGCACGACCTTGATGCCGCGCCGCTCGGCGATCTGCTCGGCGTCGCCGACGGCCTTCATGACGGCGTCGCGGATGTCGAGCGACTCGGTGCCCAGGGTGGCGGCCCCGGCGTCGTGGCGGCTGATCTCCAGCAGGTCGGAGAGGAGTTCCTCGAACCGCTCCACCTGGCTCTGCAGCAGCTCCACCGAGCGGCGCATGGTGGGGTCGAGCTCCTCGCGCTCGTCGAAGAGCACGTCCCCGGCCATCTTGATGGTGGTCAGCGGGGTGCGCAGCTCGTGGGAGACGTCGGAGACGAACTGGCGCTGGAGCTTGGACAGCTCCTCCAGCTCCTGGATCTTCTCCTGGAGGTTGCCCGCCATGTCGTTGAAGGACAGGGCGAGCCGGGCGAGGTCGTCCTCGCCGTGCACGGCCATGCGTTCGGTGAGGTCGCCCGAGGAGAGGCGTTCGGCGGACTGGGCGGCCGAGCGGACCGGGCTGACCACCTGCCGGGTGATGACGAAGGCGATCAGGCCCAGGAGGATGACCAGCAGCACGCCCACCAGGCCGACCGTGCCCTGGACCAGGTCGAGGATCTGCTGCTCGTGCTGGAGCGGGAAGATGTAGTACAGCTCGTAGGCGCGCGTGAGCTGCGCGCCGACCACCAGCGCGGGCTCCTCGCCCTGGTCGGTGGTGATGCGCGTGTACGTGTGGTACTGCTGCTCGTCCACCTCGGACTCGTGGACCTGGTTGATGAGCCGCTGCGGGACGCTGCCCTCGCCGGTGGCCCAGCCGACCTCTCCGCCCACCGAGGGCAGGATGACCACGCTGTACAGTCCGGTGTCGCCGCTGCGGCTGGTGAGCTCGTTGGCGAGGTTGTACATGAGCCGGTTGCGGTCGCCCGACTCGTTCTCCTGGAGCTCGGCGGACGCGTAGTTGAGCCCGGCGCGGTGGTCGGTGACGGCCGTGGAGATCTTGGCGTCGAGCAGACCGCCGCGCACCTGGGAGATGAGCACGTACCCCAGGCCCACCATGACCACCAGGGACAGCACCAGGGTGGTGGAGATGACCCGCAGGTGCAGCGAGCGGCGCCAGTTGCTGTGGACGCCGCGCACCAGGGCGCGGGCGGCGCGCTGGGCGAGCGCGTAGGAGCGGGTGAGCCCCGTGCCGCCGTCGCGCCAGCGCCCTCCGGCCGCGGACGGCCCGGAGGGCGGGATCTGGGTGTCGGAGGCGGTCCCCCGCTCCTCCTCTGGTGTGGCTGCGGTCATGTGCGGCTCGGGAGGATCAGGCGGTTCCGGCCTTGTAGCCGACGCCGCGGACGGTCACGACGACCTCGGGGTGCTCCGGGTCCTTCTCGATCTTGGCGCGCAGGCGCTGCACGTGGACGTTGACCAGGCGGGTGTCGGCGGCGTGCCGGTAGCCCCAGACCTGCTCCAGCAGCACCTCGCGGGTGAAGACCTGGCGCGGCTTGCGGGCCAGGGCCACCAGGAGGTCGAACTCCAGCGGGGTGAGACTGATCTGCTCGCCGTCGCGGCGCACGGCGTGCCCGGCGACGTCGATGGTGATGTCCCCGATCTGGAGCACCTCGGGCGCGGGCTCCTCGGTGCGGCGCAGGCGCACCCGGACGCGGGCCACGAGCTCCTTGGGCTTGAAGGGCTTGACGATGTAGTCGTCGGCGCCCGACTCCAGCCCGAGGACGATGTCGATGGTGTCGCTCTTGGCGGTGAGCATCACGATGGGCACGCCGGACTCGGCGCGGATCTGACGGCAGACGTCGATCCCGTCCGCGCCGGGGAGCATCAGGTCGAGGAGGACCAGGTCGGGCTTGGTCTCGCGGAAGGCCTCCAGGGCCTTGTCCCCGTCGTGCACGAACGAGGGCTCGAACCCCTCTCCACGCAGAACGATGCCCAGCATCTCAGCGAGGGCGAGGTCGTCGTCGACAACCAGTACACGTCCCTTCATCGGTGCGTCCGGCGCCGGGCGTCGGACCCGCGGGCGGGTACGGCGGCGCCTACTCCTCTCTCTGGAAACACTCAAGCGGCATGAACGTTCGGTGCGCCCCGAGACGCAAGAAACTGCTTCGTCCTCCCCCACCTTGCCACCTTCGGGCGGGATCGGGAGAGTGGTCGGTGTTTTTCGGTCTGTGGGAACCGTTTCGGCCTGCGGCGCGTCGACCCTGGTGACCTGGCACGCGAACCTTCGCGACTCGGCCTGTTGGTAACAGAAAGCATACAAAAGGAATGAAGTGGGTCGGTTGCGCCTGCATACGCCCGAACATCGCGGGCACCGGTGGAACCGGCGGGTAGGTTGGTTTACCAGAGGCCGAAAACCGCGGAAGCGTGCTCGCGCAGCGTAACCGAACCCCATGGAGGGCGGGGCAGATGACCCAGGAGGACGACCACCGGGACACGTCGGGGAACCCCCCGGACGGACCGGACGGCGGCGGGGCTTCCGAGGCCGCTCCCCCGCCCGCGTCCGGCGGATGGGCCGCCCCCGGTCAGGAGGGTCCGTCCTCCGCCTCCTCCGCGCCCTCCGGTACGGGGCCGGACTCCGCGTCGGCCGGTCAGACGCCCCAGGGACAGCCGGACTTCGCCCCTCCCGAGCAGACCCCCGGGTACGGGCAGCAGGGCTACGGACCAACGGCCGCTCCCGGCTACGGACCGACGGCCGCCCCCGGACAGGACCCCGGCCAGCAGGGGGCCAGCGGACAGCAGGGCCACGGGCAGCAGCCCGGATACGGACAGTACGGCCAGCACGCCTCCGGCCAGCAGCCGTCCCAGGGCGGCGGGTACGGACAGCAGCCCGCGTACGGGCAGCAGCCGGGTTACGGCCAGTACGGCCACGGACAGCAGGCGCAGTGGCAGCAGTCCGGATACGGTCAGCAGCCGGGCTACGGACAGTACGGCCAGCAACCCGGTTACGGACAGCCCGGATACGGAGCACAGGCCGGATACGGCCAACAGCCCCCTTACGGGCAGCCGCGCGCGCTCAAGCCCGGTGTGGTCGCGCTCCGGCCGATGACGCTCGGGGACATCCTCAACGGTGCGTTCAGCCTCATCCGCAACAACCCCAAGACCACCGTCGGGCTCGCACTGGTCGTCATGGCAGTCGCGAGCATCGTGAGCTCGGTCGGTTTCAGCGGCTACATGTCCGGCTACGGGGCCTTCCTCGACCAGGTGATGGCCGACCCCGCGTCGGTCGACCCCAACGACCCGTTCCCGTTCAGCGGCTGGTCCCTCGTGGCCCTGTACGGCGGCGGCCTGCTGACCCAGGCCGGGATCATCCTGGTCACCGGTCTTCTCACGGCCGTGGTCGGTATGGCGGTCCTCGGCCGCAAGCTCAGCCCCTCCGAGGCCTGGACCGCCGTACGCAGCCGGATCTGGACCGTTGTGGGCCTGGCACTGCTGCAGCTGGTGGCCATCTTCGTCCTCTACGTGGCCGTCACCGTCGGAATCGTCGTCTTCTTCATCGGTGTCTTCGTGGCCATCGCGGAGAGCCAGGGCGTCGGCATCATCGTCGTGATCGCCTCGATGCTGGGGGCCGCCGGAGGCATCGCCCTGGTCGCCTGGATCTACATCCGCATCTACTTCGCCATACCGGTCGCGGTGCTCGAGCGTGTCGGTGCGGGCACGGCCTTGACCCGCTCCTGGCGACTCACTCAGGGCAGATGGTGGCGGACCTTCGGCATCTCACTGCTTGCCTTCATCCTCATGTTCCTCGTCCAAGGACTGCTGAGCACGCCCTTCAGCATCGTCTCGGTGGTCCCCACCTTCATCGCTCCCGGTGCCGCCTGGGCCGCCGTCGTGGCGGGCGCCGTCATCTATGTGGGCAACGTCGTGGTCTACGCGATCACCGCGCCCTTCAGGGTGGGCGTGAAGACCCTCCTGTACGTGGACGCGCGGATGCGCAGTGAGGGCCTGGACCTGAAGCTGCACCAGGTGGCCCAGGCCGGCTACGAGGCGGGCCCGGAGATCTACCTGCCGGAGCCGCGGACGTGAGGGCACCCGCCGTCGGGGAGGTGACCCGTGAGGAGGGGCAGCGGCGCGCCGTCGAGGAGCTGAGCGACCCCCTGTACGGGGAACAGGAGCCCTCCCTGTGGGACCGCTTCCTCTCCTGGCTCCAAGAGCTGCTCGCGGACCTGGTCTCCCAGGCGCCGGACGCCCTCGGCGGCTGGACGGTCCTCGGACCGCTGCTGGTGGTCGTCGCGGTCCTGGTGGTCTGGCTGGTCTTCTGGCTGCGCCCGACCCGGAGCCGTCGCGCGGGAGCGCCCGTGCACGAGGGCGCGCCGCTGGACGCGGCCGACCACCGGGCCGCCGCCGACCGGCACGAGAGGGCCGGTGAGTTCGCGGCCGCCGTCACGGAGAGGCTGCGGGCCATCAGCGTGGACCTGGAGGAGCGGGCGATCATCACGCCGCGCGCGGGGCGCACCGCGACCGAGCTGGCGGCGGAGGCCTCCGCCGTGCTGACCGCCGAGGCCGAGGGGCTGGGCGAGGGGGCGCGGATCTTCAACGACGTGGCCTACGGCGACCGCCCGGCGACCGCCGACTCCGCCCGCCTCCTGCGCGAACTGGACACGCGGCTCAGGGCCGCCCGGCCCGTCGGGGAGGTGGGCCGATGACGGCCACCGCTCCCCCGGCCGCGCCCCCGCGCTCCCCCGGCCGCGCGCCGTCCCGGGAGGACTCGCGCGCCCTGCGGGTGTGGCGCTCGGTCCGGGTTCCGGCAGCCGTGGTGACCGCGCTCGTCACGGTCTCGGTGCTGCTGTCGCTGGGCAGCGAGCAGTTCCCCACCGGCCGCCTGGAACCCGGTTCCATCACCCCGGACGGCACGCGGGCGCTGGTGAACGTGCTGGAGGAGGACCGCGACGTGCACGTGGTGCGCTCCTCCGCCGCCGCCGAGGAGGCCGTGGCCGACGCCGGGGGCGACGCCGTGCTCGCGGTCTTCCTGGACCACCGCCTGCTCCCCGAGGAGCTGGACTCGCTGGCCGCGCTCGACGTGGACACCGTCCTGGTGCAGCCGTCCACGCAGTCCCTGGAGGCTTTCGCCCCCGGGGTGACGATGACCGGCCGGGAGGAGCCCGAGGGGTTCCCCACGCCGGAGACCCCCTACGCCCCCGAGTGCGGGCTGTCGGCCGCCGAGGCCGCGGGCGAGGCCTACGTCGCCGGTGAGCTGTACACGGCCGGTCCCGGCGCGGACGCCGTGGGCTGCTACCCCGGTGGCAGCGGCGACGCCCTGGTCCGGGTGGAGCGGGACGGGGCCGCCACGACCGTGCTGGGCACCGGCAGGCCGCTGACCAACACCGCGCTCTCCGCCGGGGGCAACGCCGCGCTGGCGATGAACCTCCTGGCCGCCGAGGACGTGGTGTGGCTGCGCCCCGACCCGCCCCAGCAGGAGGGCGGCTCCGGGCTGTGGCAGCTGCTGCCGCTGGGCCTGCGCTGGTCCCTGGTGCCGCTGGTGGCCGCGTTGGCGCTGCTCGCCCTGTGGCAGGGGCGCCGGATGGGCGCCCTGGTGCCCGAGTCGCTGCCCGTGGTGGTGCGCGCCTCGGAGACCACCGAGGGGCGTGCGGGGCTGTACCAGTCACGCAGGGCCCGGGACCGGGTCGCGGCCGCGCTGCGGTCGGGGTTCGTGGACCGGGTCGCGCCCAAGCTCGGGCTGGGCGCGGACGCCGCGCCCGACACGGTCGTGGCGGCGGTCGCCTCGCGGACCGGTGACGACCCCGCCCACCTGCGGGCCCTGCTCCACCCCGGGCAGCCCGACCCGTACGCGGGCGACGACGACATGCTGGTCAGGCTCGCCGACGAACTCGACGAGCGCGCCCGGAGGCTCCGGTGACCCTGAGCCGCGACGACCAGCGAACGACCACTGAGGTATCGAGAGAGGTAGACGGCACGTGAGCGCCTTCACACCCGAGGCACTGCCATCAGCCGACGAGGCGCGCGCGGCCCTGGTCGCCCTGCGCCGCGAGGTGGCCAAGGCGGTCGTGGGCCAGGACGAGACGGTGACCGCGATGGTCGTGGCGCTGCTGTGCCGCGGCCACGTGCTGATGGAGGGCGTGCCCGGTGTCGCCAAGACGCTGCTGGTGCGCACCCTCGCGGCGGCGCTGTCCCTGGACCACAAGCGGGTGCAGTTCACCCCGGACCTGATGCCGGGCGACGTGACGGGCTCGCTGGTCTACGACCAGCACACCGCGAAGTTCGAGTTCATGGAGGGGCCGGTCTTCACCAACCTGCTGCTCGCGGACGAGATCAACCGGACCCCGCCCAAGACCCAGGCGTCGCTGCTGGAGGCGATGGAGGAGCGCCAGGTGACCGTGGAGGGCAGGCCGTCCGCGCTGCCCGACCCGTTCATGGTGGCCGCCACCCAGAACCCGGTGGAGTACGAGGGCACCTACCCGCTGCCCGAGGCCCAGCTGGACCGGTTCCTGCTCAAGGTGACCGTCCCGCTGCCCGAGCGGGCGGCCGAGGTGGAGATGCTGGGCCGCCACGCGGCCGGTTTCGACCCGGGTGACCTGGCCGCGGCCGGGGTCACCGCGGTGGCGGGCGCGGCGGAGCTGCGCGCGGCCCGGTTGGCCGTGGAGCGCGTGCGGGTGGCGCCCGAGGTCCTGGGCTACATCGTGGACCTGTGCCGGGCCACCCGGCAGTCGCCGTCCCTCCAGCTGGGCGCGTCCCCGCGCGGCGCCACGGCGCTGCTGCGCACCAGCCGGGCGTGGTCGTGGCTGTCGGGCCGCGACTACGTCACCCCCGACGACGTGAAGGCGCTGGCCAAGGGCACGCTGCGGCACCGGATCTCGCTGCGGCCCGAGGCCGAGCTGGAGGGGGCGACCACCGACGGAATCCTGGACGGTGTGCTCGCCTCCGTCCCGGTGCCGCGCTGATGGTGGTCACCGGCCGGGCGGTGCTGCTGGCGCTGGCGGCCACGGTCGCGGTGGCGCTGTCCGGTCTGATCGGCGCCGCGGCCGCGGCCGTGGCCCTGGGCGTGCTGGCGGCGCTGCTCGCCCTGGACGTCGTGCTGGCGGCGAGTCCCAAGGCGGTGCTGCTGTCCCGTGAGGGCGACACGTCGCTGCGCCTGGGCGACTCGGCGACGGTGTACGTGACCGTCGCCAACCCCACCCGGCGGGCGCTGCGGGGGTCGGTGCGCGACGCCTGGCCTCCGAGCTCGCACGCCGCGCCGCGCAGCCAGCCGCTGCGGGTACCGGCCGGGGAGCGGCGCCGGGTGGGGACCGTCCTGACCCCGACGCGGCGCGGCGACGCCCGGGCCGCGGGCGTGACCGTGCGCAGTCTGGGGCCGCTGGGGCTGGCGGGCAGGCAGCGGACGCTGCCCGCGCCGTGGACCGTGCGCACGCTGCCGCCCTTCCACAGCAGGCGCCACCTGCCGGGCAAGCTGTCCCGGCTGCGCGAGCTGGAGGGGCAGCACACGGCGATGGTGCGGGGGCAGGGCAGCGAGTTCGACTCCCTGCGCGACTACGTGCCCGGCGACGACGTGCGGTCGATCGACTGGCGGGCCACGGCCCGCGGCGACGGCGTGGTGGTGCGCACGTGGCGGCCCGAGAGGGACCGGCGCATCCTCATCGTGCTGGACACCGGGCGCACGTCGGCCGGGCGGGTGGGCGACACCCCGCGCCTGGACCACGCCATGGACGCCGCGCTGCTGCTGGCCGCGCTGGCGGGCAGGGCGGGCGACCGGGTGGACTTCCTGGCCTACGACCGGCGCACGCGCGCGCAGGTGCGTTCGTCGGGCAAGGGCGGCCAGCAGGTGGGCCGGATCGTGGAGGCCATGGCGCCGCTGGAGGCGGAGCTGGTGGAGTCCGACCCGGCGGGCCTGGTGGGGACGGTCCTGGGCACGCAGGGGCGGGCCCGGCGGCTGGTGGTGCTGCTGACCGACCTGAACGCGGCGTCGCTGGAGGAGGGGCTGCTGCCGAGGCTGCCCGTGCTCACCTCCCGGCACCTGCTGCTGGTCGCCGCGGTCAACGATCCGGCGGTGGAGCTGATGGCCGCCGAGCGGGGCAGCGCGGACGCGCTGTACCGGGCGGCGGCCGCGGAGCGGACGCTGGGCGAGCGGCGCCGGGTGACCGCCGAGCTGCGGCGGATGGGTGTGGAGGTGGTCGACGCCGACCCCGAGCACATCGCGCCCGCGTTGGCTGACGCCTACATCAACCTCAAGGCGCAGGGCAGGCTGTAGGCCCGGGCCTCCCGCCCTCACCATCCAGGTGCCGCCCCCTCGGGGCGGCGCCCGGACGTGCACTATGGAGGGCATGGTTCCTCCCCCCGACGCCCACGGCAACGCCTCCTCCGGTGCCGTCCACGGCCAACTGCTCCAGGTGCGCGACATCCACGGCGGCGTGACCCTCCAGGCGCCCGCTCCCGCTCCGCCGCCGCTCGCCGACGTGTCCCTGGACCCGCCGCGCCCGGCGACGGCCGTACGGGGGCGTGAGGGGCTTCTGGAGGCCCTGGGCGAAGCGATGGAGGCCGGTGCGCCGGTTCCGCACGTGCTGACCGGTCCGGGCGGGTTCGGCAAGACCACGGTGGCGGCGGCGCTGGCCGAGCGGGCGCGTCGTGACGGGTGGACGGTGTTCTGGGTGCGGCCCGGAAGCGTGGCGTCGAGCATGGTCGAGGCCGCGGTGGAGGTGGGCGGCTCCCGGCAGGAGGCCGAGCGGGTGAAGGGGGCGCGGCGCCAGGCGGCCCGGTGGGTGTGGCGGCACCTGGACGCGGCGGCGCGGCCGTGGCTGCTGGTGATCGACAACGCCGACCGGCCCGAGGAGCTGGACCCGGAGAACCGGCCCGGGGACCAGTTGGGGTGGATGCGGGCGAGTCCGGGCGGGTTCGTGCTGGTGACCAGCCGTGTGGACGACCCCGCGCAGTGGGCGCCCGCGCGGGTGCACCGGATCGGGGAGCTGGAGGGGTCGGCGGCGTCCGAGGCCCTGGCCGACCACGCGGGGGCGGGCGGTGCGGCGGGGCTCGCGGGCGCGGAGGAGTTGGCCCGGCGGCTGGGCGGGGTGCCGCTGGCGCTGTCGCTGGCCGGGCGGATCCTGGCCACGCACCGGGTGCTGTTCCCGGACGCGCACGCGCTGCTGGCGCGGCTCGGCGAGGGAGTGGGGGCTCTGGACGAGCTGGCTGCGCCCCTGGTCGGAGGCGTCGGGGCGGAGCGGGGGCTGTTGTCGGGGGTGTGGGGGCTGTCCCTGCGCCTGGTGGAGGAGCGCGAACCCAGGGCGGTGCCGCTGTTGAAGCTGTTGGCGGTGCTGGGTCCCGATGCCAGTGAGGTTCCGCTGCGCAGACTGCCGCTGTCGGAGCTGGACGGCGGGGTGCTGGGATCCCTGACCGACGCGGACCTGGCCAGGGCGGTGAACGCGCTGGTGGTGCACGGTCTGGTCTCGGTCGTCCCGTCCCAGGGGGAGACCGCGCTGCGGCTGCACCCGCTGGTGTCGGAGACCGTGCGCGCGGGGTTCGGGGAGGAGGACCTGGCGCTGGTCAACGAGGCGGAGCGGCTGCTCGCCTGGCAGCGCGGCCGGGATCTGGGCTTCGAACTCCGCGCCCATGATGCCGTCACCCGTCTCTACCTCCGATTGTGGTCCCGGATGGACCCGGCCGTCGTCGACAGCGTGGTGTCCGGCGCCCGCAGCCTGACGTTGCTCAGCCTCACGGACGAAGCCCTCGGCATCCTGGAGAACGCGGTCGCGGAGGCGGTGGAGGTGCTCGGGAACTCCCACCCCGCGACGCTCCGCGCCCGGCATGCGCTAGGAGACGCGCTCCGTGAGCAGGAGCGGATCGAGGAGGCCGAGGAGGTCTACCGCTCGGTGTACCGCGACCGCGAGGCCGTTCTCGGGCCCGTGCACCCCGAGACCCTGAGCACCCGCCACCAGGTCGCCCTGATGGCCGGACTGCGCGGTGACCTGGACACCGCCGAGGAGGGGTTCCGCGCTGTCTGGGAGGCCCACGGGGAACGGGAGGAGGAAGAGACCGCACTGCACGCGCTGGAGAACCTGTCCTACGTATGGATGCTCAGAGGTGACCCGGACGCGGCGGAGGAGGGGTTTCGTCGTGTGTTGCGGGTGCGTTCACGTGACCTGGGTGCCGCGCATCCTCTGACGGTGTCAGCCGAGTTCAACGTGGCTCGGAACGCGTTCGAGCGAGGCGAGTACGCGCGAGCGGCGGAGGTGTTCGAACGAGTGGCCGGAGCCCGGAAGTCGTTGCTGGGCGAGGATCACCCCAGAACTCTGATGGCCTGCGAGTGGCGGGATCGGGCCTTCGGGAAGGCTCAGGCAGGCGGGTGAGGGCCACAGCGTTATCCACAGGCCACGGCGGGGACTGCCGATCCTGACTGGCCCCGCCGTACTGTTGGAAACAAGGGGGTCCCCATGGCCGCCCGCCTTGTGCTGCCCCGCGTGAGGCGGGGACGGTTACGCCTCTATGGCACCGGAACCGGCGCAGAGGGAGCGAACCAGGACGGACCACTCGCCTTGGCCGACCGCGAGGCTTCCCGCCGTGGGCGCGAGGGAGTCGCGGACACGCACACAGTTTCCCGGGCGGTCGAAGGCCGCCTCCACACAGCTGTCAGCGAAACTGCTGTGAGAGCTCTTGAACCAGTGCAGGGATTCGGTGTCCATGGCCCGGATGATGGCACGGCACCGCCCGCCCGGCCAGCCCGTGGCCGCAGGCGGCCAGGGACCGGACAGCTCGGCCCGCGCGCAGCGGACCGGCCGGTGACCGCAGGCGGCCACGCCCCCGGTCCTCGGCCCTCCGCGCTCGTCGGGACAGGCCCTCAGGCCACCGGGACGGCGGCGGGGGCGTTCTCCAGGTCTCCGGTCTCGCCCTCCTGGTAGGCCTTCCTGCCCAGCGTGAACACGTAGACCAGGAACAGCACCTCCGCCAGCACGCCGATGCCCAGCGCCACCGGGATCGGGATGACCCCGGCCGCGGCGTTACCGGTCACCACGCCCTCGATGAGCCCGGAGATGAGCAGCACCACCACCAGCCCCAGGGCCACCGCGATGGCGGCGCGCCCCTCCTCGCCCAGGGCGCGCATGCGGGTGCGGTCGCCGGGCGCGATGATCGTCCACCCCAGCTTGAGGCCCACTCCACCCGCGACGAAGACGGCGGTCAGCTCCAGCAGGCCGTGCGGCAGGAGCAGCCCGAAGAACACGTCGCCCTGGCCGTGGGCGAGCATGATCCCGGCGGCGACGCCCACGTTCACCGCGTTCATCAGCAGCACCGCCAGGGTCGGCAGCCCCAAGGCCACGCCGTAGATGATGGCCTGCGCCGACACCCACGCGTTGTTGGTCCACACCTGGGCGGCGAACGAGCCCCGGGGGTTCTCCATGTAGTAGTTCGCGAAGTCGTGGTCGACGTACTGGGCCATGAAGTCCGGCGTGCCCAGGGCGTGCAGCACGTCGGGCTCGGACACGATCCACAGAGCGGTGACCGCCGCGATCGCGACCATGCCCGCGCTGGTGCCGATCCACCACCACCGCAGCCGGTACAACACCGCCGGGAAGACGCGGGTGAAGAACCCGCCGACGTCGCGCCACGCGGAGGCGTGCGCGCCGGTCACCGCCGAGCGGGCCCGGGCCACCAGCGCGGACAGCCTGCCCACCAGCGCCGGGTCCTGCCCGGAGGAGCGCACCACCGACAGGTGGGTGGACACCCGCTGGTAGAGCTCGACGAGTTCGTCGATCTCCTCACCGTCCAGCGAGCGGCGCCCGCGCACCAGTCGGTCCAGCCGTTCCCACTCCGGGGCGTGCGCCGCGGCGAACACGTCGATATCCACGCAGGGAACCCTATCCGTTCCGCGCGCGGTCCGGCTCTGGCGCCGGTCGACGAGGTCCCCGTCGACCCGTCCGTCCGGGTGCGCTCCCGACTCCGCCGCGAACAGCCGTCCCGTGTGCCGGGTAGTGTCGGGACGACGGTTTCAGACAGTCCCGAGGGAGCGAGTGCTGGTGTCCTATCCCGGCAACGGCGACGCCCGCGCCGACGTGTACGGCGTGACACCCCTGGTCACGGGTGACGCCGTGGTCCTGGACCTGCGTCCGGCCGGTTTCGCCACCAGGGCCGCGGCTCTGGCCATCGACGCCCTGGTCCAGGTCATCGCCCTGATCGCGCTGAGCGTCCTGGTCACCTGGATCGGCAGGGGCCTGGACCCCGCGATCACCGCGGCCGTGTCGCTGTCGAGCGTGATCCTGATCCTGGTCGGCTACCCGGCCGTCTTCGAGACCGTGAGCCGGGGACGTTCCCTGGGCAAGATGGCCCTGGGCCTGCGCGTGGTCGGCACCGACGGCTCCCCCGAGCGGTTCCGTCAGGCGCTGGGCCGGGCGCTGGCCGCGTTCGTGGAGATCTGGCTGACGAGCGGCGTGGTCGCGCTGATCACGTCGATGATCAACCGCGACGGCCGCCGCGTGGGCGACTTCGTGGCCGGGACGATGGTGGTGGAGGAGCGCGGCGGCAGGCCGCGCGAGGAGGTCATCCCGATGCCCCCGCACCTGGCGGCCTGGGCGGCCAACACCGAGCTGTCGCGGCTGTCCCCGGAGACCGCGGCGGCGGCGCGCCAGTACGTGCTCCGGTACGGGGAGCTGGCCGAGCACACCCGCCACGAGATGGGCGTCCGGCTGGCCGACACGGTGGCCGCGCAGATCAGCCCGCCCCCGCCGCCGGGGACCACACCGCCCTACTTCCTGGCCGCGGTGCTCGCCGAGCGCCGGCGCCGCCACGAGGCGGCCGCCCAGCGCACCCAGCCCGGGCACCCGCAGGGCGGCCCCCGACAGCAGTGGTACGGCCCGCACTCCTCCCGCTGAGCCCAGGCGCGCGGGAGCTGCTGGCGCGGCTGGGCGCGGCGGCTTCCCGCTCCGGCCGCGACCACGCTGAGCGCGGCCTGAGGCGACCGGTCGGGCGCGGGAGCGCCCGTCAGGCGTGCCAGGAGCGCAGGTAGGCCTCCTGCCCGGGGGTGAGCGCGTCGATGCGCACCCCCAGCGCTGCCAGTTCGAGCCGGGCCACCTCGGTGTCGGTCTCCGCCGGCACCTCCACCACGCCCGGCTCCAGGTCGGAGGCGTTGCGGGCCAGCCAGGCCGTGGTCAGGGCCTGCACGGCGAAGGACAGGTCCATCACGGCCGCCGGGTGCCCCTCGGCGGCGCCGAGGTTGACCAGGCGTCCCTCGGACAGCAGGAGCAGGCGGCGCCCGTCGGCCAGCACGTACTCGTCGGCCTGCTCGCGCACGCCCCGGTTGACCTCCACGGCCCGGCCCTCCAGGGCGTTCAGGTCGATCTCCAGGTCGAAGTGGCCGGAGTTGGCCAGGATCGCGCCGTCCTTCATCAGGTCCAGGTGCTCGGCGCGGACGACGTCGCGGTTGCCGGTGACGGTGACGAACACGTCCCCGGCGGGGGCCGCCTCCTCCATGGTGGTGACGGTGTAGCCCTGCATGACCGCGTCCAGGGCCTTGACCGGGTCGACCTCGGTGACGACCACGCGGGCGCCCATGCCGCGGGCGCGCTCGGCCAGGCCCCGCCCGCAGTAGCCGAACCCGGCGACGACCACCGTGCGCCCGGCGAGCAGCGCGTTGGTGGCCCGCAGGATGCCGTCGATGGTGGACTGGCCGGTGCCGTACCGGTTGTCGAACATGCGCTTGGTGGCGGTGTCGTTGACCGCGACCATGGGCAGCCGCAGTTCGCCCTCGGCGCTCATCCGGCGCAGCCGGATCACGCCGGTGGTGGTCTGCTCGCAGCCGCCCAGCACGCCGTCGAGGAGGTCGGGGCGGGCCAGGTGGGCCGTGTTGACCAGGTCGCACCCGTCGTCGAGCAGCAGGTGCGGCCGCGACTCCAGGACCGTGACCAGGTTCCGGTCATAGGCCGCCGGGTCCATTCCGGCCCACGCGTGGACGGAGACCCCGTACTCGGTGACCAGGGCGGCGGCGGTGTCGTCCTGGGTGGACAGCGGGTTGGACGCCGCCAACCACACGTTCGCCCCGCCCGCGCGCAGGGCCCGCAGCAGGTTGGCGGTCTCGGCGGTCACGTGCAGGCACGCGGCCACGCGCAGGCCGTCCAGGGGGCGTTCGGCGGCGAAGCGCTCGCGCACGCTGCGCAGCACGGGCATGGAGCGCTCGGCCCAGTCCACGCGGCGGACCCCGGCCCCGGAGAGGCCGAGGTCCGCCACCTGGTGGGAGGGGAGTGTCATGTGCTGCCTAGTAGCGGTAGTGGTCGGGCTTGAAGGGGCCCGTGACGTCCACGCCGATGTAGGCGGCCTGCTCCTTGGTGAGCTGGGTCAGCTTGACGCCGAGCGCGTCCAGGTGCAGCCGGGCGACCTTCTCGTCGAGGATCTTGGGCAGCGTGTACACGTCGGTCGGGTACTCGTCGGGCTTGGTGAACAGCTCGATCTGCGCGATGACCTGGTTGGTGAAGCTGTTGGACATCACGAAGCTGGGGTGGCCGGTGGCGTTGCCCAGGTTGAGCAGGCGGCCCTCGGAGAGCACCAGGACGGACTTGCCGTCGGGGAAGGTCCACTCGTGGACCTGCGGCTTGATCTCCTTCTTGACCACGCCGGGGACCCTGGCCAGGCCCGCCATGTCGATCTCGTTGTCGAAGTGGCCGACGTTGCCGACGATCGCCTGGTGCTTCATGCGGGTGATCTGGTCGGCCATGATCACGTTGAAGTTGCCGGTGGTGGTGATGAAGATGTCACCGGTCTCCAGCACGTCCTCCAGGAGCGTGACCTGGTAGCCGTCCATGGCGGCTTGGAGGGCGTTGATCGGGTCGATCTCGGTGACGACCACGCGGGCGCCCTGGCCGCGCAGGGCCTCGGCCGCGCCCTTGCCGACGTCGCCGTAACCGCACACCACGGCGACCTTGCCGCCGATGAGCACGTCGGTGGCGCGCATGATGCCGTCAGGCAGCGAGTGGCGGATGCCGTACTTGTTGTCGAACTTGCTCTTGGTGACCGAGTCGTTGACGTTGATCGCGGGGAAGGCCAGGGTGCCCTCGCGGCGCATCTCGTACAGGCGCAGGACACCGGTGGTGGTCTCCTCGGTGACGCCCTGGATCCGCTCGGCGATCCGGGTCCACTTGGTGTTGTCGCGCTCCAGGCTGGCGCTGAGCAGGCGCAGCACGACGCCCATCTCCTCGCTGTCGGCGCTGTCGGGGTCGGGGACCGCGCCCGCCTTCTCGTACTCGGCGCCCTTGTGGACGAGCATGGTGGCGTCGCCGCCGTCGTCCAGGATCATGTTGGGGCCCTCGGCGCCCGGCCAGGTCAGCGCCTGCTCGGTGCACCACCAGTACTCCTCCAGGGTCTCGCCCTTCCAGGCGAAGACCGGCACACCCTTGGGGTCCTCGGCGGTGCCGTCGGGGCCGACGACGACCGCGGCGGCGGCGTGGTCCTGGGTGGAGAAGATGTTGCAGCTGACCCAGCGCACCTCGGCGCCCAGGGCGACCAGGGTCTCGATGAGGACCGCGGTCTGGACGGTCATGTGCAGCGAGCCCATGATGCGCGCGCCCTGGAGGGGCTTGCTGTCCCCGTACTCGGCGCGGGTGGCCATGAGGCCGGGCATCTCGTGCTCGGCGAGCCGGATCTCGTCGCGTCCGAAGGCGGCCAGGGAGAGATCGGCGACCTTGAAGTCGAAAGCCATGCGTTCCTCACTCGTGATGGTCGTGGCGCACCCGATTCTAGGGCCGCGACCGGGATCACCGTGCGAAATTGACATTTCACCGTCAGGTTCGCGCTCCTTGGCGGGGAGGGTCGGTTAGGGTCGCGTGCATGGCCGCCCTCGACGACGACCCGACCCCCTCCGACCTCCGGCCGCGCGGCCCCGTGCCGATCTCCGCGGCCGCCGACCGTGTGGGCACCACCGCGCGGATGCTGCGCTACCGCGAGGGCCTGGGCCTACTGCCCCGTACCCAGGAGCAGCCCACCGGGCGCGGGCACCGGCACCGCCGGTTCACGGAGGAGGACCTGCGCACGATCGCGGTGGGCCTGGAGCTGGAGCGCGAGTTCGACATTCCGCCCGCCGCGCTGGCCTTCGCCCTGCGGGTGCTGGCCGAGCCCGAGGTGCTGGCGCGGGTGCGCTCGCACGGGGAGCGCCTGGGCAGGCTCGCCGCGGCGCCCGCCCGCGCGCTGGACTTCGAGAAGCAGAAGGCGATGCGGCTGCTGCACGGCCGCCGCCCCTGAACACTCCCGGTTTACGCTCCGACGCGTCCGGTAGCGGCCACAGGTCGGGGCCCGAGACAGGTTTTGGCCAACTGTCCACTGGCTACGGAAGACACGTGGATACCCTACGTTGCGGTGCGGACCTGGACCGGATTCCGGCCCTGGTGCGCGAGGACCTCATGGACGTCGACCGGCTGCGGGCCATCTGGGCCCAGCACCGGCAGAGCCAGCCCCGACGGGCCAGGGACGCGGCGCGGCGCGAGCTGACCGGCCGCCGGGTGCGGGCGCTGGGCGGCGGGCCCGCCCTGGAGGAGCTGGTGGTCTCCGCCGCGGCGGACGGGGCCTCAGGGCGTCAGTTGACCGCCGCGTTCGTCCTGGAGCTGGCCGAGCGCGCCAGGAACCTGCCCGAGGACTGCCCGGCGCGCTCTCCCCAGCGCCCGGTGGACTCCGAGCAGGCGCTGCGGCTGGCGCGGGCCGCCTCGGTGCCCGCCCATCCGGTGGTGCGCGCCGCCCAGGTCTACGCCGAGGCCGTGGCGGTGCTGGCCGAGCTGGACCCCGAGCGCCCCGGGGGCACGCACGCGTGGGCGCTGCCGTGGCTGCTGGCGTCCCTGGTGCTGCGGCGGGCGGACTTCCCACCGCTGCTGCCCGATCCCCTGGCGCCGCCGTGGAGCGGGCGCGACGCCGACGAGCGCCTGGCCGGGATGGTCCGCCACTTCGCGCGCCTGGTGACCGGCACGCTGCTCGACGAGCTGAGCTGGACCCCCGAGCACGTCCCCGAACCCCGCTCCCCCGTGTCGCCGCTGGCGGCGGTGACGCGCCGCCGCGTCCTGGACTACGTGCGCTCGCGCCGGAGCTCGCTGGCCATGATCCTGCGGGCGCTGGACCCCGCGGCGCGCACGTCGGTGTACTCGGGCGGTTCGGACGACTCCGAGCCCGGAACCGCCTCGGAGGTGGTGGTCCGCAACCTGCTCACGCCGGGGGCCGCGCACTGGTGGACGGCGCTGGAGCTGACGGTGGGCGGGGCGTCCCTGTCGCTGTTCGTGGTGGTCCAAGAGGTGGGCCGTCCCCGGACGGGGGTGCTCGCGGTCACCGCGGACGCGCGCCTGACCACCCCGGAGGGGGCGCGCGACGCGCTGGGCATGTCCGGCACCGACAGCGTGACCGTGATGCCCACGGACTGTGTGGACGACCGCTGGCCCCAGGTGCGCGACCTCGTGGACGAGGCCGTGTCCCGGGCCATGAACGAGCTCACCCGGGTCTGAGCGGTCAGCGCCGCTGGTGGCCGGGGATCAGCCGCTGATGGCCAGCAGGAGCAGCACAAGCAGCAGGATCACGATGGTGATGAGCACCGCCGGGATCACCCAGCTCTGCTGGAGCACCGAGTTCTGCTCGACGGGGCGCGGCATGGGCTGCTGCGCGCCGGGGCGGGCGTAGGTCTGGTTGGGGTTCATGCCCGTGGCCATGGGGTTGGCGCCCGCGTGCAGGCCGTGGGGCATGCCGGGCGGCGGGGGCGGGTAGGCGGGGGCGCCCGGGCGCGGGTTGGACGTGCCCGGGTGGCCGGGGATTCCGGGCCTGGGGTTGGAGGTGCCGGGGTGGACGAAGCCGTGGCGGGGGTCGGAGCCCATGGGGTGCCCCGGCATGCCCGGACGGGGGTTGGAGGCACCGGGCTGCGCGTACCCCGCGGCGCCCGCCTGCGGGCCGCTGTGCGGCTGCTGCGGCCCGGTGTGCGGCCGGTAGGGCATCTGGGCGCCGGTGAACAGGCCGGTCTGGGCGATCTGCTCGCCCTGCTTGACGGCGTCGTCGGTGGAGGGGCCGGAGGCCTCGGGGCCCTCGTGGCCCAGCAGGCGCATGAGGAGCGTCTGGGCGTTGGGCCGGTTGTCCGGGTTCTTGTCCAGGCAGGACTCGACGATCGGACGCAGGGCCTCGTCCATGCCGGTCAGGTCCGGGGGCGCGCTGACCACGCGGTGGACGACCGCCGGGACGGTGTCGGAGCCGAACGGCGCCCGCCCGGTGGAGGCGAAGGCGATGACGCAGCCCCAGGCGAAGATGTCGCACTTGTCGGTGATGTCGCGGCCCTCGATCTGCTCGGGCGCCATGTAGGAGGGCGTGCCGACGATCGAGTTGGTCATGGTGGCGGTGCCGTCGTCGATCCGGGCGATGCCGAAGTCGATGACGCGGGGGCCGTCCGGGCCGATCAGCACGTTGCCGGGCTTGAAGTCGCGGTGGACGATGCCCGCCTTGTGGATGGCGACCAGGGCGGTGGCGGTGGTGATGGCGAGCCGCTGGAGGGTGGAGCCCTTCTGGGTGGCGCCCTTGGCGATGGTCTCCTGGAGGTCCTTGCCCGGTACGAACTCGCTGACCACGTAGGGCGGGTCGCCGTCGAGCCGGGCGTCGATGATCGCGGCGGTGCAGAAGGAGGCGACCTTCTGCGCCGCACGGACCTCCTTCTCGAACCGCTTGCGCAGGTCGCTGTCGCGCGACCACTGGTCGTTGAGGACCTTGACCGCGTACTGCTCGCCGCCGGAGTCCTCGGCGAGGTAGACGATTCCCTGGCCGCCCTTGCCCAGCCGCCCTGTCACGCTGTACTCGCCGAACGAGGAGGGGTCGCTCGGCAGTAGCGGTTCGGGACCGGGCATCGGTGTCCTCCGGGAGATTAGGGGTGAGGGGGCGCGCAGCACCAGGGTACGGGTTGCGGGGAACGCGGTGGTGCGTCCCGTCGTGCCCCGTTACCCCGGCGCAACCGTTATGACTGCTGGAACGCCCGGGGCGTTCCCGGTCTCACCCGATTTTTCGCGCCTCGTCGACCAGCAGGACCGGGATGCCGTCCCGGATGGGGTAGGCCAGGCCGCTCTCGTCGCAGACCAGCTCGTCGGTCTCGGGGTCGTGGCGCAGCGGGGCCTGGCTCTGCGGGCAGGCCAGGATCTCCAGCAGCCAGCCGTCGATCTTCGTGCTCATGTCCTCGTTCCTCTGCAGTGGGGTGTCCCTCTGCCCCCATGATGCCTGGTCAGGCGCGGACGATGGCCAGGACCTCGTCGCGCAGACCGGCCATGGACGCCTCGTCGGGGGCCTCGACGTTGAGCCGCAGCAGCGGTTCGGTGTTGGAGGCGCGCACGTTGAACCACGACCCGTCGGGGAGGGAGACGGTCAGGCCGTCGAGTTCGTCGACGGTGACGCCGTCCCGCCCGGCGAAGGCCTCGCGTACCGCGGCCATCCGCCCGGGGGCGTCGGCGACCTTGGAGTTGACCTCCCCGGACCCGGCGTAGCGCGAGTAGGCCTCGGCGATCCGGGAGAGGGGGCGGTCGTCGTTGCCCAGCACCCGCAGGACGTGCATCGCGGCGAGCATACCGGTGTCGGCGCGCCAGAAGTCGCGGAAGTAGTAGTGGGCGGAGTGCTCCCCGCCGAAGATCGCGCCCGTCTCGGCCATGGTGGCCTTGATGAAGGAGTGCCCGACCCGGGTGCGGACGGGCTTGCCGCCGTTCTCGCGGACGATCTCGGGCACGGCCTGGGAGGTGATGAGGTTGTGGATGATCGTGGCGCCCGGCTCGCGCTCCAGCTCCTGGGCGGCCACCAGGGCGGTGACGGCCGAGGGCGGAACGGCGTCGCCGTTCTCGTCCACGACGAAGCAGCGGTCGGCGTCGCCGTCGAAGGCCAGGCCGATGTCGGCGCCGGTCTCGCGGACCTTCGCCTGGAGGTCCACCAGGTTGTCGGGGTCCAGGGGGTTGGCCGGGTGGTTGGGGAAGGTGCCGTCCAGCTCGAAGTAGAGGGGGACGACCTCCAGCGGCAGGCCCTCCAGGACGGCGGGGACCGTGTGGCCGCCCATGCCGTTGCCCGCGTCCACCGCGACCCTGAGCGGGCGGACGCCCGAGAGGTCGACCAGTTCGCGCAGGTAGTCCGCGTACCCCGCCAGCAGGTCGCGGTGCGTGACCGTTCCCGCGGGGCCGTCGTGGGCGGGCGCTCCCCCCTCCAGGATCTCCTCGGCCAGGCGGCGGATCTCGTCCAGGCCCGTCTCGCCGCTGATGGGCGCGGCCCCGGCCCGGCACATCTTGATGCCGTTGTACTCGGCGGGGTTGTGGCTGGCGGTGAACATGGCGCCGGGCAGGTCCAGGTGGCCCGAACCGTAGTAGAGCAGGTCGGTGGAGCCGAGCCCGGCGAAGACCACGTCCAGGCCCTGGCCGGTGACGCCCTCGGCGAAGGCGGTGGCCAGCTCGGGCGAGGAGGGGCGCATGTCGTGGGAGACCACCACGGCCTCCCCGCCGACCACACGGGCGAAGGCCGCTCCGATCGCCCGCGCGATGTCGGCGTTGAAGGTGTCGGGGATCACGCCCCGCACGTCGTATGCCTTGAAGATGCTTGCGAGGTCAGCCACGTCTTCTCCGGCCAGGTCGGTCCTGCTTGGGTTCGGTCCCGCGCGGCCGGGCCGCGCGCGGTACAAAACTAGCAAGGCGTCCCCGTGAACCCCCGCACCACCGCCGGTTCGGGCCCGGGCGGCTCCCCGCCGCGGCGGGGGCGGCGTCGTCTACCCGCCGGAGTGCCGGGGGGGCTGCTGTTCGCCGCGCCCCGGATCGGATCTGACCACGCGCAGGTGCCCCCGGCGCAGAGTCCCGGTCCCCTCGCCGATCTCGTCGGAGGGGTCCTTGCGGGCAGGCGGGCGGGCCGCCTCACGTACGGCGTCGGCGAGGGCCTCCAGGTCGTCGCTGCCCGGGCCGCCGCCCGTCGTCTCGACCGGGAGTCGGACGACCTCCCAGCCGCGCGGTGCCGTCAGCCGGTCGGCGTGCACGGCGCAGAGGTCGTAGCAGTGCGGTTCCACGTAGGCGGCGAGCGGGCCGAGGACGGCCGTCGAGTCCGCGTAGACGTACGTGAGCGTGAAGACGGCAGGCTGTCTGCAGGCGGTACGGGAGCAGCGTCGAACAGGGCTCACAGCGTTCGACTGTATGCCTTTACTGAGGGACACGCCAGCATCGTTCCATGAGCTGGCCCGTTCGCGCTCGTCCGCGGGCTCCGCGCGCCGCCCTCCGACGCTCTCCCGGGGGTCGGCGCACCCCCTCCGACCCGTCCCCCGTCACCGTCCGGCGGCCCGCTCCTCGGGCGAGTGAGCGCTTTCGCCTCGGGAGGGACTACGCGCGGGGCCCGTGATGGCTTAGTCTCGAAGTGTGCGACGAGTGCGCCTTTCCAGTGGCCAACCAGACCGAGTGCGGCGCCGGGACCGCCGCGGCCGAGGCATCCGCGGTCCTCTCGTGCCCTCTGACCTGCCGGTTTTCCGTAGCCGGGCGCAGGCCTTCGACGACCTTGTCCTGGACGCCGTCGAACGCCTCGAACGCCTGTGGGCGCGGGAGCTGGCCAATGTCGACTTCCTCGTGGAGGACGTCCCCCCTGTCGAGCCCCACGGCCCCCTGACCGAGGCGATCCCCTTCTCCCGCCTGGAGACCGATCCCTCCGGCCGGGCCAGAATCGTGGTGTACCGGCGTCCGGTGGAGATCCGGACGAAGGATCCGGAGGAGATGGCCCTCCTCGTCCACGAGACGGTCGTCGAGGAGGTCGCCAACCTGCTCGGCGTGGAACCGGAGTCGGTGGACCCCGAGGGCTGACCGGGCCGGCCCGGGACCCCTCAGGGCCGCCCGGACGCGTCGGCCCCCGGTCAGCGCGGCTAGGGGACCACTCCCACCATGCTGTCGCGTACCACCGGGAGTTCGACCCGCACCGGCGCGGGCGTCACCGGCAGTACACCCAGCCCGCCCCCGCCGCCGCGCAGCACGCGGGCGACGTGGACGGGCTCGGAACCGTCCAGGACCTCCAGGCGGACCGCGTAGCCGTCCTCGGGCGCGGTGCCCGGAGGCGCCTGCCAGCCGTCGTCCCCGCCGAACACGGTGGTGGTCCCGGCGGCGACCTGCACGCGCACGGCGTCGCCCTGGGTGGCGTCGGCGCCGATGGGGGTGGCCATGAGGGTGGCGTCGCCCCCGACGGCGGTCAGGAGCAGCTCGGTGTCGGCGCCCTCGGGGACGTCGGGCAGGACCGCGGTGGTGTCCAGCGGGAAGCCGAGCGGCGGCACCGCGGAGGTGTGGGCCGCCTCGACCACCTCGACGTCGTCCCCCTCCCCGCTGACCGCCTCGGCGGCGACACCGGCGACCACGGGCGCGTCCGCCCGCACCACGACCGCGCCGGGCTCCCCGGCCAGGACGGTCTCCAGGCTGAGCCAGGCGGAGGCGGCCGGGGGCACGCTGAAGGTCAGCGGGTCGTCGGCGCTGGCGCCCTGTGCCTCCCCCTCCTGCCCGTCCTCCTCCCGCGTCTCGTCCGGCCCGTCCTCCGGGGCCGGGGTGACGGTGTGCACGCGCACCTGGACGGGCTCGTCGCCCGGCGCGGCCACGTGCAGGCGGCGACGGCCGTCGCCGCCGGGAACGCCGGGGATCACGTGCTCCCGGGCGGGCGCAGCCGTGGGCGGGACCCAGTCGGCGGTGCCGGAGGAGTGCTCGGCGAGCAGGGAGGCCGCGACCCGTCCCGTGCTGGTGCGCACGTGGACTCCGACGGCGCTGGTTCCGCCGACCAGTTCGGTCAGGTCCAGTTCGGTCGCCGCACCGGCGGGCAGGGCGATGCCCCTGCTCTCCTCGGAGGAGGAGGGACCGCCCTCGGTGTAGACGTCCACGCTGACCGTGGCCCGGGAGTCCTCGGGGTTGGCCAGGTGCACGGTGAGCGCGTCGAGTCGCATGCCCTCGATGCCGTCGCCTCCGGGGAGGGCGAACCAGGTTCCGACGGAGGGTTCGAGGCAGCGGACCTCGGTGGCCGAGCCGTCGGAGAGGGTGGTCTGGGCGGTGTCGAGTCCGGAGGCCAGGGAGCCCTCGGCGCGCACGGCGGTGGGGGCGTCGCTTCCGGCGGTGTCGGTGTTCCACACGCGGCCGGGCTCGGTCAGCTCCTCGCCGACGGTGCCGCCCCGGGCACCGTCCGCGCCGCCGTCGTCCCCACCGGCCTCACCGTTCCCGGGGTCCTCCTCGTTCCGGCCGTCCCCACCGGTCTCGCCGTCCCCGGGGTCCTCGGCGTCCTCCTCGGGGGCCTCGGGAACCGACTCGGCCCACAGCTCGCCCTCGTCGTCGCGGCTCACCCTCGGAGCGAAGGCGGCCACGGAGCTGTCCCCCGACTCGTGCGGGGCGGGGCACACCCGCACCGCGTGGTCGGGCCGCACGGTCCCGGGGGCGGTGACGCCCAGCTCCGCGGTGATCGGCCCGGTCGCGAACGCGACGCCGAACAGCGCGGCCAGGGCCAGCGAGACCAGCCCGAACAGCGCGAACCGGTTCTCCACGATCAGTCGCACGGTCGGGTCCTCCCGCTCGGTACCGGACGCATGGCGGGCCTGGTCGGCCCGGCCGTCCCGGTGTCCTCGTCTGCTGCTCCCCGGAGCGGCGCCCCCGCCCGGCACACCGTTCCCGGGGCCACCGTTGCCGGGTACGCCGTTCCCGGGACCGGTGACGGCCACGGGTGCACCCCCGTCGCCCCCGGTCGCGGGGCCGCCGTCCGCACACCGCCCTCCGGGCTCCCCCGGCGCGCTCTCCTCCCGCGGTCACCGGCCACGGCGCCGCTCCCCCCTGCGCACGCCGCGGGTGCCCCGGCGGCGGCCCCCGCCCCGCACGGCGGGCAGCGTGCCGGTGTCCTCCTCGGACGCGGAACCGGGCGGGACGCCGTCCTCCGGCGCGTCCGCTCCGGCGTCCCCGTCCGCGCGCACGCCGGAGTCCTCACCGCCGGGCCGCGACCGGCCGGGCCTGGCGCGTGAGCCCCGGCGCGAGGACGCCCGGGGCCTCCCCGAGCGCCGCAGCCGCTCCGGCCGCCGCGGGCGGGGTGTGGGCGTGGCCTCGATCAGCCGCGCCTCCTCCTCGGTCCGCACACCCGGCGCGGCGAGGACCGCGACCACCGTGAGCAGGATCCCCTGCGTGAGCAGCCAGGCCGCGTGGACGTAGTCGGTGTGCCAGACGCGCAGGTCGCCGCCCTCCACGGGCAGCGCCCAGGCCTGGGTTCCGTTCTGGGTGGGGACGGGGTCCAGTTCGACGCCGTCCAGGCTGGCGCGCCAGCCGCTGTCGGCGGCCTCGGCCAGGGCGAGCCGCCGCCCGGTGCCGCCCTCGGGGACCGGGGCGCTCACCTCGTCCGCGTCCCCGCGCACCGCGAGGACCTCGGCTTCGACGCCGTCCTCGGAGACCACCCGCAGCGCGCCGGTGGGGGCGGCCAGCCGCCAGAGCGCGTAGTGGCGCGACAGCGACTGCCGCTCCAGCCCCGGCGTGCCGTCCAGGGTGTCGACCATGGTGACGTCGGCGGGGCCGCTGATCCGCGGGCGCGGGTAGAGCACGTACTGGATACCGAAGTCGGCCAGGGTGTACATCTGGTCGCCGCCCTGGCCGACGGTGAGTTCGGCCACGGCCCGGTCCATCGCCCCGCGGATCCCGCTCTCGGGCACGAGGTGCTCCTCGCCCAGACGGGGTTCGCGTCCGCGCACGACCAGGTAGTCCACGCCGCCCTCACCGTCGGCGGTGACCACGAGGGTGCGCGGCCGGGTCCCCGCCCCGTCGGACCCGCCGCCCTCGACGGCCCCGGCCCCGGTCAGCGCACCGGGGACGACGGGTTCGGCGTGCGCGGTGACCGGCCCCCGCACGCCCTCCCACATCCACACGCCCGCGGCGCAGACGGGGGTCGCCAGGGCGAGCAGTCCCACGGCGAGCGCGAAGACCCGCCTGGGTCCGCCCAGGCGCACCATGTCGCCGAAGGAGCGCGCGGCGGTCGCCGCCGACAGCAGCACCGCCGTGGCGGCGAAGGTCAGGGCGACCCCGGGCCAGACCGGCGCCGGGGGGCCGCCGTAGTAGGGCTCGACGACCACCCGGCTGGTCAGGATGGCCACGAGGATCCCGAACAGGGCGAGCGACCACCCCGCTGCGGCCAGCATCCGGTTGCGGAGCAGCAGCAGGGAGCACAGCGCGGCCACGGCGAACCCGGCCGTGACCCAGAACGGCGGTGTCCCGGGGCCGCCCGGCGAGAGCATGAGCAGTTCCTGCGGGGTCGGGCCCGGCGCCGACAGCTCGGGGCGGTGCAGTCCCGCCTCCAGCAGCCACAGGCTGGGGTGCAGGAGCAGTTCGAGCGTCCACGGCATCAGCAGCACGAGCGGGACGGCCAGGCCCAGCGCGACGCTGACGTAGATCCGGCGGCCGAGGTGGCCGAAGGCGACGGCCACCAGCACACCGGTGACCAGTGACAGGAGCCACACCATCGGCACGAACGCGGTGGCGACCGTCAGGACCAGGCCCACTCCCCAGGCCGCGCGGCGCGAGGGTTTGGGCGGCATCGACACCAGCCGCACCAGCAGCAGCCCCAGCACCGGCAGCAGGACGTGGACCAGGGCGGTACCCAGGCGGCCCTGGGCGACCGCGCCGGTGGCCACCGGCAGCAGCGCGTAGGCCGCGGCCGTCCACAGGCGTGCGGGGCGAAAGCCCAGCACCTCGCGGGCGAGCAGGTAGGCGGTCAGCCCGGACAGGGGCACGCAGCCCAGCAGGACGATCGTGACGGCCAGCCAGGGCTTGCCCAGGGTGAGCGTGGACAGCAGGGCGAGCAGTCCGACGTAGGGCGGGACGGGGTCGGCCGCGCCGAGCCCGCTGTCGGGGCTGCCGGACAGGTACAGGTTCCACAGGTCGCCCGCGCCGCCCGCGACCGGGGGCAGGGCACCGCCCGCCAGGAGGTCGCCCAGGAGCAGGGAGCGCTCGGCGACGAGGGCCACCGCGGCCAGGGCCAGGACCAGCAGCACCCCTGGCCGCAGGAGCACGCTGCGCACGAAGCCGGCGGTGTCGGTGGGGATCTCGTCCTCGTCCTCGGCGGCGGGCGGCGCGGTGACGGCCTGGTGGCGGCCGGGGGTGTTGCGCACGGGCTCCCCGGACAGGATCCCGGTGAGCACGTCGTGGACCTGGCGCATGGCCACGCCGCGCGCGAGGAAGGGCCGGATGGCGCTGTAGGTGCGGCGGCGGTCGCGGCGGCGCCGGAAGCGGGCGCGCATCAGCCGGAGCGGCCGCAGGTAGACCAGGGTGATCGCGGCGGCCTCGTCCAGGGCGTTGGCGGGCTGCTTGATGAGCAGGTACCCCACCACCCGCAGCAGCGAGGCCACGGAGTTGCGCAGCAGCGCGGCCACCATGCCGCCCAGGGGCAGGTTGGCCAGCAGCACGAAGACGGCGTGGCGGCGGTCCACCCGGCGCGGATGGTTGCGGGTGGCGGAGATGGGTCGGCGGCGCCGGGCGGAGGCCTCGGCGTGGTAGGCGACCGCGTCGGTGACGAGTACGGCGCGCAGTCCGGCGCCGCCCACCCGCCAGCAGAAGTCGATGTCGTCGCGGAACAGCGGCAGGGAGGGGTCGAAGCCGCCGAGGCGGTCCCACACGTCACGGCGCACGAGCATGCCCGCGCTGGAGACCGCCAGGACCTGGCGTGTGCCGTCGTGCTGGCCGTGGTCGAACTCGCGCTGCTCCAGGCCGGTCTCGCGGCGGCCCGCGCCGTCGATGGTCACGCCCGCCTCCACCAGGAGGCGGCGGTCGAACCAGTCGCGCAGCTTGGGGCCCAGGACGGCGGCGCGGGGGTCCTGGTCGGCGGCGTCCAGCAGGTGGGCGAGCGCGTCCCGGTCCGGGGTGAGGTCGTCGTGGATCAGCCAGATCCACTCGGTGGCGTCCTCGTCGAAGCCGCGTACGGCGCTGGTGGAGCGCGGCAGTTCCAGGGCGGCGCGGACGGCGTCGCCGTACCCGGTGTCGGCGGGCAGCTCCACGACGGCGTCGGCGGGCAGGAACCGGGCCAGGATCTCGGCGCTGTCGTCGGTGCTGCCGGTGTCGGCGGCGACGGCCCGCTGGACGGGCCAGGACTGGCCGCGCAGCGCCTGCATCGTCTCGGGCAGCCAGCGGGCGCCGTCGTGGGAGACGATGACCGCGGTGACGACGTGTCGGGCGAAATCCTGGTCAGGCACGGCTGTGGTGGGTTCTCTCCGGGAGGGGGCGCGGCCCCGATCGGGTCCGCGGGTCCGGCCGGGCGGGGCCGACGGGCGCGACCGCGCTCCGGACGCGGTCCGCACGCGGGACGTCACGGCCGACCGCGGCCCTCGTGACCTCGTGGGGCCGGACAGGGCCCGCGCGGGACATCACCCTACGCCACTCGCCACCATTACGGGCCTATTCGTCACACGCCGCTGCGGCCGACCATATCGGAGCATTCACACCGCGACGGAGAGCCCTATTCGAACACACATTCGAATAGAGTCCGGCATATCCGGGCATTACAGCCCCCGGCCGCGCCGCGGACACAATCGCCGCGCGCCGGGGAAGGGACCGAACATGAAAAACGCGCGCCCGGGCTCGCGGCCCGGACGCGCGTCTCACACGCGGCCCTACAGCATCTCCGCCAGGAAATCGAAATCTCCCCCGGCGGCTTTCTTCAGCCTGCGGCGCTCGCGTTCGGAGAGTCCCCCCCAGATGCCGAAGCGCTCATCGTGCTCCAGCGCGTATTCCAGGCACTCCGCGCGTACCTCGCACGACTGGCAGACCTTCTTGGCTTCCCGCGTCGAGCCGCCCTTCTCGGGGAAGAACGCCTCCGGGTCGGTCTGCGCGCACAGGGCACGCTCCTGCCAGCCCAGATCCTCATCCGAGCCGTGCGCCAGCGGGATGACCTCGCTCATGCGCACCTCCTGTTGCCCCCCATAGATGTCCCCGGCCCTTTTCGTCCCCCGGGCCGGGTGGAATCCCACCTTGAAATTACACGTGGGTCGCTTGCTGAGAGTCAAGCGCCCTGCGTGGTAATCCACTGAATATCATGTAACGAACCGCCAACGGCAGCCCGGTGATGTCCGTTCTGCGGATTACCACGCAATTCACGACCTTCCGAGGCGGTGGGGAGCGCGGGCCGACGGAGCCGGGTCAGCGCTTGTCCTCGCCGCCGTACCACCCCTGCTGGTCACCGGTTCCGCCCTGTCCCTGCTGGTCAGAGCCGTATCCGGTGCCCGCTCCGTACTGCCCTCCGTACGATCCCCCGCCCTGGCCGGGCGTCTGGTTGCCGTTGTTCTCACCGGAGTTAAAGAAAGGATCAAGATTGCTGTCGGCCGGGGTGTCCTGCGCCTGCTTCCCCTGGTCAGCGCCCTGGTACCAGCCGTACTGGATCGCGTCCTGGGCGGCCTGCTCGCCGGAGGCGGGCTGCTGCTCGGTGCTCTGCGGGGCGTACTGGGACGGGTCGTAGGCGTACTCGCCCGGCTGGCCGTAGGCGGCCTGCTGGCCCGAGGCGTCGGTGCCGTACTGCTGGCCGTAGGACTGCTGGGCGCCGGTCCCGTACTGCTGCTGGACGGGGTCGGTCCCGTACTGCTGACCGTAGGCCTGCTGCGCGGGGTCCGCCCCGTACTGCTGGCCGTACTGCTGGGAGGCGTCGTAGCCCTGCTGGACGGGCTGCTGCCCGGAGGCGTCGGTGCCGTACTGCTGGCCGTAGGACTGCTGGGCGCCCGTGCCGTACTGCTGCTGGACCGGGTCGGTCCCGTACTGCTGGGCCGGGGCGTCGGTCCCGTACTGCTGCCCGGAGGCGTCGGTGCCGTACTGCTGGCCGTAGGACTGCTGGGCGCCGGTCCCGTACTGCTGCTGGACCGGGTCGGTCCCGTACTGCTGACCGTAGGCCTGCTGCGCGGGGTCCACGCCGTACTGCTGGGCGGCGCTCTGGGCGGGGTCGGCGGGCTGGCCCGGGTAGGCCGGCTGGGCGAAGGACTGCTGCGCGCCGGTGGCGGGCGGGAACTGCTGCGGGTAGGCGTTCTGCGGCCGCACCACCCTGGGGACCAGGGTGGGGTCGTTGAAGGCCTTGAGCGCGGCGAAGCCGAAGATGCCGAGCACCGCGCCCTGGGCGACGGTCCCCAGCATCCGGGCGAAGCCGTGGCCGATGTTGATCGCGTCGATGAAGCCGCAGATCACCGTGATCAGGCAGAACAGCAGGCCCACACCGGTGATGATCATCGCGGTCAGCACGACCGGGGAGGCGCCCGCCCTGGTCCTTTCGCTGGTCAGCACGAGGGCCACGGCGACGGCGACCAGGATCGTGATGGTCACACCGAAGAAGTTGGCGGAGCCCGCGTCGTACATGGCCGAGGCGAAGGACGTCTCCGAGCGCCAGCCGCTGGATCGGACGATCACCTGGATGAGCCCGGAGAGCATGAGCACGCCCGCGGCTGCAAGCAGGACCCAGGCCCCCGGAAGGCGCAGGCGTTCTAGCGTTTCGTTCTTCAAGAGAGGTTCCCCATCTACTGCTGCTTCGCCGTCGGGTCGTTGGGAACGGCGTCGGGCTGTCACGTGTGGATCGACCGCGTCCGGGCATGGATGTGGGGACACCGGGCGGGGCCGAAGAGTGGGATGGCGACCGCGGCCACGGAGTTCACGGATCTCCGATACCGGAACGGTCACACACGGATCATGCCCACGGCGGGGCAGACGACCCATACACGCCCCCAGACTGCCAGACTTGGACGCATGCGGATAGTCGTACCGGCTGGCGGTATCGGCGGCGCGCGGTTCCTCCGCGGCCTCAGGGCGGCGCTCGGAACCGTGGCGTCGGCCACCGAAGAGCACACCACAGACAACAGCATCACCGTCATCGGCAACACCGGTGACGACATCACCCTGTTCGGGCTGAGAATCTGTCCGGACCTGGACACGGTGATGTACACCCTCGGCGGGGGGATCAACGAGGAGCAGGGCTGGGGCCGGACCGACGAGTCCTTCACCGTCAAGGAGGAGCTCGCCGCCTACGGCATGAAGCCCACCTGGTTCGGTCTGGGCGACCGCGACACCGCCACCCACATCGTGCGGACGCAGATGCTCGCCGCCGGATTCCCCCTCTCGGCGGTCACCGAGGCGCTGTGCGACCGCTGGCGCCCGGGCGTGCGGCTGCTGCCGATGACCGACGACCAGGTCGAGACGCACGTGGTCGTCGACGACGGCGAGGGGCGCCGGGCCATCCACTTCCAGGAGTGGTGGATCCGGCACCGCGCGGCGCTGCCCGCCGAACAGATCGTCAGCGTCGGGGCCGAGACGGCCAAGCCCGCACCCGGTGTGCTGGAGGCGATCGCCGAGGCCGACGCCGTGATCCTGCCCCCGTCCAACCCGGTGGTCAGCGTGGGCTCCGTCCTGGGCGTTCCCGGAATCCGCGAGGCCATGGCGGCCAAGACCGTGGTGGGCGTCTCCCCCATCATCGGCGGAGCGCCGGTGCGCGGCATGGCCGACGCCTGCCTGACCGCGATCGGGGTGGAGACCAGCGCGGGCGCGGTCGCCGCGCACCTGGGCGCCGACCTGCTGGACGGCTGGCTGGTGGACGAGGCCGACGCGGGCACCGAGGTGGAGGGGATCGAGGTGCGCTCGCGTCCCCTGTACATGAGCGACCCCGCCACCACCGAGGCGCTCGCACGGGCGGCCGTGGACCTGGCCGTGGAGCTGGCGCAGAGCAGGGGAGGCGGCGAGTGAGCACCGAACTGCGCGTGCGCGGGCTCGGCGGCATCCCCGAGGTGCGGTCGGGCGACGACCTGTCGGCCCTGGTCGCCGAGGCGGTGGCCGCCTCCGGGACCGCGCTGGCCGACGGGGACATCCTCGTGGTCACCTCCAAGATCGTGAGCAAGGCCGAGGGCCGCGCCCGCCGGATGGACCGGGAGGAGGCCGTCGCCTCCGAGACCGTCCGAGTGGTGGCCCGCACGGGCAGGACCGGGATCATGCAGACCCGGCAGGGGCTGGTCATGGCCGCCGCGGGGGTGGACGCCTCCAACGTCGAACCCGGCACCGTGCTGCTGCTGCCCGAGGACTCCGACGCCTCCGCCCGCGCGCTGCGCGCCGGGCTGCGCGAGCGCCTGGGTGTGAACGTCGGTGTGATCGTGTCCGACACCTTCGGGCGGCCGTGGCGGATCGGGCAGACCGACGTGGCCATCGGCGCCGCCGGGCTGTCCGCCGTGCAGGACCTGCGCGGCACCGCCGACACCCACGGCAACCTCATGGAGGCGACCGTCAACGCGGTGGCCGACGAGATCGCCGGGGCGGGAGAACTGGTCAAGGGCAAGACGAACGGGGTCCCGGTCGCGGTGGTCAGCGGCCTGGGCGGCCTGGTCACCGAGGAGGACGGTCCGGGGGCGGCGGTGCTGATCCGCACGCCCGAGGCCGACCTGTTCCGGTACGGGTCGCGGGACGTGGTCCCGGCCCGGCGGACGGTGCGCTCGTTCACCGACGCGCCGGTGGATCCGGCGGCGGTGCGGCGGGCGGTGGCCGCGGCGGTGACGGCCCCCGCGCCGCACCACACCACGCCGTGGCGCTTCGTGCTGGTGGAGTCGGCGAACACGCGCAAGCGGCTGCTGGACGCGATGCTCGCGGCGTGGGTGGCGGACCTGCGCGGTGACGGGTTCAGCGAGGAGCAGATCGCCCGGCGCACGCGGCGCGGCGACGTGCTGCGCGGCGCGCCGTACCTGGTGGTGCCCTTCCTCGTGGCCGACGGGGCGCACCCCTACCCGGACGCGCGCCGGGCCGACGCCGAGCGGTCGATGTTCCTGGTGGCGATGGGCGCCGGGGTGCAGAACCTGCTGGTGGGGCTGGCCGTGGAGGGGCTGGGGTCGGCCTGGGTCTCCTCGACCATGTTCTGCGCGGACGTGGTGCGCGAGGTGCTGGAGGTGCCCGAGGAGTGGCGGCCGATGGGCGCGGTGGCCGTGGGGCACGCGGCCGAGGCGCCGAAGGAGAGGCCGCCGCGCGACCCGGAGGACTTCGTCGCCGTGCGTTAGCGGACCGGCCGCGACCGTCGTCGGCGTGGACCGGGGGACCTCCTTCGTGTCGGTCCCGTACCCGTAGCGGGGTCGGACGGTCCCGACCCGCCGCAGGTGCGGGACCGCACTGGGCGGCACCGGTCGCGACGCGTCGGGCGGCGCTCCCTCCGCTCGGTGACGCGGTGGTCGCCGGGGGCCTCTCCCCCCGGCGACCGGCGCGTCAGGGCGGCCGGCGGGCCCCGGCAGCGCCATGCTGGTGCGTGCGGGGGTCGGCGGGGAGGTGCGGAGTGTCCGTCGAGGAGTACGTGGTCGCCACACTGGTGATCGTGGTCGCGGTGATCTGCGGCCGGCTGGTCGCGGGGCGGCTGCGGGTGCCGGGCGCGGTCGTGCTGGTGCTGCTGGGCATGCTCCTGGGGCTCGTGCCCTGGCTGCACTCGCTGTCGATCTCCCCCCAGGTCATCCTGCTGGTGTTCCTGCCCCCGCTGATCTACAACGCCGCGTTCTTCTCCTCGCCCAAGGACATGCGCGAGCTGGCGCGCCCCATCGTGGTGATGGCGGTGGGGGTGACGCTGCTGACGGCCTTCGGCCTGGCCGGGATCGTCCACCTGCTGATGCCGTCGGTGGGGTGGCCCGCTGCGATCGCCCTGGGCGCCGCCGTCGCGCCGACCGACGCCGTGGCGGCCTCGGCGATCCTCAAGCGGGTGGGCACCCCGCGCCGGGTGCTGACCCTCCTGGAGGGCGAGTCCCTCATCAACGACGGGGTCGCGCTGACCCTGTTCAGCCTGGCCGTGACCGCCATGGTGCACCCGCTCACACCCGAGGAGGGCCTGGTCGAGCTGGTGAAGGTCGTGGCGGGCGGCCTGGTCTACGGCGCCGTGGTGGCCCTGGCGGTGTCGTGGTCGCGGACCCGCATGCGGGATCCGTCCCTCCAGCTGATGGTCGTGCTGATCACGCCGTTCGCGGCCTACATCCCGGCGGAGATGGCGGGGTTCTCCGGGGTGCTGGCGGCGGTGGTCGCCGGTTTCTACCTGGGCACGCGCGGTGAGGGGCTGCTGCCGCCGCGGGTGCGGGTGAACGGGCAGACGATCTGGGGCGCCCTCGTGGGGCTGTTGGAGTCGATGCTGTTCGTGGTGCTGGGGTTGCAGCTGGACTCGGTGGTCACGGCGGTGCGGGACCAGTTCGCCTTCCTGGACCTGGTGTGGGTGGCGCTGGCGACGACGGCCACGGCGGTCGCCCTGCGCATGGGGCTGATGCTGGTGGTGATCCCGCTGCACCGGATCCCGCCGTTCTCGAAACTGGAGGGCGCCGACCTGCGGGAGCGGTTGGTCGTCGGGTGGAGCGGGATGCGCGGGGCGGTGTCGCTGGCGATAGCCCTGTCCCTGCCCGCGGAGCTGGGCGGTGAGCCGTTCACCGAGCGGGGCGCGCTGGTGTTCGTGGCGGGGGTCGTGGTGCTCGGGACGCTGGTGGGGCAGGGGATGACGCTGCCGCTGCTGCTGCGCAAGCTGGGCATGGCGCGCGAGGGCGCGCGGCGGATGGAGTTCCTGCGGGCGGACGAGCAGATGAGCTGCGCCGCGCTGAGCAAGGTGGACGAGCTGCTGCGGGAGGGCGAGGTGGACGACCGCACCGCCGACTCGCTGCGCGCGGTGTACACGCGGCGCGTCTCGCAGGTGCGGGGGCTGATGGACGCCGCGGACGGGCGGGCGCGTGAACGGGTGGACAGCGGCAGGGCCGTGCACGCGCAGATCACGCAGGCGCGCAGGGACGCGCTGGTGTCGATGTACCGGGAGGGCGACATCGACCACGCCGTGTTCCAGGAGATGAGCCGGGACCTGGACATCCGGGACACGGGGACGGGTCCGTACGGTTCGTGAGCCGCGGGGCGGCCGGGGCCGGGGCCGCCTTCCCCGTGGGAAGCGGGGCCTTCCGGGACCGTTCCGCACGCCGCGTGTGAATGTGTGGGAACCGGAGCCCGCGGGGCGCGAACGCCCGCGCGGGCGCGCACGGACTGTGACGAGCGGTGGACGCGGCGGTCGTCCCTCCTGGTACTGAAGAGGCTTTTGAGGCTTGAGAAAAGCACTGAGGCTCCCAGAAAAACTACAAACTTTCCTTACCGTTTTCGTTGACGCAGCCGCGTGACAACTTTAAAGTTTCCTAACAATTAGCGGCTCACAGAGCCCCTTCGTCACCCCCGCTCGACGACAGGAGCAACCCCCGATGCCCGAACACCGCCTCAGGAAGGCCCCCAGGGCCGCGAAGGCCGCGCTGACCGGCGCCCTCGCCCTCCTGACCGCCGGACTCCTCGCCGGTTTCAGCCAGCTCTCCCCCGCTCCCGCCGAGGTCGAGACCGTGTCCGACAGCGACTCCGCCCAGGTCCAGCAGACCGGCCAGTGGCTCACCGGGTACTGGCACAACTTCGACAACGGCTCCACCGTGATGCCGCTGTCGGAGATCCCCTCCGAGTACAACCTGGTGGCCGTCGCCTTCGCCGACAACCACCCCACCCTCGACGGCGGAATCACGTTCAACCTGGCCAGCGGCGAGCTGGGCGGCTACACCGACCAGCAGTTCCGCGACGACATCGCGGCCATCCAGGCCGAGGGCCGCAAGGTCATCATCTCCGTGGGCGGCGAGCGCGGCCACGTGGACGTCACCAACGCCACCCAGGCGAGCAACTTCGCCGACACCGTGTACCAGCTGATGCAGGACTACGGCTTCGACGGGGTCGACATCGACCTGGAGCACGGCATCAACGCGCAGTACATGTCCCAGGCCCTGCACGACCTGAGCGGCCGGGCCGGGTCGGACCTGATCATCACGATGGCGCCGCAGACCATCGACTTCCAGAGCCCCGACCGGGAGTACTACAAGCTGGCGTCGGACATCTCCGACATCCTCACCATCGTCAACATGCAGTACTACAACTCCGGCTCGATGCTGGGGTGCGACGACCAGGTGTACCACCAGGGCACCCCGGACTTCGTCGCCGCGCTGGCCTGCATCCAGCTGGAGATGGGGCTGAGCCCGGACCAGGTGGGCCTCGGACTGCCCGCCGTGCAGTCCGCCGCCGGGGGCGGGTACATGGCGCCCAGCCAGGTCGTGCGCGCCCTGGACTGCCTGGAGGCCGGGACCGACTGCGGCTCCTTCTCCCCCGCCGCCCCGTACGGCCCCATCGGCGGTGTGATGACCTGGTCCATCAACTGGGACGCCACCAGCGGCTACGCCTTCGCCGAGACCATCTCGGCGCGCCTGGCCACCGGCCCCGGCAGCGGCGGCGGGCCCACCGAGGAGCCGACCGAGGAACCCACCGAGCAGCCCGGCGACTGCACCGCCGCGGCCTGGACGGCCGACAGCGTCTACACCGGCGGCGACGTGGTCTCCCACGGGGGCTCGGAGTACCGCGCCCAGTGGTGGACCCGCGGCGAGGAGCCGGGCACCACCGGCGAGTGGGGCGTCTGGAGGCTCGTCGGCACCTGCTGACCCGAGGCCGCGTGGGAGGGTCCCCACCCCTTCCGTCACACGCGGCTCCCCGGCGGCCCGTCACACACTCCCCGCGGGTGACGGGCCGCCGCCCCCACGAGGAGGGGGTGAAGCGCCGTCCCCCGGCGCTTCACCCCCTCCTCCGGCGTCTAGACCAGCGGCAGCGAGGGGCGCCGGACGCTGGGGGCCACGCCGTCGCTGGCCTCGGCCGCGCGCTGGCGCTCCTGCGGCACCGGACCGTAGGTCGTGGTGCGCTGGCGGACGGGGCGGCCCGTCGGCTCGACCAGGGCGCGGATGTCGCTGATGGTCTTGAACGACCCCTGGCCCGACCCGGCCATCCGGCTGATGGTCTCCTCCATCAGGGTGCCGCCGACGTCGTTCACCCCGCCCGAGAGCAGCTGGCGGCAGGTGTCCTCGGCGAGCTTGACCCACGAGCACTGGATGTTGTCGATGTGCCCGTGCAGCAGCAGGCGGGCCAGGGCGTGCACGGCGCGGTTCTCCCGGACCGTCGGCCCGGTGCGGGCCAGCCCGGCCAGGTAGATGGGCGCGTTGGTGTGCACGAACGGCAGCAGGACGAACTCGGTGAACCCCCGGCGGCCGTTGCGCTCCACCGACCGCTCCTGGAGGGAGCGCAGCAGCTTGATGTGCGCCACCCAGTGCCTGGGCGAGTCCACGTGCCCGTACATCATCGTGGACGTGGTGGGGATGCCCAGGTCGTGCGCGGACGTGATGACGTCGATCCACTCGGCCGCGGGCAGCTTGCCCTTGGTGAGGATCCAGCGGACCTCGTCGTCGAGGATCTCGGCGGCGGTGCCCGGCACGGAGCCCAGCCCGGCCTCGCGGGCGCGCAGCAGCCACTCGCGGACCGGCAGGTTGGTGCGCGCCGCCCCGTTGACCACCTCCATCGGGCTGAACGCGTGGACGTGCATGTCCGGGACGCGCTCGCGCACGGCGGCGGCGATGTCGAAGTAGGCGGTGCCGGGCAGGTCCGGGTGGATGCCGCCCTGCATGCACACCTCGGTCGCCCCGGCCTTCCACGCCTCCTCGGCGCGGTCGGCGACCTGCTCCAGGGAGAGCGTGTAGGCGTCGGCGTCGGTGCGGCGCTGGGCGAACGCGCAGAAGCGGCAGCCGGTGTAGCAGACGTTGGTGAAGTTGATGTTCCTGGTCACGACGTAGGTGACGTCGTCGCCGACCGCGTCCCGGCGCACCCGGTCGGCCAGGTCGGTCAGCGCCTCCAGCTCGGCCCCGTCGGCGTGCAGCAGGGCGAGCGCCTCGTCGTCGGACAGCCCCGCGGGGTCGGACTCGGCGCTGCGCAGGGCCGCCGCGATGTCGGGGTCGAACCTGCGCGGCACGGCCCCCTCGCGGTCCACGCCGGAGCGCAGCTCGTCCCAGTCCCCGTAGACGGCGTCGAAGTCGCCGCGGCGGTCGGCGGTGCGCCCCTCGGCGTCGATCCCCGTGTGCAGGTCGGTGCGGCCGGAGGAGACCAGCACCGCGTCGGGCTCCTGCCAGGGGCGGCCCACCACGGGCGCGTCCTCGCGGGCCAGGCCGGTCTCGGGGTCGGCGAGGGCGGCCACGTGCCCGGCCACGCGCGGGTCCAGCCAGGGCTCCCCGGCCAGGACGTACTCGGGGTAGACGGTGAGCCGCTCGCGCAGGGCGAAGCCGTGGGCGGCGGTGCGCGCGGCGAGGTCGTCGATCTGCGGCCAGGGCCGCTCCGGGTTGACGTGGTCGGGGGTGAGCGGGGAGACCCCGCCCCAGTCGTCGATCCCCGCGCGCAGCATCAGCCCGTACTCGTCCACGCCCCCGTGCTCGGCGCCGATGAGGTTGGGCGGCGCCTGCACGTGCGCCCTGGGCCCCATGACCAGACGGGTGACGGCGATGGCGGCGGCCATCTCCTCGCGTTCGGCGTCGGGCCGGTGCATCATCGCGGTCGCGGGCTTGGCGCGGAAGTTCTGCACGATGACCTCCTGGACGCCGCCGTAGCGCCGGGAGGCGCCGCGCATCGCGAAGATCGACTCGGCGCGCTCGGCGGTGTTCTCACCGATGCCCAGGAGGATGCCGGTGGTGAAGGGGACGCTGGAGCGCCCGGCGTCCTCCAGCACGCGCAGCCGTACCGCCGGGTCCTTGTCCGGGCTGCCGTAGTGGGCCTGGCCCTTCTCGGTGAACAGCCGGGTGGAGGTGGTCTCCAGCATCATCCCCATGGAGGGGGCGACGGGCTTGAGGCGCTGGAGGTCGGCCCAGGTGAGCACGCCCGGATTCAGGTGCGGGAGCAGGCCGGTCTCCTCCAGCACCATGATGGCCATGGCCCGCACGTAGGACAGGGTGTCGTCGTAGCCGTGGGCGTTGAGCCACTCGGCGGCCTGCTTCCAGCGGTCCTCGGGCCGGTCGCCGAGCGTGAACAGGGCCTCCTTGCAGCCCATCTCGGCGCCCCGTCGGGCGATGTCCAGGACCTCGTCGGGCGACAGGAACGGGGCGTCGAGTCGGCCCGGCACCGTGGCGAACGTGCAGTAGTGGCAGCGGTCGCGGCACAGGCGGGTCAGGGGGACGAACACCTTGCGGCTGTAGGTGACGACCCCGGGGCGGCCCGCGGCCTCCAGCCCGGCGTCGCGCACCCTTCCGGCGTGTTCGAGGAGGACGTCCAGGTCCTCGCCCCTGGCGTGCAGGAGTACCTCTGCCTCGGTGACGTCGAGGGTCTTGCCGTCCCGGGCGCGGGCCAGGGCCCTGCGCATGGCGGACGGGGTCGGGGAGGGGACGGGGGACGGGTCGTTCGCACCACTCATAGGGCGCAACCCTACGCCCCGGCCCTTTCGCGCGCGCGAACGCACCACCAGTGGCGCCGGATGTGTGCGGGGCGTCACCGCCGGGTTCCGCCGCTGGTCGGGAGTGCGGGAGGGGCCCCGGGGCGTGGTGGGGCCTGTGGTCCAGGAGTGCACGCTGTGGCCCACTGATCCGGGAATCCACGATGGCTGGGACGGCGTGGACGGACCCGCTGAGCCGGAACGCCCGCAGCGGCCGGGAGGCGGAGCGCGAGGCGCGGACGGAGGTGCCGGTCCGGTACGTCCGCGGGGCTGGGCACGGCGGCGTGGGCGGGCCTCCGTCCGTAACGTCCACGGGGACCGGCGGGTGCGCGGGCGGCGTAGGGTCGGCACGTACGGGAGGGAGGCCACGTGCTGAGTCGGCTGCGCAGTAGTCCGTGGGTGCGGTTGGCGCTGTTGCTGGTGGTGTGCGTGTGCGTGGGACTGGCCCTGCGCGCGAACTGGGCACAGGCCCGGGACGCCGCGGCGGCGCTGCCCCTGTGGGTGCTGCCCGCGGCGGTGCTGACGGGCATGGCGGGGCTCACCGCGCAGATGCTCGCCTGGCGTGCGCTGCTGGCCGGGATGGGCTCCCCCCTGCCCCGCCGCACGGCGGCCCGCGTCATGTTCGTGGGACAGCTCGGCAAGTACCTGCCGGGTTCGGTGTGGGCCTTCGTGGCCCAGGTGGAGCTGGCCCGGGACTGGAACGTGCCGCGCACACGCGGTGCGGCGGCGACCCTGCTCGCGGTGGGGGTGACGGTCGCGGCCGGGCTGGCGGTCGCGGCGGTGGCCCTGCCGCTGTCGTCGGCGGAGGCGGCCCGCCGCTGGTGGTGGGCGCTGGCGCTGGCACCCGTGCTGCTCGCCGCGCTGCACCCGCGCGTGGTCGGCTGGGGGATCCGGCTGGCGGCCCGGCCCTTCGCCCGGTTCCGCGAGGTCGCCGAGGCCGGGCCCCTGGACGTGCGCGGGAGGTCCATGGCCGCGGCCGTGGGGTGGACCCTGGTGGCGTGGGTGCCCCTGGGCCTGCACGTGTGGCTGCTGACCTGGGCGGTGGGCGGCGAGGCGCTGCGGTCGCTCGGTCCGGCGGTGGGCGCCTACGCGCTGGCGTGGACGCTGGGGCTGCTGGTGGTGTTCGCCCCGGCGGGCCTGGGGGTGCGCGAGGCGGTACTGGTGGTGGCGCTGGCGCCGGTGGTGGACGCAGGGGCCGCGCTGGTGGTGGCGGTGCTGTCGCGGCTGGTGATGACCGTGGCGGACGTGGCCTGGGCGGGGCTGTCGGTGCTGCTGTCCCGGAGGGCCGTGCCGGGGCCGGAGGCCGTGCCCGGACCGCGTTCCTGACGGGCGTCGTCTCGTTCCCCGGCCGGTCCCGCGGAGGTGGTGGACCCGGAGCGGGGGTGGCGGCCGGGATCGTGGCGGCGCTGGGGCACCACCGCGCTCACCCGCGACCCGGCCGCCGCTCTGACGCGCCTGTCCGAGGACGACCGCGACGCCCTGCTCCTGAGCGCCCGGGGAGAGCTGGCCTACGGGGGGACCGCTCTGGCGGCGTCCCCGTGGGCGCCGCGCACTCCCGTCTCCGGTGCCGGAGACCCTCAGGCCCCGAGCAACCGCTCGGTGTAGGCCCGCCAGTACGGCTCGGTCTCCACCGGGCGGACCCCCGCGCGCAGCCGCTCGGGCTCCCCCGGCGCGTAGAACTCCCCCAGCGCGCGGGCCAGGTCGGCGGCGTCGCCCGGCGCGCACAGCAGGCCGTCGACCCCCTCGCGCACGTGGTCGGGGAGGGTTCCGGCGCGGGTGGCCACCACCGGAATCCCGTGCTCGTGCGCCAGCCACACGTTCTGGGTGGCGGTGGCGGTGCGGTAGGGCAGCACCACCGCGTCGGCCGAGGCGAACAGCTCCGGCAGCTCACCGGCGGGGACGTACCCGTCCCGCAGCCGCACCCGGTCGGCGATCCCCAGCCCGGCGGCCAGTTCCTCCAGCTCCGCCGTGCCACCCCAGAACTCCCCGGCCACGGTGAGCGCCACGTCCCCGGGCACTCCGTCGGCCAGGGCGCGCAGCAGCAGGTCCACCCCCTTGTAGGGGCGGACGATACCCAGGAAGAGCAGGTGCCGCCGCTCCCCCGGCGCCGGGGCGACCGCGCCGCCGGTCTCGGGCAGGTGCGGGGGCATCCGGGCGACCACGGGCCGCCGCGCCCCGGGCCCCCGGAGCCCCTCGGCCAGGCGCGCCTGCTCGGGCGAGTGGGCGACCACGCCGTCCACCCGCCGCAGCAGGGCCCGCACGAGGGACACGTCCACGGCCCGGCGCTCGTGGGGCAGCACGTTGTGGCACAGCGCCACCACCCGCGCGCCCCCGGAACGCCGCACGGAGCGCACCCCGGCGAGGACGCCGAGGTAGGCGGGCACCTGCACCGGGGAGAACAGGGTGAGCACCACCAGGTCGGCCTCGCGGGCCAGGCGCCGCCCCGTCCGCCACCACCCGTCCGGCCGGTACCAGGCCAGCTCGTGGCGGGTGCCGGGGTAGGGCTCGCCCTCGGGGACCTCGATGGTCTGCTGTCCGGGGTAGAGGGCGGCCGGGTACTGCGCCCGCCAGGACTCCACGGCCGTGGGGTGGCCCAGCGCGCTCAGCCGGTGCGCCAGCTCGGTGGTGTGCCGGGCGCCGCCGCCCTTGTAGGGGTGGGCCGGCCCGACCAGGGCCACCCGCGCCGCCGGGCTCACGCGCTCTCCCTGGAGCGCACGATGAGGTCGGCCAGCAGGGCGATCGCCGCGATGATCAGCCCCGTCATGAGGATCATGACGGTGTTGTTGGGGATGTAGAGCGGGTTGCGCACCTGGTCGAAGACGAACTTGGCGGTGCCGACCCCCAGCAGCACCAGGGAGGGCGGCATGAGCACCTTGAGCGGGTTGAAGTACATCACCATGCGCAGCACCTGGAGGATGTAGCGGTAGGCGTCGCCCACGAAGTGGAACTTGGACGTGCCCGCGCGCTTGGCGTACTCGATCGGCACGTACCTGACCGGGTGCTGGTTGGACAGGAAGGCCAGCGTGATGGTGGTGACGCAGGAGAACCCGGGCGGCAGCAGCCGCAGGTAGGGACGGGCGACCTCGCGGCGGAACACCCGCAGCCCCGAGTTGAGGTCGGGGATGCGGGTGTTGGTGAGGCGTTCGGCGATCTTGCGGATGACCCACTTGGCGGGCACCCGCAGGGCCTTGTGGCTGCCCATCTCCTGCGTGCGCGCGCCCACGACCTGGTCGGTCTCGGGGTCCTCCTCCAGCATGCCGACCAGCTCGGGGATGCGCTCGTTGGGGTAGCTCATGTCGGCGTCGGTCCACACGACGAACTCGCCGCGGGCCCGCTGGCTGCCGATCCGGCGGACGGTGCCCGACCCGCCGTTGTGCCCGAACGCGATGACGCGCATGTGCGGGTAGAGGGGCTCCACCTCGCGCAGCCGGGCCAGGGTCGCGTCGGTGGAGGCGTCGTCCACGGCCAGCAGCTCGTAGGAGTACCCGGAGGCGTCCATGGCGCCGCAGATCCGTTTGACCTCGTCGACGACGTGGGTCTCCTCGTTGTAGCAGGGGAGCACGATGGTGACGCGGACCGGCTGGTCCTCGCCGTGCTGCCTGGGTGCGTCGTCGCTTCTGTGGCTCATGGGTTCTTCTTCGGCGGGATGGGGTGGGTTCGGGAAGGGGCCGGGCCGGGCACTCATCCCCCGTCGGGGAACACGGACACCCACACGTTTCCCCTGAAGGCCCAGGAACCGGTCGGCGGTTCCATGAGGGTACTCGGGTCCATCTGAGCGTTCACCTGGAAGGGGCGCTCGGGCTCGGCCTCACCGCCCGTGAGGTCCTCCAGGACCTGCCAGTCGGAGGCGGCGAGCACGGCGTCGCGGTCGCGTTCGTGGATCTCGGAGACCACGCGGTCCACGTCCCCGGGGGTCGGCTCGTCCATGGACGCGGTGGGCACCCCGCAGACGTTGCGCAGCAGCGGCATGTAGTTCCCGGCCATGTCGGAGTCGACCACGACCACCGAGGCGTCCTCCGACAGCGCCGCGCAGAGCCGGTGCGTGGCGGCGACGCTGCCGACGTCCTGTCTGTACCCCATGATCCCGGCCGCCGTGCCCGCGGTGGGGACGATCAGCGCCACCGACGCGCTGGCGGCGACCACGACGGGGAGGGCGCGGGCCGCCGCCGTGCTCCGACCGGAGTGGGCGGCGACGGCGCAGTAGCGGGTGAGCCAGGCCAGGAACCAGACGGCGAACAGGATGAACGCCGGGATGACCAGGGCGATCAGCCGTCTGCTGGCCCAGGGGTGGTCGGGGGTGATGGCGGGCCGCAGCAGGGTGGTGCCGACCGTCCACACCAGCAGCATGGCGGGCAGCAGCCACTGGGGGTCGCGCCGCTGGAAGAGGCGGCGCAGCACGTGGGCGACGCCGAGCGAGGCGAACAGGACCGTGGCCAGGCCCACGTACCAGCCCACCCAGTACAGGCTCATGTCGTAGTAGGTGCGGCTGCCCTCGACGGGCAGGCCCTCGCGCTGCTGGACGTAGGCGACCCAGCCGTCGGTGAAGTCGCTGCCGTGCCCGTAGTCCGGCCACAGCAGGGGGCGGACGGCGAACAGCACCATGGCGAGCAGGGCGAGCGCGGCCACCGCGTCGGGCAGCCGGCGCACGCGTTCCACGCGCGGAACGCCGTGGCGCCACAGGGCGGCGGTGGCCGCGACGGTGACGGCGATGACGACGGCGCTGATGAGCAGCAGGGGGTTGAGGGAGTCGGAGAGGTACTCCAGGTAGGGCAGGGACAGCCCGTACCCGGCGTACAGGCCCAGCCCCACACCCGCGGCCAGCCCGCCCAGCAGCGGCAGGGCCTGTCCCCGGCGGGCGAGCAGCAGCAGGCCGATGAACCCGACCACGGGCAGCAGGTCGCGGATCGCGTCGATGCGCACCACCAGCCCCAGGCCGAACGCCAGTCCCGCCACGGCGGCCAGCGTGTGCGCGGCCGACCACCGGTCGGTGAGCCGGGTGCGCCGCGCGAGCGCGTCGTAGGCCAGGACCAGGCCGCCCAGCAGCAGGATCTGGGTGACCGGCTCGCTGTAGGTGAAGCGGCTGACCCACTGCTGGGGCAGGCACACGGCCAGGACCAGGGCGGCCAGGGGCGCCCAGCGGATCCCGACCAGACGCGCGGTGAGTCCTGCGAAGGTCAGCACGCCCAGCGCGCCCAGGACCGGCGTCGTGACGAGCATCCCGTCGAGCCCGCCCAGCCAGTAGCCGATGGAGGTCACCAGGGGCGCACCGGCCATGAACTGCGGCCAGATGACGTCGCCGCGCTGGTAGTGGGCCAGGCTCTGGTAGTTGAGCGAGGGATCGTCGCCCGCGATCAGCTCGCGCTGCTGCGGGATGGGCAGGAACCCGTTCTCGGCGATCCACGCCGTGTACATGGCGTAGGAGGCGGGGTCGCGGCGGATGACCAGGGCCTCGGCGTGGTAGGCGATCTGCACGGCGGCGAAGGCGACCGTGATCAGCACGACGAGGACGACCGGCCACCAGGGCGCGTCCTCCTCGTCGGGCGGGTCCGGAATGAGCCGGGGCACCAGGAGGCAGGCCGCGAGCACGGCGGGCGTTCCGATGACGGCTGCCGTCAGCGGGGTGAGGGAGCCCAGGGCCAGGAGGGGGAAGGCCACCAGGAGCCAGGCCGAGACGGCGATCGCGGGGAGCGCGGTGGCACGGGCGAGGAACCGTGCGGGGAGCAAGCGCATGGGGCAACTCTGACAGCTCCCCGGCACCAACGCACACCCGTGGCGGCTCGCGCGCGGGGGCCGCGCGGACCCCGCGCGACGCCCTAGAGTGGCGGGCATGTCCGAAACTCCCGCGCAGCTGTGGCGCGCCCTGGTCTCCGACGACCCGTCCCGACCCTTCGTGACCTCCTACGACGCCTCGGGCGGCCGGGTGGAGCTGTCGCGCGCCACCTTCGACAACTGGGTGTCCAAGACCGCGAACATGCTGGTGGACGGCTTGGGGGCGCAGCCGGACGACCGGGTGGTGCTGGCCCTGCCGGTGCACTGGCAGTCGCTGGTGTGGCTGGTCTCGTGCTGGTCGGTGGGGGCCGTGGCGGAGTTCGCGCGGCCCGGCGCGGACCTGCCCGAGGGCGCCCAGGTCGCCGTGGCCGACGCCGACCGCCTGGAGGCCGCACTGGACAGCGGAGCCGAGGAGGTGGTGGGCACGTCCCTGCACCCGTTGGGGCTGCCGCTGGCCGAGGTGCCGCCCATGGTGCTCGACTACTCGGTGGAGGTGCGCGGGCACGGCGACCACTTCTCGCCCTACCCCGTGGACCCGGGGGCGCCCGCTCTGCGCGGCCCCGGCGTCCGGACCGGCGCGGAGCTGACCGCCGGGGGCCGCGACTGGGCGCGGCGGTGGGAGCTGGACGCCGAGGACCGGGTGGCGCTGTTCGCCGAACCCGACGCCCCGCTGACCCTGCTCGGGGAGGGCGCGGAGCTGCTGCTGGCCCCGGTCGCGGCGGGCGCGCCGCTCGTCCTGACGCCGCTGGGCTCCGCGGGCCCCGACGAGGTGCTGCGCAGGGCCGGCATGGAGAAGGTCACCGTGGCGGTGCGCGGGGCGGAGGGGGCCGGTGGCGCGGCGCTGCCGGACGGGGCCCCCTTCCGGACGGTGGGGCTCTCCTAGGGGACGTGTCCTGCGGGCTCCTGGGCGGCGCGTCCGGCGACCCGGGGTCGGGGGGTCCCGGCGCGGCCGTTCACCCCTCGCGGTAGTAGGCGTCGAGCACGGTGCGCTCGCGTGTGGCCTCGTCGTAGGTGTAGACCTCGCGGCCCTCGACGAACACGCGCAGGGCGCGGCTCATCACGTCCAGCGGGTCGCCCGACCACACGACCACGTCGGCGTCCAGGCCCGGTTTGAGGGAGCCGACCCGGTCGGAGATGCCCATGATCTCGGCGGGGTTGACCGTGAGGGCGCGGATCGCGGAGCGCGGGTCCATGCCCTCCTTGACGCACAGGGTGGCCTGGTGGACCAGGAACTCGATCGGGACGACCGGGTGGTCGGTGGTCAGGGCGACCTTGACCCCCGCCCGGTCGAGGATGCCGGGGTTGGCCAGGGTCTTGTTGTTGACCTCCACCTTGGAGCGGCTGGTCATGAGCGGGCCGGTGATGACGGGGATGCCGCGCGCGGCGATCTCGTCGGCCAGCAGGTGGCCCTCGGTGCAGTGGTTGATGATCAGCCGGTAGCCGAACTCGTCGGACAGGCGCATCGCGGTGTGGATGTCGTCGGCGCGGTGCGTGTGCTGGCACCACGGGAGTTCGCCGTCCAGGACCCGGACCAGTACCTCCAGGGTGGTGTCCCGCTCGAACGGGGTGCCCTCCGAGGCCGCGTGCTCGCGCCTGGCCCGGTAGTCCTGGGCCCTGGTGAAGGCGTCGCGGATGACGGCGGCCACGCCCTGGCGGGTGGAGGGCAGCTTGTCCTTGTTGCCGTAGACCCGCTTGGGGTTCTCGCCCAGGGCGCTCTTGACGCTGGCCGGGTGCCGGATCAGGCGGTCCTCCATGCTGCGGCCCCAGCACTTGATCGCCACGGTCTGGCCGCCGATGGGGTTGCCCGAACCGGGCTTGACGACCGAGCTGGTGACGCCTCCGGACAGGGCGTCGGCGAAGCCGCGGTCGGCGGGGTTGATGGCGTCCAGCGCGCGCATGCGGGCGCCGTTGGGGTCGGTCATCTCGTTGGTGTCGTCACCGGCCCAGCCGACGCCCTCCTCGTCGATGCCGATGTGGCCGTGGGCCTCCACGAAGCCGGGGAGCACCCACTTGCCGGAGGCGTCGACGACGGTGGCCCCCTCGGGGACCGTGACGTCGGCGCCGACGGCGGCGATCCGGCCGTCGGAGATGAGGACGGTGCCCCCGTCGATGGGGTCTCCGTCGACGGGCACGACGTATCCGGATGTGATCGCGATATCCATGGCGGGCAACCTAGCCCATCACGGGGCGTATCCCCAAGCCCTCCGGGGCTCGGGCGGACGGCCCGCTACCCCGCCGGCCAGCGGGCGGTGAGCAGCTCCGACCCCGGCGTGAGTTCCACGGTCGCGGCCTCGATGGCGTCGCGCACCGTGGTGCAGCGGCCCACCTGCTCGGGTTCGGCGGTCAGGTCCCCGCCCTCGGCCGCGAACGCGTAGACCATGCTGGGGCGGTCGGCGAACTCCATCAGCCGGAAGGCGCCGCCCAGACCGGGATGGTTCGGGGTCTGCTCGGGGATGACTCCCATGGTGACGATGCCCGCCTCGATCAGGTCGGCGAGGAAGTCGCGCTGGGCGTTGAGGACGGCGGCGCCGCCCTGCGGCCGTTGGAGGGCCGACTCGTTGAGGACCACCCGCAGCACGGGCCCCTCCGTCCCGGTCATCGCGGCCCGGTGGGCCATCTCCTCCTCCACCATCTCCTCGACCTCGTCCGGGGACAGGTCCGGATGGCGCGGGCGCAGCACCGCGCGCGAGTACTCGCGGGTGCGCAGGAACACCGGGACCGCCATGGGCTGGTGCTCCCACAGGTGGGTGGCGTGGACGCCCAGCTCGCGCTGGTCGCCGAACTCGTTGGGGAAGGCCTCGGCCTGGAGGGTGATCGCCCAGGCGTCCACGAGCTGGTGTTCGGCGCCCAGTGCGGTGTCCACCCGTTCGACCAGCGAGCGGGCCGGCCGGCAGTGCGCGCTCTCCACCTCGCGGAGCTTGTCGTCGGTCACCCCGACCGTCGCGGCGAGTTCGGCGCGTGAGAGCCCCCTGTCGGAGCGCGCGCGCAGTACCCTCGCGGCGAAGGGGAGCCACATCGCGGACGGCAGTGCGGTGTTCAATCCACTTCCCTCCCTCCAGCGCCAGGCGGGACCTCGCCCCCGGCACACCGCCGGCGCCCCGCCCCGTCCTCTTCCGACCCTCTCCCGTGCCGGGGTCGCCGGTCAAGCGACCGGACGGGTACGGCGATCCGTGACAAGTCATCGGGGCGTCTCGGCGGAGCGGCCCCCGGGGCGGACCGTGGTCGCGCCATGACGGAAAGCCAACCCGCTGACGAGGGCACTTCCCCCGGCCGAGTAGCCTGTGTGCCGCCCAGCCGCGATCCTCATTTTCCGGAAGTGAACCGATGAAGCTTCTGCCCCTCCCGGCGACAGCCCTCCTGGCCTGCACCGCCCTGCTCGCCGCCTCCGCCTGCGCCAACGGCGCCGCAGCCCCGGCCGACCAGGGCGGATCGGAGGGCGGCGGCACGCCGGAGGAGACCGCCTCCGAGCAGACCGGCAGCCCCGCCGAGGTGGACGTCACCGGAGTCGAGGGCGCCACGCTGCACACCAGCGAGGGCGACATCGAACTGGAGCTGTTCCCCGAGGAGGCGCCCGTCACGGTGGCCAACTTCGTGGGCCTGGCCGAGGGCGAGGGCGTGCCCAACCCGGCGACGGGCGAGGCCGCCTTCTACGACGGCACCGTGTTCCACCGGGTGATCGACGACTTCATGATCCAGGGCGGCGACCCGCAGGGCACCGGCCAGGGCGGCCCGGGCTACACCTTCGAGGACGAGTTCGACTCCGGCCGCGAGTTCTCCGAGCCGGGCGTGCTGGCCATGGCCAACCGCGGCCCGAACACCAACGGCTCGCAGTTCTTCATCACCGTCGAGCCCACCCCGCACCTGAACGGCATGCACACGATCTTCGGGCACGTCGCGGACGAGGCGTCCATGGAGGTGGTGAACGGCATCGCCAACGTCGAGACCGACATGAACGACCGCCCCACCCAGGACGTGACCATCGAGTCCGTCACCGTGCACCGCGCGGAGTAGCCGCACCCCGGGCGCCGGTCGGAGAGTGGTGGTTCGGGCGCCCACGGGGTTCTGGAGGTGCCGGAGGCGGGTTCGTGAGGAACGAGCGAATCCGCCGTAGGCGCCGAAGGTTCCCGTTCTCCGGGCGCCCGAACACGGACCGAAGCGGAGCGGAGGTCCAAAAAACACTGCCTAACGGCGTCTGGCGCGGGCGGCCCTGGCCCGCTCCACGGCCGGTCCGATGGCCCGCGCCAGAGCCGCCACATCCTCCCGGGTGGAGGTGCGGCCCAGCGACAGACGCAGGCTGCTCAGCGCGGTCCCGGCGTCGGCGCCCATCTCCAGCAGCACGTGGCTGGGCTGGGCCACCCCCGCCGAGCAGGCCGAGCCGGTCGAGCAGGAAATGCCCTTGGCGTCCAGGAGCATGAGCAGCGCGTCCCCCTCGCAGCCGGGGAAGGAGATGTGCGAGATCCCCGGCAGTCTGTGCGCGGGGTCGCCGTTGACGACCGCGTCGGGCACCGCCTCGCGGACCCGCTCCTCCAGCTCGTCGCGCAGGCCCGCCAGGTGCTTGGCGTGCTCCTCGCGTTCGGCGACCGCCAGGTGGACGGCCGTGGCCAGTCCGCGCAGCAGCGGCGGGGACAGGGTGCCCGAGCGGATGTCGCGCTCCTGGCCGCCACCGTGCAGGACCGGCACCGGGGCCAGGCCGCGCGCGACCAGCAGCGCGCCCGCGCCCACCGGGCCGCCGAGCTTGTGGCCGCTGACCGTCAGCGCGCTCACCCCGCTCCCGGCGAAGTCGACCGGTTCCACGCCCACGGCCTGGACGGCGTCGGTGTGGAAGGGGATGCCGTACTCGGCGGCGACGGCGGCCAGCTCCCGGACCGGCTGCACCGTGCCCACCTCGTTGTTGGCCCACATGACCGACACGAGCGCGACCGCCTCGGGGCCGGAGCCGCCCTCGATCGTCTCCCGCAGGACCTCGGGGTCCACCCGGCCCAGCGCGTCGACGGGGATCTTCTCGTGCACGGCCCCCTGGTGCTCGGCCATCCAGTGCGCGGGGTCGAGGGCGGCGTGGTGCTCGACGGCACTGGTGAGAATCCTGGGCCTGCGGGCGTCGGGCGTGTTGCGCGCCCAGTACAGGCCCTTGACGGCGATGTTGTCCGACTCGGTGCCGCCCCCGGTGAAGACCACCTCGTGCGGGGTCGAGCCGAGCGCCCCGGCCAGGCGTTCGCGCGCCTCCTCCACCGTGCGGCGCGCGGCGCGCCCGTGGCCGTGCAGGGACGACGGGTTCCCGAGGGCGCCGAGCTCGGCCGCGACGTCGGCGGCGACCTCGGGGCGCACGTCGGTCGTGGCAGCGTGATCCAGATACACCATGGCCTGACAAGGATACGTCCGTCCCGGGTCGCCGGCCCCTCCGGGCCCGCGGCCGCACGCGCCGCCGGGCCAGTCGCCGAGGCGGCCGCCGCTCGCCTCCGACGCGTTGTCCACAGGCGGGAAGGCGTTCCCCTGCGGCCGCGCCGCTCCCGATAACCTTGTGTCATGCCTGAGTCCGCGTCCTCGCAGCCCGTCCAGTCCGGCCAGAACCCCGAGACCGCACCGTCCCCGAGCCCGGCCGGGGCCCCCGGCGGGCACTGGCCCGCGCCCACGGCCGAGCGGCCGGTGCGCGCCCGGCTGTCGCTGCCGGGGTCCAAGTCGATGACCAACCGCGCGCTGGTCCTGGCCGCCCTGTCGGAGACGCCGTGCCTGGTGCGCCGCCCGCTGGTCAGCCGGGACAGCGAGCTGATGGCGGGCTCCCTGCGCGCCCTGGGTGTGGGGATCACCACCGAGGGGGAGGACATGGCGGTCACCCCCGCCCCGCTGCGCGGCCCGGCCTCCGTCGACGTCGGCAACGCGGGCACGGTGATGCGGTTCGTGCCGCCGGTGGCGGCCCTGGCCTCGGGCACGGTGGAGTTCGACGGCGACCCGCGCGCCCGCGAGCGGCCCGTGGGCGAGCTGCTGGCCGCCCTGCGCGCCCTGGGCGCCGACATCGACGACGGCGGCCGCGGCGCGCTGCCGATGGCCGTGCACGGCACCGGCGCCGTGCGCGGCGGCGAGGTGACGCTCGACGCGTCCGGCTCCTCCCAGTTCGTGTCGGCCCTGCTCCTGAGCGGCGCCCGCTTCACCGAGGGCGTGCACGTGCGCCACTCCGGTCCCCCGGTGCCCTCCCAGCCGCACCTGGACATGACCGTGGAGATGCTGCGCGCGGCCGGGGTCACCGTGTCCACCGCCGACAACTCCTGGAGGGTCGAGCCAGGACCGGTCAAGGTCTCCGACATCACCGTGGAGCCCGACCTGTCCAACGCCGCGCCCTTCCTGGCCGCCGCGCTGGTCACCGGGGGCGAGGTGACGATCGAGGGGTGGCCGGAGCACACCACCCAGCCCGGCGACGAGCTGCGTTCGCTGTTCACCCGGATGGGCGGCGAGGTCTCCCGCTCCCCCGAGGGACTGCTCACCCTGCGCGGCACCGGCCGGATCCTGGGCATCGACGCCGACCTGCGCGACGTGGGCGAGCTCACGCCCACCGTGGCCGCCGTGGCCGCGCTCGCCACGACCCCCTCCCGGCTGACCGGCATCGCGCACCTGCGCCGCCACGAGACCGACCGGATCGCCGCGCTGGCCGCCGAGATCAACCGGCTGGGCGGCGACGCAGAGGAGCTGCCCGACGGGCTGGTCATCAACCCGCGCCCGATGCGCGGCGGGGTGTTCCACTCCTACGACGACCACCGGATGGCCACCTCGGGGGCGGTGATCGGGCTCGCGGTGCCCGGCGTGGAGGTGGAGAACATCGCCACCACGCGCAAGACCCTGCCCGACTTCCCGGGCCTGTGGGCGGAGGTCCTGGCATGAGCCGCACGCGGGGCGGGGGACGCCACCTGGACGAGGACGACATCCGCGTGCGCGCCCGGGGCGGTTCGCGCCCCCGCACCCGCACCCGGCCCAAGCACGAGAACGCCGTGGAGGGCCTGGTCACCGCCGTGGACCGGGGCCGGTACCGCTGCCTGGTCAACGGCGTCCCCGTCGTGGCGATGAAGGCCCGCGAGCTGGGCCGCGGCTCGATCGTGGTCGGCGACCGCGTCGACGTGGTCGGCGACCTGTCCGGCAGACCCGACACCCTGGCCCGCGTCGTGCGGGTCAGGGAGCGGGCGTCCGTGCTCAGACGCACGGCCGACGACACCGACCCGGTCGAGCGGGTGATCGTGGCCAACGCCGACCAGCTGGCGATCGTCTGCGCCCTGGCCGACCCCGCGCCGCAGCCGCGCTTCGTGGACCGCTGTCTGGTCGCCGCCTACGACGCCGGGCTCGCACCCCTGCTGTGCCTGACCAAGGCCGACCTGGCCGCCCCGGACGAGCTGGTGCGGGTGTACGCGCCCCTGGGCGTGCCCTACGAGGTGCTCGACCCCGAGAGCGGCCTGGACGGCCTGCGCGCCCGTCTGGCCGACCGCACCACCGTGCTCGTGGGCTCCTCCGGGGTGGGCAAGTCCACCCTGGTCAACCGGCTCGTCCCCGGCACCGACCGGGCCGTGGGCCACGTCAACGCCGTCACCGGACGGGGCCGCCACACCTCCACGTCCGCCGCAGCGCTGCCCTTCGAGGGCGGCTGGCTGATCGACACCCCGGGCGTGCGCAGCTTCGGCCTGGCCCACATCGACCCCGAGGACATCGTCGAGGGCTTCGCCGACCTGGCCGAGGCCGCCGAGGACTGCCCCGCGGGGTGCTCCCACCAACCCGACGCCCCCGGCTGCGCGATCCAGGCCGCGCTGGAGCGGGGGGAACTCGACCCGGACCGCGTGGCCTCCCTGCGCCGCCTGCTCACCAGCCGCGAGGGGGACGCGGGGGGCACTGACGAGAACGAGTCCTGACCGGCACCACCCCCTGTTCCCGGAGGAACCCCATGAAGGACGACGACAGGCGTACGAGCGCGGTGGGCGTCACGGGGGCCGCCAGTGCCCTCCTCGTGACAGCGGCGGTGCTCCTGGACATATGGATGGGGAACGGCGGGCCGGACCTGACGGTACTCGCCTACGTGCTCCTCGGGCTCGCCGTCGTCGCGCTCGCCTGGCAGGCGGTTCTCCTCGTACGGCCCCTCCGGCGTCGAGGCGCCCCGGGGAAGCACTCCGTCGAACGGTGACGGTGGTCCCGGACGTCAGCTCCGGCGGGCGTCCACCGGCTCCCCGGTGTCGATGACGTGCGCGCGGCCCCAGGCCCCGAGCGGGGCCAGGGCCTCGTTCAGGGACTCCCCCAGCGGGGTGAGCGAGTACTCGACCCGGGGCGGCACCTCGCCGAAGTCCTCCCGGTGCACGATCCCGTCCTGCTCCAGCTCGCGCAGGTGCGAGGCCAGGACCTTCTCGGTGACGCCGTCGAGCGTCCGGCGCAGCTCACCGAAGCGGCGCGGCTCCTCCTCCAACGCCCACAGGATCAGCACCTTCCACCTGCCGCCGATGACGTCCATCGCCGCGTCGATGCCGCAGTGGTACGCGCCGGGCCTCCGTACGCCGACCATCGCCCCTCCCTCCCACCAGCACGCTTACCCCGGAGTGCGCACGCACTTCGAAGTGCGTACTTGTCGGGGCTCCGACGGGCGACGAGCCTAGTGCACATGAACGCACACGACACCGACAAGCCCCGCGTCGCCCTGCTCGGGCTCGGGGACATGGGCACCGCCCTCGCCCGCGCCTGGCTCGCCGCCGGGTACCCGCTGACCGTCTGGAACCGGACCCCGTCCCGAGCCGAGCCACTGGCCCGGGAGGGCGCCGACGTCGCCGCGACGGCGGCCGGGGCGGTCGCCTCCGCCCGCCTGGTGGTGGCCTGCCTGCTCGACGACGACTCCGTGGGCGCGACGCTGGCCGACGCCGACCTGGCGGACCGGGACCTGTTCAACCTCACCACCGGGACGCCGGACCAGGCGCGGGCCCGCGCGGAGTGGGCTCGCGGGCGCGGCGCCCGCTTCGTCAGCGGCGGCGTCATGGCCGTTCCGCCGATGATCGGCGCCTCCGGCTCGGGCGGGTACGTGTTCTACAGCGGTTCCGAGGAGGCCTTCGCCGAGCACGAGGCGGCCCTGTCCGCCGTGGCCGGGACCGTGTTCGTCGGCGAGGACGCCGGGCTGGCCGACCTGTACGACGTGGCCCTGCTCAGCGCGATGAGCGGCATGTTCGCCGGGGTCGCGCACGCCTTCGCCCTGGTCCGCGACGAGGACGTGCCGCTGAAGGGGTTCGCGTCCCTGCTGGCGGACTGGCTGGGCGCGATGACCCTCGGCGTCCACACCACCGCGGAGCACCTGGAGAGCGGCGACTACACCACGGGGGTCGTGTCCAACCTCGCCATGCGGGTGAGGGGCAACCGGACCCTGCTGCGCACCGCCGAGGAACGGGGGGTGAGCACCGAACTCCTCGCACCGTACGCGGAGCTGATGGAGCGCCGCCTCGCCCGGGGCCACGGCGACGAGGACGATACGGGGGTGGTGGACCTGCTCGCCGCGTCCCGCCGCTGAACGCGGGCGGGCCGCGCTCACCGGGCAGCCGCACCGGCTTCCGCCGGCTGCGGCCGCCCGGTCCGGGTCCCGGGGCGGCGGTGGCCGGAAGGGTCCGTCGTGCCGGTGCTCCGCGGCGTGACCCCGTACCCGTAGCGGGGTTCGGGCGCCGACACCGGCTACGAGCACAGGAGCATCACAGCTCGGAGTCCCTGGGACCACACCGGCGGCGCTTCCGCCCTGGTCAGACCTCCACGGTCCCGCCGCAGCGCCAGTACCGAGTGCGGTCGCGCTCCATGAACCCCTCGTCGACCAGGCCGCGGCGCAGCACCGCCACGTTGGCGCTGAACCCGCTCAGGACCGCGTTGACCTCGGCCTCGCTGTAGCGCACCCCCGGTTCGAAGGCCCGGGCCACCTGGTCGAGCAGGACCAGCCGGGCGGTGCGGCGGACCGGGATCGCGGTGATCCGCCCGTCCGCCATGCAGGCGCGCAGCACCTCCCGGCGCTCGCTCTCCGTCAGCGGACCCTCCACCACGCCGCCACCTCCCTCAGCGGCCGACCATCAGCATCCCGTGCACGACCGTCTCGACCCTGCGCGCGGCCTCGTCGGGGTCGATGGGCTGCAGCGAGTAGGACACCGTCAGGCGCAGGGCGACGTCGGCCGCGACCTCGGCGGCGGAGTCGGCCAACTCCGGGTAGCGCTCCCCCAGCAGGGCGGTGATGCGCTCGCCCAGGACGCCCAGCAGGGGCTCGGCGCGCGTGGTGAGCACCGGCAGGAGCCCGTGGTCCCCGGTCACCACCGCGCGCAGCAGCGGGTTGTCGCGGGCGGACAGCAGCACCAGGCGCGTGGCCCGGCTCACCGCGTGCGGGGGGTTCTCGCCCTCCTCCTCCAGGAGGCGCACCACCCGGTCCAGCAGCGCGTTGACCTCGCGTACCACGACGGCCTGGAGCAGGCCCTCCTTGCTGCCGAACACGTTGTACAGGGTCTGGCGCGACACCCGGGCGACCGCCGCGATGTCCGCCATGCGCCGGTCGGACCAGCCGCCCGAGACGACCTCGGCGTAGGCGGCGTCCAGCAACCGCTCCCGCGCCGAGGTGCCCTCGGCGCGCCCCTGTCGGTTCGCGGTGTCCATGCTCCCCATCCTCGCATCCGCCGCCGCGGACGACATCCCCGACGCCCCGCCGGGCCGCCGCTCCCGCGGTGCCGGGCGGTCGGGACCTAACACTCTGGTCACGCGTGTGCGCCCCTTTGGCCATGTTCGTGCCCGTGAAGGTAGCGTTACCGGTCATGGTGTCCTTTGACGATGACCTGCGGCTGGCCCACGTGCTCGCCGACGCTGCCGACGACATCGCGCTCAAGCGCTTCCGGGCGCTCGACCTCGTCGTCGACACCAAACCCGACTTCACCCACGTCACCGAGGCCGACCGGATGGTGGAGGAGACGCTGCGCGGCGTACTCTCCCGCGCCCGGCCCCGCGACGCCGTGGTGGGCGAGGAGTACGGCAAGACGGGCAACAGCAACCGGGTGTGGGTCATCGACCCCATCGACGGCACCGCGAACTACGTCCGCGGCGTCCCGGTGTGGGCGACCCTGATCGCCCTGCTGGAGGGGGACCGCCCCGTGGTGGGCGTGGTCTCGGCCCCGGCGCTGTACCGCCGCTGGTGGGCCTCCCGGGGTGCCGGCGCCTGGCAGGGCCGCAGCCTGTCCAAGGCCTCGCGCTGCCACGTGTCCAAGGTGTCGGATCTGTCGGAGGCCTCGCTGAGCTTCGCCTCGCTGACCGGCTGGGAGCAGCAGGGCCGCCTCGACTCCTTCCTCGGCCTGACCCGCTCGGTCTGGCGCACCCGCGCCTACGGAGACTTCTGGTCGCACGTGATGGTCGCCGAGGGCGTCGTGGACATCTCCGCCGAGCCCGAGCTGTCGCTGTGGGACGCCGCGCCGCTGCCCGTCATCCTGGAGGAGGCGGGCGGCCGGGCCACCAACCTGCGCGGCGAGGGCTTCGAGGACGGCGGCCCCCTGGTGTGCACCAACGGGGAGATCCACGACCAGGTGCTGACCTGGCTCAACGGCGGCCCCACCCCGCTACACCGCGTCTGAGCCCCCCGAGCACGACAGCGAGTACACGCGGGAGCACCGTACGTAGTAACGTGCGGTGGTGTGCTGAACACGACACCCCTGCGGGCCGTCCTGTGCGCGGCCGCGGTCCTGCTGGCCACCGCCTGCGGCGGTGGCCACGGACACGGTCCCGAACAGCTGGGCGAGATGATCGCCGACACCGTGCGCTCCTCCGTACGGGGTGAGGGCCCCGGCCTGGGCGTCCCCGACACCGCGTTCGACCCCGCCAGGTACCTGTGCGTGCCCGCCGTGGACGGCCGGACCGCCCGCCTCTGGCGCACCGAGGCGCCGCGCACGGCCTCGGACGGCCCCGTCGAACTGGGCGTCCTGGCGCCGGAGGACGCGGACACCCGCTCGGTGACCGTCTCCGTCATCGGACCCCGCGGCGGCACCGCCGCCACCGAGGCGGCGGTCTCCCCCGGCGAGTGGACCCGCGTGCGCTACCCCGACGACTTCGAGGGCGCCGGGGGCGACCCCTCCGCCGGGGCGCACACGGTGGTCTGGTCGGACACCGGCTCCGGGACGCCGCTCACCTGCGACGGCTTCGAGGCGGTCTGAGGCCCCGGTCGCGCCGCGTCCCCAGCCGCCCCTCCCCCCTGCGCACGGCCCGAAACGGCGACCCGAGATTCGCGCCGTCGGGCTGAACCGAAACCGTCCCCTTCCACGATGAGTCTGGTGAAACCCCGCCACCCCCGCGGGTATCCCGCCGCCGCCGTCGCGGCGTCCGGATCTCACAGACATCACGGGAAGGGGCCGAATGCTGCGTTCCCTCACAGCCGGGATCGTGCTGGCCTTCGCCGGTTCACGGGCCAACGTGGCCCGGACCATCCTGTCCTGCGCGGGCATCGTCGTCGGTGTCGGCGCGCTGATCCTCGTGGTCAGCGCCAGTGACTTCGGCCAGCGCTTCGCCACCGCCTACAGCGAGGCCAACGCGGGCCGCCCGGCGACCCTGGAGGTCACCGTGCACGGCCGGGTCACCGACCGCGCCGCCTTCGAGCAGGACCTGGTCCGGGCGGGCGGCCAGGACATCTCGATCTACCACAGGCCCTCCCAGGTCCCCTCGATCCGCTCCGGCGGCTCCGTCCTGCCCGACGTGGAGTTCCTCGGCGTGGACCCCACCCTGGGCGACATCCGGCGGATGAACCTGGCCGAGGGCCGCTGGTTCACCGAGGCCGACACCGAGTCTCTGGCCCCGGTCATGGTCGTCAACGAGGAACTCGCGAACGCGTTGGGCGACCTCACCCGCGTCCAGGTCGGCACCGACCAGTGGACGGACGTGCGCGTCATCGGCGTCCTGGAGGGCTCCGCGCTGGACATGGGCTGGTACAGCGCCTACCTGCTGCGCGCCCCCGCCTCCGAGGAACTGCTCTTCGGGACCTCCACCGGCGCCCGGGAGCAGGAGGAGTCGGCCGACCCGTTCCTCATGGGCGACATGACCACCTACCAGGTGCGGATCGACCCCAGCGACCCCGCGGCGCAGGACCCGTGGGGCGAGGTCTTCTCCGAGCGCCTGGCGTCGGTGTCCTGGCGCTGGGGCGTGGAGGACCGGGAGGCCGTCATGGCCTACCGCACGGACTACGCCGAGGAGATCGGCCAGGTCATCACCTACATGTCCTGGGGTCTGACCGGCATCGCCGCCGTCACCCTCACCACCGGCCTGCTGGGCGTGCTCAACGTGGGGCTGGTCACCGTGCGCGAACGCCGCCGCGAACTGGCCACCTACCGCGCCCTGGGCGCGAGCCGGTTCACCCTGTTCGTGGCCGTGGTCATGGAGTCGGTCGTGGTGTCCCTGGTGGCCGGGCTCATCGCGCTGGCCGCCTGCTGGGCCCTGCTGGCCGCCGTCGGCGCGGTGCTGGGCGGCCTCGTGTCGCTGCCCGCCGACGTCCCCCTCGTCATCCCCGCGTCCGGAGTACTCGTCGGCCTGGGCAGCGCCGCCCTCGTCGGGATGCTGGCCGGGATCATCCCCGCGATGCGGGCGCTGCGCGCGTCCGTGGTCGCCGGACTCCGGGAATAGGAGACATCACGTGAAGAAGTGGATCATCATCGGCGCGGTCCTGGTCCTCGTGGGAGGACTGACCGGCGCCGGCTACCTCCTGGTGTCCCGTCTGGGCGGCCCGGGCGCCGGAGAGGACGCCGGCATGCAGGAGGCCGCCCTGGACGTGGGCGGGGCCCCGGTCGAGGTGGTGCTGGGCGAGGTCAACTCCGTGCTGGTGCTGGACGCCGTCGTCCGGGCCGAGCCCGGCGAGGCGGTCGAGGCCCGCAACGGGGGCACGGTCTCCCACCTGTGGGTGGGCGAGGGCGCCGAGGTCGACCAGGGCGCCCCGGTGGTCAACGTGAGGGTTCCCGCCGAGGGCGCGCCCGTCACCGGGGAGGACGGCCGGGTCCCCGACGCCCCCACGACCGAGGAGGTCACCCTGTACGCGCCCGCCGCCGGAACGGTGTCGGGGCTGGAGGACGTCATGGTCGGCGACGTGCTGGAGCCCGGCGCGGTGGTGGCCACGGTCGCCCCCGAGGAGTTCCGGGCCGTCGCGTCGATCCCGCCCAACGACCTCTACCGGTTCTACGAGGACCCCGAGGACATCCTGCTCCAGATCGACCAGGGGCCGCCCGCCGCCGCGTGCGAGTTCCTGTCCCTGGGCACGGCCGAGGGCGGCGCCCCCGTCCCCGGGGACGGGGGCGGCGAGGGCACCGAGGACGCCGGCGGGGGCGGCGGCGGGGCCGAACTGTCCTGCCGCGTGCCCGCCGACCTGGAGGTCTTCGAGGGCGTCCAGGGACAGCTGTCGGTCAGCACCGGCGCGGCCACGAACGCGATCATCGTCCCCGTGACCGCGGTGCGCGGCACCGCCGGGTCGGGCGAGGTCGTGGTGGTGGGCGAGGACGGCGCCGAGGAGACCCGCGAGGTGGTGCTGGGCGTCTCCGACGGGTCCTCCGTGGAGGTCACCGAGGGACTGAGCATCGGCGAGATGGTCCTGGACCCGATCCCGCTCGATCCCCGGTTCGACGTGCCCGGCGCGCACGACCCCGAGGACGCGTTCGTCGAGGAGGGTGAGGGCTAGATGTCCGTCGACGCACCGGCCCCCGAGGCCGCGCCGCGCCACGCCCGCCCGGCGCCCCTGCTGGACGTGGCGGGGATGACCCGGCACTTCACGGTGTCGGGGGCCCGGATCGACGTGCTGCGCGACTGCACGTTCCGGGTGGGGCGGGGCGAGGTGGTGGCGATCGTCGGCCAGTCCGGCTCGGGCAAGTCCACCCTGCTCAACGTGCTGGGCCTGCTCGACCGGCCCAGCGGCGGCACGTACACGTTCGACGGCGTGGACACCACCCGCCTGGGCGAGGGGCCGAGGTCGCGCCTGCGCGGCGAGGGGATCGGCTTCGTGTTCCAGCAGTTCCACCTGTTGGAGCGGCGGACCGCCCTGGCCAACGTCGGCGTGCCGATGGTGCTCGGCGGCGTGCCGCTGCTGCGCCGCAGGGCGCGGGCCCGCGAACTGCTGGAGGCCGTGGGGCTGGGGCACCGGCTGCACTCGCAGCCGCACCAGCTCTCCGGCGGTGAGCAGCAGCGTGTGGCCCTGGCACGGGCACTGAGCCGGGAACCCGCCCTGATCCTCGCCGACGAGCCCACGGGCGCCCTGGACGCCGCCAGCAGCACCATGATCATGGACCAGCTGCTGGAGCAGGCCCGGCTCCGCGACGCGGCGGTGGTCGTGGTGACCCACGACCCCAAGGTGGCAGAACGGGCCGACCGGGTGGTCGAACTCGTGGAGGGCCGTACCCGCTGAGCGCGCGCCGCCCGGTCTCCCGGGCGGCGCACCGCCGCTCGGGCACACGGGCACACGGGCACACGGGCACACGGGCACACGGGCACACGGGCACACGGGCACACGGGCACACGGGCACACGGGCACACGGGCACACGGGCACACGGGCACACGGGCACACGGGCACACGAAAAACGCCGGGCGCGAAATGCGCCCGGCGTTTTGCTGGTAGCGGGGACAGGATTTGAACCTGCGACCTCTGGGTTATGAGCCCAGCGAGCTACCGAACTGCTCCACCCCGCGTCGTGATCTCTATTTTAGGGGGTTTGGCCCCTGGTGGCAAATCGGTTTTCCCTGCTTTTCCGCGTGGAAAACCGGTGGAGATCCCACCCTTCGGCAGTCGGTTTCCCGACCGCCTTCGGCAATCCTACCAGCGCTTGCGCCCTGGTCCGACCGCCCGGGCTCCCCTGGAGGAACCCGCCTTCCGTTCCCCTCCGCAAAAGGAGGGATCCGGAAAACCGACGGACCCGGGATTTCTCCCGGGTCCGGGTCTGGTAGCGGGGACAGGATTTGAACCTGCGACCTCTGGGTTATGAGCCCAGCGAGCTACCGAACTGCTCCACCCCGCGTCGTTGTGTCTACACAGTAGCGCGCCCCGGACCGAAACCCAAATCGGCGGACCCGGACGCGTCAGCGGGTCCGCGAAACCCCGGTCGACGCCGGACGCGGCGCCCGGTGAGTCCCGCGGGCCCGGCCCGCCCCGACGGCCACCGCCCCGGGCTCCGGCGCCCGGGGAGCGCGCGGGCCCCGGACGGGACCTCCCGGGAACGCCGAGGGGGCGGGGGTCCGAGGACCCCCGCCCCCTCACGGAACGGTCACCGCCGCGAGGCGGGGCTCAGTTCTCGTCCAGCTGCTGCTGGATGTCCTCCAGCGCCTCACGCAGGCGGTCGTTGGCCTCCTCGTTGGACTGCTGGGCCTCTTCCCAGGCCTCGACGGCCTCGTTGAGGGACTGGGTGAGGTCCTCGTTGCCCCCACCGCCGCCTCCGCCGCCGCCACCGGCCTCGGACTCCTCCTCGGGAGTCTGCTCGGCGCCCTCCTCGGGGGCCGCGCCCTCTCCGTCGAAGAGGTTGCTGAGCGCGTCCGGCAGGCTGTTGCCGATGGCCACCTCGTCACCGAAGCCGACCATGACCTGCTGGAGCAGCGGGAAGGAGGCGGCTCCGCCGCCGCCCGCCTGCACGTACAGCGGCTCGACGTAGAGCAGGCCCCCGGCGAAGGGCAGCGTGAGCAGGTTGCCCCGCGTCACCTCCGCGTTGGACTGCTCCAGCGGCAGCAGCACCTCGCGGACGTCGGCGTCGGCGTCGAAGGCGTTCTGCACCTGCCCCGGGCCGAGGATCACCGTGCTCCGCGGCAGTTCCAGCAGCTTGAGCTGACCGTACTCCTCGGAGCGCGGATCGCTGTCCACCGCCATGAAGGCCGCCAGGTTCTCACGGCCGCGCGGCACGAACGTGCTGGTCAGCGAGAAGGTGGACTCCTCACCCGGGTACTGGATGGTCTGCCGGTAGGGCGGCTCGGGGACCTCGGTCTCGCTGGTCGGGTCGCTGGGGACCGACCAGAAGTCCTGACCGCCGTAGTAGGCGGCGGCGTCCGTCACGTGGTACTCGCGCATGATCTGGCGCTGCACCTTGAACAGGTCGTCCGGGTAGCGCAGGTGGTCGACGAGCTCCTCGCTCATCTGGTCCCTGCTGACGACGGTCCCGGGGAAGGCGTCCATCCAGGTCTGGAGGACCGGGTCCGCCTCGTCCCACGCGTACAGGGTGACGGTGCCGTCGTAGGCGTCGACGGTGGCCTTCACCGAGTTGCGGATGTAGTTGACCTCGTTGCCCGGCAGCGCGCCCACCTGCTGGGCCGAGCCGTCGGTGAAGGTGTCGGTCACCGCCTGGGTGAAGTCGATCCGGTTGGCGTACGGGTAACCGTCGGACGTGGTGTAGGCGTCCACGATCCACACGACCCGGCCGTCGACGACCGCCGGGTAGGGGCGGCTGTCCGTGGTCAGGTACGGGGCCACCTTCTCCACGCGCTCCACCGGGTCGCGCTCGTAGATGATGCGCGAGTCGTTGGTGATGGCGCTGTTGAGCAGGATGTTGGGTTCCTGGTACTTGATCGCGTACAGGATCCGGTCGAAGAAGCTGGCCAGCTGGACGCCGCCGTCACCGTCGTAGCGGTTGTAGGCCTGCGAGTCGCTGCCCTCCTCACCGCCTCCACCTCCGGCGCCTTCGCCGCCCTCGCCGCCCTCGGCGGGCGCCTCCTCGGCGGTCTGCTCCGCGGCCTCCTGGTCCGCGTCGGCCGGGGCGCGGGCCTCGTCCGGGCTCGGGGAGACCTCCGGCTCGACCGCGTCCTCCGGGGTCGGGACGTCGCCGGTCTCCTCCTCGGCGTCGAGGGGGTAGTCGTACTCCTCCTCGGCCTGCACGATCGCGTACTCGGCGCCCTCACGGCCGTAGTAGATGCGCGGCTCGTACTCGCCGACGACGTCGCTGAGCTCACCGCGCGGAGGGATGTTGTACTCGGTGAAGACCGGGCGTCCCTCGGCGTCGATCTGGGTGCCCGCGGCGGCGACCATGCCGTAGCCGTGGGTGTAGATCAGGTGCCGGTTGAGCCAGTTGTCCTGGTCGGCGGGCGGCCCGTCCAGCTCGCGGACGGCCACGATCGTGTCGATCAGGTTGCCCTCGGAGTCCGGGTAGCGGTCGACCTCCAGCACCTCGGGGAACTGGTAGAAGCCGCGGACCTGCTGCATCTGCTGGAAGGTCTGCGAGACGACGGAGGGGTCGACCAGGCGCACGGTGGTGTCCTGGGACTCCTCCACCAGGTCCTGGGCGCTGAGCTCGGTGGTGGCGTCGTAGGCCTGCACCTCGGCGTCGTCGATGCCGTAGGCCTGGCGCGTGTACTCGATGTTGCGCTCGATGTAGGGGCTCTCCAGGCGCTGCTCGTTGGGCGCGACCTGGAAGCGCTGGACGATCTCGGGGTAGGCCACGCCGACCAGCACCGCGGACAGCACCAGCAGTCCGAGGCTGGCCATGGGCACCATGATGTTCTTGAAGTAGATGTTGGCGAAGAACAGCACGGCGCAGATGACCGAGATGACCGTGAGGATGAGCAGCGCGGTCTTGACGGCGTTCACGTCGGTGTACGAGGCGCCGAAGGTGTAGCCGCGCTCGGAGAAGACCAGGCCGTAGCGGTCCAGCCAGTAGGAACCGCCGCGCAGCAGCACGAACAGGCCCAGCAGCACCGACAGGTGCACGCGGGCCGAGGGGGTGGCGCGCTGGCCGGAGTCGTTCTGGAGGCGGACCCCGCCGTACAGGTAGTGCACGATCACCGCGGCGATGAACGCCAGGATGACCGCCGCGTACAGGTAGCCGAGCAGGATGCGCAGGAACGGGTAGGTGAACGCGAAGAAGGCCACGTCCATGCCGAACTCGGGGTCGTTCACCCCGAAGTCGGTGCTGTTCACGAACTGGAGGTAGGACCGCCAGTCACCGCTGGCCGCGGCTCCGGCCAGCAGCGCGAGGGCGCCCACGGCGATCCAGAAGAACAGCTTGCGGTGCGGGTCGATGGACTGCCGGTAGCGGTCCAGGCCCTGCTGCTCCAGGCTCATCGGTCGGATGCCGGGCCGGGAGCGGTAGGCGAAGAAGATGCTGGCGCCGACGATGACGGCCATCACCAGTCCGGCGACGGCGAACAGCAGCACGCGGGTCCACAGTTCGGTCAGGAAGACCGAGGTGTAGCCGACGGATTCGAACCACTTGAAGTCGGTCCAGAAGTTCGCGGCGAGCATCAGCCCCGCGATGATGACGACCACGGTCGCCGCGACTGGCGCGAGCAACCTTGATCGGCGAGGCATACGCGCAGGTGGTGCGCCGGGCGATCGGAAGCTCACGCCTCCCCCTCGTTCTGGCTTGGTAGGTGCGTATGGGTGCGCGTGTGGCGCTCTGTTACTGAAAACTTAATCGGTGGTCTCCGGGTTCCCGAAACGGCCCTCGTCCGGGTGACAAGGCTGCATCGTTGCTGTATCGGAGTCGCATCCGGAAGGCCACGTGGCGACCCTACTGTCCGAAAACAGGGGCGTCGCGCTTCCCGCATCGGTCACTATGGAAACGTGTCGAACATTCGCGAAGCCGTCATGGACCTCGAACGCCACGCCGCCGAGCAGGGCTGGGACCGGCCGCTGGGCCTGTACGCCCTGGTGCCGACCGCGGAGCTGCTGCGGGCGGAGCCCGCGCTGGCCGGTCTGCTGGGCATCGACTCCCCCGCCGACCCCGACGAGTTGACCCCCGTCGAGCAGGAGCAGCTGCCCGCCGACGTCCCGCTGGAGGAGGCGCTGGGCCGCATCCTGTGGCCGGAGGGCGTGGCCGGGTGCGCGCTGGTGATGGAGCGCCTGGTGGTCAAGGGCACGGACGAGACCCTGGCCCCGGACGAGCAGCCGGGCTCCTCCGGCCGCGAGACCGAGGAGATCCGCATGGTCGCCGGTGTGCTGCGCGACGGCTCGCGGCACTGCGCGATGCGCATGCGCAGCCACGACAGCGAGTCGGAGGTGCTCAACGGGGCGGACCTCATCCCGGCGCTGACCTCCGCGCTGGCGCTGACCCTGGACCTGGACGAGGAGTCCGGACAGGACTGATCCGGGCCGGTGGGGGCGCCCGCGTGGTTGCGCGGGGCCCGGGCGCGCACCCGTGGAACGCGGGTGCGCGCCCGGGGAGTCCCCTGTCCAGGGCGCCCGGGCACGGACCCGAGCCCGGGACGGGCGCCGCGCCCCCTACTCGCAGCGCGGCAGCTCGCCCTCGCCGGTGCGGATGGTCTCCAGGGCCGCGACCGCGTCGTCGAGGGTCTCCACACGGACCACCTCCAGTTCGCCGTAGGCGGCCGACTGGGCGACCTGGGAGCAGCTGTCGGCGGCCACGAGGAAGTACTCGGCGCCGTCGCGCTGGGCGCTGACCATCTTCTGCGGGATGCCGCTGATCCCGCCCACCCGGCCGTCGGCGGTGATGGTGCCCGACCCGGCGACGGCCGCGCCGCCGGTGAGGCCCTCCTCGCTGAGCCGGTCCATGATCCCGAGCGCGAACATCATGCCCGCGCTGGGCCCGCCGATGTCGCCGATCGTGATCTCCACGTCCACGGGGAAGTCGGTCTCGTCGGCGATGAGCACGCCGATCGCGGCGCCGCCGGAGTCGCCCTCCTCGCTGGCGACCTCCACCTCGACGGTCTCGCCGTCGCGCTCCAGGGTGAGTCCGACCGGGTCGCCGGGCTCGCGGTCGCCGACCATCTCCACGACCGCGGCGCTGCCGGCGGGGACGTCGGGGTCGCCGCCCTGGGTGGGTACCGGCTCGCCGTCCACGGCCACGACCGTGTCGCCCGCCTCCACCACGCCGTGCGCGGGCATGCCCTCCAGGGTGCCGCTGACCACGGGGACCGCCTCGTACTCCATGCCGAGCTGGGTGAGCGCGGCGGCGGTGGCGTCGGTCTGCGAGTCGTTCATCTGCACCGTCTGGCGCTCGGTGACCTCCTCGGGCGTGCGCCCGGCTGGGAAGAGCAGCTCCTCGGGCAGGACCGCCTGGGTGGACGAGAGCCAGGCGGTGACGACGGTGAGGAAGTCGAGCCGGTGCCCGGGCCCGCCCGCGTACTGCACGGTCACCATGGACAGGGTGCCGTCGTGCTCGTAGCTCTCGGCGCCCTCGATCTCGATGACCTGCCCGCGGTCGGTCTCCCCGACCGTGTTGACGGTCAGGCCCGGCGCGGCGACCAGGTAGGGCACGGGCAGGTGGAGGCTGCCGATCCCGAGCCCGACGAGGAGGACGAGCGCGACAACGAGGGTCATGGCACGACGAAGCATGCTCCCCAGCCTATTGCCGCGTCCGGACCGGCGAGGGTCCGCCCTCCCTCCGGCTCACCCGGCCGCCGTGGGCGGTCAGGGGGCGCCCACCCACTCGCTGCGGCCGTCCTCGAAGTCCTGCTGCTTCCAGATGGGCACCTGGGCCTTGAGGTCGTCGATGAGGCGGCGGCAGGCCTCGAAGGCCTCCTGCCGGTGCGCGGCGGCGGCGGCCACGACCACCGCGATGTCGCCGATCTCCAGTTGGCCGACCCGGTGCGTCGCGGCCATCCGCACCACGGGGCGGCCCGGGACGGAGGTGTCGCTGAGGACCTTCTCCATGACGACGCGCAGCTGGGCCTCCACCGTCGGGTGGGCGGAGTAGGCCAGGCGTGCGACGTCACGGCCGTGGTCGTGGTCGCGGACGGTGCCGACGAAGACCGCGGTGCCGCCCGCGCGCGGGTCGGAGACCGCGGCGAGGACCTCGTCCACCGACAGGGGGGTGTCGCGTACTGACGCGAGAGTGATCTCTTCCACGACATGACCGTATCAACCGGTTGTTCCCCCATGTGGGGACACGGGTGCGCGTTCCGCCGCACGCGCACGGGCACCGGCACAGGAAGCGCGCCGCACGCGCACGGCCCCCGGCCGGGTGTTCGCGGACCCGGTACAGGAAGCGCGCCGCACTCCCGCGGTCCCGGGTCGGGCTGGGAGCCGACGTCGGCCGCGTCCCCGGCGCGTGCCGCGCGCACGGGCTTCGCGGGTCAGGTGGTCGGGGTTCGTCGGCGCGCCGTCGATACGCGTGCCGCGCGGCCCCCGGGCCTCACGCCCCCTTGCGTTTGCGCAGGTGGCGGATGGCTGCGGCGGTGCCGATGGCCGCCGCGGCGGCTCCGGCGGCGCCCGCGGCGGTGATGGTGACCTCCTTGCGGCCCAGGCTGCGGCCGACCAGCGCGGGCCTGCCGCTGCGGGACTCCAGCAGGGCGGCCAGGGCGGACTCGTTGTCGTGGGCGGGCTTCCACCCGGCCTCGCGCAGCACCGCGCAGTCCACCACGCACGGGTAGACGAGGAACTTCAGCTCGCCCTCGGCCGCCGGGGTGATCCGGGCCTGGTGGAGGCGGCGGACGGCGCCGAAGGCCAGGTTGGCGGGCACCTCGAAGTGCTTCATCCCGGCGACGGCCTCCACCTCGTCCTGTGTGAGGGAGCCCTCGCTGGCCACGGCGACCACGCCCTCGGGCCCGTCCACCCCGTGCAGGGCGCAGAAGGCCAGGGCGCTGACCAGGTCGTCCTCGTGGCAGAACTGCCAGTGCTGTTCGTGCCCCTTGACGGTCAGCAGGCGCGGGGCGGAGAAGTGGCGGCTGAGGAGGGTGTCGAGCCCGGGCCCCACGAGCGGGGCGGGGCGCACGACGGTGACGGTGAGGCTGGGGTGGGCCCGGCGGGCGCGCTCGGCGAGGGCCTCGATCTCGGCGAAGTCGCCCATGAGCCCCTCGCTGTTGTCGGACACGCGCGGCGCGTTCTCCGCCAGGGGCACGGGGCTGTCGGGGGCGGCCCCGTAGACCATGGTGCTGGTGACCAGGATGACTCGGGGGACTCCCGAGGCCGCGGCGGCGGTCAGGACCGTCTGGGCCGCGCGGATGTTGTGCGCGCGGCGCCGCGCGGGCCGGGTCTCCAGGGAGCGGTCGTCGGCGGTGTGCACGAGCACGTCCACCCCGCCGAGCCGGGAGACCAGCCCGGGGTCGCACACGTCGGCGATGCGCCAGGTGACGCCGCGCAGGTCGGCGAGCTCGGCGTCGATGGCGACGACCTCACGCAGGCGCGCGGAACTCTCCGGCGCGGCCAGGCGTTGCACGAGGAGCCGGCCCACCCCGGAGGCGGCACCGGTGACAGCGACCACCGTGCCCGCTCCCTCGGAGGGGCTGTGCTCTGGGCGAACCTGGCTGCTTTCGGTATTCACTCCGGGCGACTCCCAGCTAACGTGACAGTGGAGACCAAACCTAATCCTGCCTGAGGTCTGATTGTGAGCGACCTGCCATTCGGTTTCAGCATGCCGAACGATCCCGATGACGAGTCCGGACGCCGTTCTGGCGACTCCGGCTCGGGTGCCGGCAGCGGCGGCCCGGGCGGAGGAGGATCCGGAACGCCGGACGGCTTCCCGTTCGGCGACCCGCAGCAGATGGCCAACATGCTGCGTCAGTTCGCCGACATGATGTCGGCCCAACCCGGCCCCGCTCCCGGTTCCGGCGGCGACCAGAGGTCGTCCTCCGGTGTGAACTGGGACATGGCCAAGGACGTCGCGCGCCAGACGGTCGCCCAGGAGGGCGACCCGAGCGTTCCGGCGTCCGACTACGCCAAGGTCGAGGAGGCCCTGCGCCTGGCCGACCTGTGGCTCGACCAGGCTACCGACCTGCCGTCGGGCGTCCACACCGCCCAGGCCTGGAGCCGGTCGGAGTGGATCGAGCGGACGATGGACTCGTGGGCGCAGCTGTGCGACCCGCTGACCAGCAAGACCGTCCGGTCGATGGGGCAGAACCTGCCCGAGGAGATGCGGTCCGTGGCCGGTCCGCTGCTGGGCATGATCCAGCAGATGGGCAGCATGATGGTCGGCCGCCAGGCGGGCCAGGCCGTGGGCGAGCTGTCCCGCGAGGTGGTCGGCACCGCCGACATCGGACTGCCCCTGGCCGGTGAGGGCCGTGCGGCGCTGCTGCCCTCCGGCGTGGCGCGCTTCAGCGAGGGCCTGGAGGTCCCCGAGGACGAGGTCCGCCTGTACCTGGCCGCCCGCGAGGCGGCCGTGCACCGGCTGTACTCGCACGTGCCGTGGCTGCGCTCGCACGTGTCCCGGCTGGTCAACGAGTACGCGGACGGGATGTCCTTCGACATCAGCGGCCTGGAGGACCGGCTCGGCGAGATCGACCTCACCAACCCCGAGGCGCTCCAGGAGGCCCTGGGCGGTGTCGGGGGCGAGGGACTGTTCCAGCCCGAGGACACCCCGCAGCAGAAGGCGGCGCTGGCCCGGCTGGAGACCACCCTGGCGCTGATCGAGGGCTGGGTGGCCACCGTGGTCTCGTCCGCGGTGTCGGGCCGTCTGCCGCAGGCGGACGCCCTGGCCGAGGCGACCCGGCGCCGCCGGGCGACCGGCGGGCCCGCCGAGCACACGTTCGCCGCCCTGGTCGGCCTGGAACTGCGCCCGCGCCGCCTGCGCGAGGCGTCCGCGCTGTGGTCCGCCCTGGAGGAGGCGCGCGGTGTGGAGGGCCGGGACGCGGTCTGGGAGCACCCGGACCTGATGCCCACCGGCGACGACCTGGACGATCCCGAGGCCTTCGTGCGCGGGGGCGGTGACGGGTTCGGCGACGCCGACTTCGACATCTCCTCGCTGACCGGGGACGCTCCCGGCCGGGAGAAGGCGGGGACCGACGGGGACGCGTCCGGGGAGGGTCCTTCCGACGAGGGCGCCCCCGGCGGTGACCGGGACGGCGACGGGGACGACGACCGGCGAGAGGGCGCGTAGGTGTCGCTGCACGCGGACGCCCGGGCGGTGCTGGGCGCGTGGACCGCGCCCGACGCCCGGCAGGAGGAGCTGCGCCGCTCCTACCTCGACCACCTGGAGGCGCACGGGGACGGGATGTGGCGCTCCTGCCTGCCCGGTCACGTGACGGCCAGCACGGCGATCATCTCCGCCGACGGCTCGCGTGCGGTGCTCACCCTGCACCGGATCCACCGGATCTGGTTGCAGACCGGCGGGCACTGCGAGCCGGAGGACGCCACCCTGGGCGCGGCGGCGCTGCGCGAGGCCACCGAGGAGTCGGGCATCAGGGGGCTCACCCTGCTGCCCGAGCCCGTCGGGCTGGACCGCCACGCGGTGCCCTGCGGGGGCGGCAGCTTCCACTTGGACGTGCAGTACGCGGCGGTCGCCCCCGAGGACGCGGTGCTGGTGCGCGACCCCGACGAGTCGGCCGACCTGGGCTGGTTCCCGGTGGACGACCTGCCCGAGCCCTCCGACGAGGTGTGCCGTTCGCTGGTGCGCGCCGCCGCCGAGGCGGTGGGGCGCCGCCTGCGGGCGTCCGACCGTCCCCTGGGCACGGACCCGGGCACGCGCTGACCTGAAACGCGGCGGCGCGCCGGAGCGGGCGCCGGCCCCGTGCCAGCGGTTCCACGGCACACGACGGCCCCGCTCCGGTCACGGGTTCCAGCGATCCCCGCGGCGCCCCGGGTTCCGGGGTGCCGCGGGGATCGCGGGTTCGGGGCCGAAGGCGGGGTTCTCCGAGGCGCTGGACCGGGAAGACGACGGTGTCCGGGCGGGGCCGTTCGCGTCGGGTCGGCGGCGCGGCCCTCGGCGGCCCGGGCACCGCAGCACCCGCCCCGCCGGTGCGTGGCCGGGCTCACTCGTCGAAGGCGACCTCGGCGGCGTCGAGCTCCTCCTCGTCGTCCCCGACTCCGAAGGGGTCGTCGGACTCGGCGCGGGAGGCGGCGCTGAAGCCCTCCAGGTAGCCGCGGGCCCGCTCGGCCTTGGGGTAGCGGCGCACCAGGTCCCAGAACTCCCGGCCGTGGTGCGGGATGAACAGGTGCGCGAGTTCGTGGATGAGCACGTAGTCCACGACCCAGGAGGGCATTCCGGCGACGCGGCGGGAGATGCGGATCGTGCGGGTCTCGGGGGTGCACGACCCCCAGCGCGAGTTCTGGTTGTCCACCCAGCGCACGCTCTCGGGGAGTTCGGTGCCGTCCAGATAGCGGCGGGCCAGTTCGAGCGCGCGCTCGTGGAGTTCGGCGTCGCCGGGGTTGCGGCGCCCCTCGCGGGCCTCGAGTCGTTGCAGCATGCGGCCCACCCAGCGCTTTTCCTCTGCGCGGGAGAACGTCGCGGGCACGAGGACGACCGTGGTGTCCCCGTCCCTGTAGGCCGACACCGTGCGTCGGCGACGAGGACTGCGTCGTACCTCGATTTTGGTGTTCGAGGGCACGAAGTTTACGGTAGCCGAGCGAGGCGCTCCAGCACAGGTGTGTCCTGTCCTGTTATGTCGCCGATCTTGCGTCTTCTCCGGATCCCGGAACGTAACCGAAAAACACGTCCCTGTAGCACATTCCGCCCTGACCAGGGTCCTTTTTCGGCTGTGGGACGGGCCACGGAGGGGCCCGCCGGGAAGTTCCGTTGCCCTTTCGGATACACAAAAGAGACCGGACGGTGACTCCCGGAGGAGCCCCGCCCGGTCCCGTGATCAGCTCAGGGCGCCGTGCGTCCCGTCACGTCAACACAGACGTGACCACGCGATTTCCATGAGCGCCTGTTCGGCGCGGCGCTCCTCGCGCTGGCGGGCGCGCAGCTGGCGGGCGGTGAGCCTTCTGCCCTGCTGTTCACGCGTTTCGACGTCGGTCCGCTCGACCACGCGCATGAGTTCCATCATCATCATCCGTCTTCGTCCTTCGGGTCTTGTGGGGGTTGGGTGAGGCTGTGGCTGGAACGGTCAGGCCGCGACCGGGGCGGGGTTCTTCCGGGGGCGGCCCCTGGGGCGCTTGCGCGCCACGACCTGTCCGGAGACGAGCAGCTGCCCGCCCCAGACGCCCCAGGGCTCACCGCGCTCCAGGGCGTCGGCCAGGCACTGCTCCCGCACCGGGCACGCGCCGCAGACGGCCTTGGCCGCCTCGACGTCGGCGGGCGCCTCGGCGAAGAACAGGTCGGGCTCCAGGCGGCAGGGAACTTCGGTGTCGCCCAGCCAGGGCGTTTCCAGGACCGACGCAAGCATCGGTGCCCTCCAAGATCTTTGATCGTTTCGTACAACGCGGTCGGTGACTGGTCACCGGAACCGGTCCGGTGGGGGACCTGGACTTGCGATGCCGCCGCCCTCTCCCTCGTCCCTGGGGGACGGGGAGCTGGCGAAGATACAAAGAAAGCCGCGGCCCCTGTCGGGGTCCGCGGCCACGGTCGAAACTCTCGGCCTGTCCTGCTCTAGGCCGGAATCCTCCGTGGACACTCCCCCGATGCGCCATACGGGCGCTGGGTAGCTTCTGCTGCGTGCTTCGTCTGGCGCTTGCCGCGATCAAGGGCGAGCCCGGACTCGACGGACACACCACTGCCGTCGCCGAGGACGGTCCACTCGACCTGGGACACCGTCAACGGGGAGCGGGATCCGGGGACCCCGGTGCCGCCGTTGCCGATGGTGGCCTCGCCGAAGAGGGCGAAGACGTCCGTGTGACCGCGCAGGAGGTTGCCCTGAACAGCGGTCGGGGACAGCTGATGCGACGGCATGGCGAAGCCGGCGACGAAGCCTGTGGTCTCCGTGATGCTGGTCATTGGATCGGGCACCTCCTTCACTTTCGGGCGGCGGGATCTTGCACCCGCGCCGGGAGCGGTCATTGCGACGGGGTACACACTATGGGCTGGCGCGGAAAGAGGGCAACCCATTTTTGACCTGCGTAAACGTCCGCATCCGGTCAGGGGTTGGCGGGAATGCCGCGACGCCCGGAAGCGTTGCCTTTGGGCATCCCCCGGGCGCCCTGGCGACGCCCCGCCCGCGACGCGGGGAAGGCCCCGGTCACGGCGAGCGGCCCGAGCCTCCTCCGTCCCGAAGCCCGGGGGCGGCACGGCGGCACCCGCCGCGGTGCCCGGGCCCGCCTCGTCCACCGTGATCTCGTACGCACGGCGGGGCCGGATGCTCCGACCTCGCCACAAGTACGGGATCACCGCAGGTCAGAACCCCCGCTTCACACCGGCGACGGTTCCGGCCGGTCCGCTAGAGCGGTTCCGGAAGGGTGTCGGACCAGCCCTCGGCGTCCACCACCCGGATCAGTCCCTCCTGCACCACCGAGCACACGAGTTCGCCTTCGCGGGTGTAGACCAGCCCGCGCGCCAGACCGCGGGCGCCCTGGGCGGTCGGCGCCTCCTGCGCGTACAGCAGCCACTCGTCGGCGCGGAACGGCCGGTGGAACCACATCGCGTGGTCCAGGCTGGCCATGGAGATCCCCGCGAAGGAGCGGCCGTGGCGCAGCAGCACGGTGTCCAGCAGGGTCATGTCCGAGGCGTAGGTCATCAGGCACACGTGGGTGAGGCGGTCGTCGGGCAGCTCGCCGTCCACCTTGAGCCACACCGGGTTGTTGGCGGTGCGCAGCCGCGGGTCGCGCTCGGCCTCGTAGGACAGCGGCCCCACCGGGCGCAGCTCGATGGGGTGCCAGCGCACGAACCCGGGCACGCGGCCGAAGGCCTCCTGCAGGCGCTCGCGCGCGCTCGGCAGCTCCTCCGGCGGCGGGACGTCGGGCATCGGGATCCGGTGGTCCAGGCCCGGCTCCTCCTTGTGGAAGGAGGCCGACAGGGTGAAGATCGGCTTGCCGTGCTGGATGGCCACCACCCGCCGGGTGGTGAAGGAGCGGCCGTCCCGGACGCGGTCCACCTCGTAGACGATGGGCACCGAGGGGTCGCCGGGGCGTATGAAGTACGCGTGCAGGGAGTGCACGTAGCGTTCGGTGGGGACGGTGCGCCCCGCCGCGACCAGCGCCTGGCCCGCGACCTGGCCGCCGAAGACCCGTTGGGGGCCCTCCTCGGGGCTGCTGCCCCGGAAGATGTCGTCCTCGATCCGCTCCAGGTCCAGCACGGTCAGCAGGTCGGCGAGGGACTGGCCCCGCGCCTGCGCGTCGGCGCTCTCACTCATCCGCCGCTTCCTCCCCGTCGTCCTCGGTCCGGCGGTCCATGACGTCCGCCGGGTCCGCGCCCGCCACCAGCGCCAGTACCGCCTCACCGTAGCGATCGAGCTTGACCGCGCCGACACCGGACACCGCCGCCAGCTGGGTGAGGCTGCCGGGCTCCTGCTCGGCGACGGCCTGGAGGGTGGCGTCGGTGAAGATCACGTAGGCGGGCACCTTCTGCTCCTGCGCGCACGCGCGGCGCCAGTCGCGCAGCCGCTCCAGCAGGGCCTCGTCGTAGCTGGAGGGGCAGTCCAGGCAGCGGCCCAGCTTGCGCTCGGCCGCGTCGGTGAGGGTGGCCGAGCACACCCGGCAGCGGGTCACGCCGCCCTTGCGGCGCTCGGCGCGACGGGAGGCGGTGGACGGGGAGGCGGGGCGCAGGCCGTCGAGGAAGCGGGAGGGCTTGCGGGTCTTCCTGCCGCCGGGCGAGCGGGCCAGGGACCACGACATCGCCAGGTGCTCGCGGGCCCGCGTGACGCCCACGTAGAACAGGCGGCGCTCCTCCTCCACCTGCTCGTCGGTCTCGGCGTAGATGATCGGCATCATGCCCTCGGTGAGGCCGACCAGGAAGACGGCGTCCCACTCCAGGCCCTTGGCCGCGTGCAGGGAGGCGATGGTGACGCCCTCGAAGCCGGGCGCGTGCTCGGTGGCCATGCGCACGTCGAGCTCGTCCACGAGGTCGGCCATGGTCACCGGAGTGCCGTCGGGCCTCGGCGCGGCGGCCATGTCCTCGGCCAGCTGGGCCAGCGCGGTCAGCGACTCCCAGCGTTCGCGGGCCTGGCGCCCCTCGGGCGCGCTCTCGGTCAGGCCGAGTTGTCCGAGCAGCTGGCGGACGGTGCGCACCAGGGGCTCGGCCTCCTCCCCCGCCGCCCCGTGCCGGGCGCCGCGCAGGGTGTGCACGGCCTGCTTGATCTCGGGGCGCTCGAAGAACCGGGTGGTCCCGCGCATCGTGAACGGCACGCCCTCGTCGGTCAGCGCCTGCTCGTAGGAGGCCGACTGGCCGTTGGTGCGCACCAGCACCGCGATCTCGCTGGCCGGGGTGCCGCCCTCCAGCAGGACGCTGATCTTGCGGGCGACCCCGGTGGCCTCGGCGGGCTCGTCGTCGTACTCCTGGTACATGGGGTCGGGGCCGTCGGGGCGCTGGGCCTGGAGGGTCAGGTGCTGGGCGGAGGTCGTGCCGCGCGCCTGGGCGATGACGTGGTTGGCCACCCGCACGACCTGGGGGGTGGAGCGGTAGTCGCGGACCAGCTGGACCACGGTGGCGTGGGGGTAGCGGGCACCGAACCCGGTCAGGTAGCCGGGGGTGGCCCCGGCGAAGGAGTAGATGGTCTGGCTGGGGTCGCCGACCACGCACAGGTCGTCGCGGTCTCCCAGCCAGGCGTCCAGGAGCAGGCGCTGGAGCGGGTTGACGTCCTGGAACTCGTCGACGACGAAGTACCGGTACTGCTCGCGCACGCGCTGGGCGATGGCCGGGTACTCGGTGATCATGCCGGCGGTGAGTTCGAGCATGGACTCGAAGTCGAGGAGGTTGTGCTCGCGGCGCAGGTCCTCGTAGGCCTCGAAGACCCGGGCCACCTCGCCCGCGGGCAGCGGGGGCTGGCGGCCCGCCTTGACCACGGCCTTGTCGTAGTCGGTGGGGCGCACCTGGGTGACCTTGGACCACTCGATCTCGCCGGCCAGGTCGCGCAGGCCGTTGCGGTCGGGCTGGAGGCCCACCGAGTGGGCGGCGCGGGAGACCACCGGGATCTTGCTCTCGATGAGGGTGGGCTTCTCGCCGCCCACGACCTGGGGCCAGAAGAAGGAGAGCTGGCGCAGGGCGGCGGCGTGGAAGGTGCGGGCCTGCACGCGGGGGGCGCCCAGGGCGCGCAGCCGGCCGCGCATCTCCCCTGCGGCGCGCGCGGTGAAGGTGACCGCGAGGACCTGCTGCTCGGCGACCACACCGCTGGAGACCGCGTACGCGATGCGGTGGGTGATGGCCCGGGTCTTGCCCGTCCCGGCACCGGCCAGGATGCACACGGGGCCGCGCAGCGCGCGTGCGGCCTGGGTCTGCTCCGGGTCCAGTCCCTCCAGGACGCGGTCGGGATCCATGGTGCTCCTGCGTAGGGTCGGGGTGGATGGGGTCCCAGTCTCTCAAGTATCGGCCGTGACGGGGAGCGGATCGGACCCCGTGCCCGCCGCCGGGGCCGCGGGAGGCACATCAGACATTCCAGAACCAGTTGGTCCTGTGAGGCGTCCCACCTTGTGTCACGCGGTCCCGGGAAGCGGTCCGGACCCCTCGGTGTTGAGATGACCGGACCGACCCATCGACCGTAGACGAAAGAAGGACGTGAGCGACATGACGAGCGCGGCGACCGAACAGTTCACGATGTACACCACCCCCTGGTGCGGGTACTGCAAGCGGCTCAAGAGCCAGCTCGCCCGCGAGGGGATCACCGGTCGTGAGGTGAACATCGAGGAGCACCCGGAGGCCGCGGAACTGGTCATGAAGGCCAACAACGGCAACCAGACGGTTCCGACGCTGGTCTTCAGTGACGGTGCGGCGATGACCAACCCGTCGCTCGCTCAGGTGAAGCAGAAACTGGCCGAGCTGTCGTAGGACGGTACGCGGGCCGCGGGACCACGCCCCAGGGCGGGTCCCGCGGCCCGCACCGCGGGGCCCGCCTTCGGCGGTGCACCTCCGACGGCGCTCGGGTCACCGAGGACTCGGACGATGACGACGGGGAGTGTGGAGTTGGGGGAGGACATGAGGCCTCATGACATTGCGGTCGCCGACACGGTGGACACCGGTGTGGTCCGCCGCACCCCGGCCGGGTGGCGGGTGGGCGACGGCGAGGAGGTACCCGACCTGGTGAGCGCGATGGTCCTGGCGGACCTGCTGACCGGCGAGTCGGGGACCCGGACCCCGCGTTCCCAGGCGCCCGGCCGTGCGCCGGAGGGCGCTTCGGAGGTGGAGCGGCTGCGGCACACCATCGCGCAGCTGGAGCACGCGCTGCAGTCGCGCGTGGTGGTGGAGCAGGCGATCGGGGTCCTGGCGGAGCGGCACACCATGGCGCCCCGCGAGGCCTTCGAGCGGCTGCGCTCCTCGGCGCGCTCGCGCGGGCGCAAGGTGGCGGACCTGGCGCGGGACGTGGTGGAGAGCAGCACGAGCCCCCTCACCGTGCTGCCCGACGAACTGGGCGCCTCCCCCGGTTCGCGCTAGCGCGGCGACGGGCCGGGCGGGGTCCCGAGCGAAACCCTGAAAAGAACCCGGCCCCGCCCCGGGCGCGTCCCCGCTCCCCGGAACCGACCCCGCGGGCGGCGGCTCCCGGCCGCCGCGGGGCCGGGAGCGGCCGTCGGCCCGGGGTCACCAGCCGCCGGGGAGCTCCGCGCCGTACCAGTGCTCGATGAGGGTGCGGGCGATCGAGACCCGCCCGGGCAGCAGGATCTCCTCCGCGTGCACGGCCTCGGCCAGTTCGGCGCGGGTGAACCACCGGGTGGCGCCGATCTCGTTGTCGGTGCGCTCGGTCTCGCCCACGGCCCGCGCGGTGTAGCCCACCATCAGGCTGCGCGGGAAGGGCCAGGGCTGCGAGGACAGGTAGCGCGGGCGCTCGACCACGATCCCCGCCTCCTCGGCGACCTCGCGGACCACGGCCTGCTCCAGCGACTCCCCCGCGTCCACGAACCCGGCCAGCACGGAGAAGCGGCGGGCGTCCCAGTTCGGGTTGTTGCCGAGCAGCATCTCCTCGCGGCCGTCGCGCTCGCGGTGCACCAGCATGATCACCGCCGGGTCCATCCGGGGGTACTGCTCGGTGCCCTCCCGATCGCACACGCGCACGTGCCCGGCCGCGGCCGGGGTGGTGCGGGAGCCGCAGCGGGGGCAGAACCCGTGGGTGGCGTTCCAGTTCGCGAGGGCGACGGCGCGGGTCATCAGCCCGGTGTCGCGGTCGCCCAGGAGCGCGCCGATCTCGCGCAGGGAGGCCGGGGCGGTCCGTTCGGTGGCGGTGAGCTCCCGGCCGGAGCGGACCGCGAAGTAGGCGTCCCGTCCGTCGGTGCCCAGCAGGTAGCGCTCGCCCTCGGGCGCCTCGTCCGGGGGGACCAGGACCAGTCGGGGTTCGTCCCCGGTGGTGATCAGGGCCCGGGACTGCTTGGCCATGACGGCCCGCCAGCCGTGGGTGACGGGGTCCCCGCCCTCCAGGACCAGCACCCGGGTGCCGGGGGCCGCCCACGCCTCGGCCAGCCACTCCCCGTCCAGGCGCCGGTGCGCGGCGGGGTCGACGGAGAAGCGGGAGAGGGAGGGAGTCGCGTCGGCGTCCATGGGTCCTTCCGGGTCGGCGGGCCGCCTGGCGGGGCCCGTGTCCACAACGTGCATAACACCCGTCGGGGCCGCGCGCATCCTGGCGCGGCCCCCGTGCGCGGCGGGTCCCCCGTGGGCGGGCCGGCACCGTGTGCGGAGCGGGCCCCGGCGCCGCGCGGTCACGGCTCAGCCGAGGCCGCCGAGCTCCTCCCACAGGTAGGCGGCGCTCTCGGCCCCCTTGAGCAGCAGGGGGATCTCCACCTTCTCGTTGGGGGCGTGGATGCGGTCCTCGTCCAGGCCGACGGCGAGGAAGACCAGCGGCGCCCCGAGGATGTCGGCGATGTCGGCCTCGGGGCCGCTGCCGCCCTCGCGGGTGAACAGGACCTGGGTGCCGAAGGCGCGCTCCATGGCCGAGCGGGCCGCCTTCAGCGCGGTGGAGGACAGGTCGGAGGCGCAGGCGCGCACGCCCGGCCCGCCGAACTCCGTCTCGGCGCGCAGGCCCTCGGGGACGGCCGCCTCGACGTGGGCGCGGACGCGGTCCTGCACGTGCAGCGGGTCCTGGCCGGGCACCAGGCGGAAGCTGACCTTGGCGTGCGCGGAGCGCGGGACGATGGTCTTGCCGCCCGAGCCGGTGTGGCCGCCCCACATGCCGTTGATCTCGGCGGTCGGGCGCAGCCAGATCCGCTCCAGCGTGCTGTAGCCCTTCTCTCCCCAGGTGGCGGTGGAGGCGGCGGTGGCCAGCCACTCGCGCTCGTCGAAGGGCAGCCGGGCGATGAGTTCGCGCTCCTCCTGGCTGGCCTCGACCACCCCGTCGTAGAAGCCGGGGACCGCCACCCGGCCGTCCTCGTCGTGCAGGCCGGACAGCAGGTCGCTCATGGCCTTGAGCGGGTTGGGCACGGCGCCGCCGAAGGAGCCGCTGTGCAGGTCGCGCTCGGGGCCGTACAGGCTGATCTCCACGTCGGTGACGCCGCGCATGCCCACGCACATGGACGGGGTGTCGGCCGCCCACATGGTGGTGTCGGAGATGACGACGACGTCGCAGGCCAGGCGGTCGCGGTTGGCGCGCATCAGGTCGGCGAAGTGGACCGAGCCCGACTCCTCCTCGCCCTCCACGAGCAGCTTGACCGTGACGGGCGGGGCGTCGGCGCCGGAGGCGGCCAGGGCGGCGCGCACGCCGAGGGCGTGGAAGAGCACCTGCCCCTTGTCGTCGGAGGCCCCGCGCGCGAACAGGGAGGTGCCGCGCTCGGTGGGCACGAACGGGTCGGTCTCCCACTCCTGGACCGGGTCGACGGGCTGGACGTCGTGGTGTCCGTAGACGAGCACCGTGGGGGCGTCGGGGTCGGCGGCGGGCCACTCGGCGAACACGGCGGGCAGGCCGGGGGTCTGCCACACCTCGACGGTGGGGAAGCCGGTCGCGGTGAGGTGGTCGGCGAGCCACCGGGCGGAGCGGACCACGTCGGGGTGGTGCGCGGGGTCGGCGGAGATGGAGGGGATCGCCAGCCACTCCTTGAGGGAGGAGACGAACTCGTCCCGGTGTGCCTCGATGTGGGCGCGTACGTCCATGGGACCGTCCTTGCTCGACGTCGTTGTCGGAACGAGCCTAGGACCTGCGCGAACCGTCCCGGCACGCGGGCCGGGAGCCCCGCACGCCCGTCCCCGGTCCGGTCCCGGTCCGGCCCGGGGGGGTTCGGGAGCCCGGCCGCCCGGGCGGCGGAGCCGCGGGGGTCGGGGAACTCCTCGGCTCGCGGGACACTCGAAGGTGCAGGGGCGGGACGCGCCCGCCCGCCGACGAGAGGAATGCACGTGGACACCGTTCCCGCCACCGCGGTCGCCGAGAGGTTCGGCCGCCTCTTCGACACGCTGGACACCGACCGCGACGGGGCCATCACCTGGGACGACTACCAGCGCCTGGTCGACCGCTACACGAAGGGGTACGCGCTGGACCTGAGCGACCGCCGGGCCCAGGCCGTCCACGCCTCCTACCAGATGCTCTGGCTGGAGCTTCTGCGTCACGGCTCGCCCGCCCAGGCGCGCCTGGACCGGGAGGCGTTCGTCGCGGCGATGCACGCGGCCTCCGAGGACCGCAGCCGGTTCAACATGACCGAGGGCGTGGCCGAGGCGGTCTTCGACCTGCTCGACACCGACGACGGCGGGTCGATCAGCGAGGCGGAGTACGTCAGGTACGCCGAGGTCCTGGGGGCTTCCTCCTCCGACGCCCTGGACCGGTTCAGGGCCCTGGACACCGACGGCGACGGGTTCATCGGCCGCGCGGAGTTCGTCCTGTCGGCACGGGAGTACCTCTTCGGCGAGGACTCCGCCGCCCCGGGCGGGTTCGTCTTCGGCGTGATCTGAGACCTCCCGCCGGTCCCGCGCGGTTCCTCCGGCGCGCGGGACCGGCGGCCGCGCACGGGTCAGTAGTGGCCCCGGGCGCCCAGCACCGTGATCTCCTCGTCCGTCACCACGTAGACCAGGCGGTGTTCGCCGGTGATGCGGCGTGACCAGCGGTTCGGCCCCAGATGTTTGAGCGGCTCGGGTTTGCCCGTCCCCGCGAAGGGGTCCCGGAGAGCTTCCTCGATGAGTTTGCGGACCTTCTTCGCCGTGCGGCGATCGTTCTCCACCCACCACATGAGGTCGTCCCAGCCTTCGGCGTGGAAGGCCAGCTTCCTCACCCGCCGTCCTCCAGCATCCGGTCGATGTCGTCGAGGCTGGCGCTCATGACGTTGCGCCCGGCGTCCACGTCGTCACTGCGGCGGCGGATGTCCTCCGGAGTGGGGTCGGCGACACGGGTGACCCGCACGGGGTGGAGGGTGATAGTCCCGTTGCCGGCCTTCTCCACCTCGTAGTACTCGCTGGTCGCGACCTTCTCACCGAGTGTCACCCGGCCTCTGCTGCCGGTCTTGACAAGTTCCATCGTTCAACCCCCTTGCCCTGTGTGGGTACTACCCACATTACCCGAGTGGGCGGCTGCCACCAGTACCGGAGATCTGCCTCCCGTGAAGCACGGCAGGCCCCCGGGCGGGCGCCCGGGGGCCGCGACCGGGCGAGGTCAGCTGCCGGTGGCCTCGCGCCAGGCGTCGAGGTACTCGGGCAGGTTGGCGTCGATGTCGTCCCAGTCGGGCTCGAAGACCTCCACGCCCTCCATGAGCGCCTCCAGCTCCTCGGCGCCCTCGCCCTCCACCGGGACGTCGGTGCGGGCCGGGAAGCCCCCGGCCACGGGGACGACCTGCTCCTGGGCGGCCTCGGAGAGCAGGAAGTCCAGGAGGGCGCGGCCGTTGCCGGCCTGGGGCGCGCCCTCGACCAGCCCGGCGGTGTAGGGCAGGGCGAAGGTGGTCGGCTCCCCCTCCTCGTGCGCGGGGAACCAGATGCCGAGGTTGGGCATGGTGCGGGCCTGGGCGAAGTTCATCTGGACGTCGCCGTTGGCGACGAGCAGCTCGCCCTTGTCCACCTTGGGGCCCAGCGCGCCGGTGGAGGAGGACGGGCCGACGTTGTTGGCCTGGAGCCGTCCGAGGTAGTCCATGGCGGGTTCCAGTCCGCCGAAGTCCTGCATGGTCTGGATGAGCACGGCCGTGCCGTCGCCCGCCACGCCCGGCGTCGAGTACTGGAGGCGGCCCTCGAAGCGGGGGTCGAGCAGGTCGTCCCAGGTGGCGGGCGGCTCCTCCAGCTCCTCGGTGTTGTAGGTGAGGCAGAAGTAGTTGTCGACGATCGTGGTCCACCTCCCGTCGGGGTCCTTGGTCTCGACGTGCTCCGCGCCCTGCGGCTCGTACTGCTGGAGCAGGCCCATGCCGTCGGCCTGCTGGATGAAGGGCGGCAGGGTGATGATGACGTCGGCCTGCGGGTTGGCGGTCTCGCGCCCGGCGCGCTGGACGATCTCGCCCGAGCCCCCCTCGACGTACTGGACGGTGACGCCGGTCTCGGCCTCGAAGTCGGCGAAGACCTGGTCGAGCCAGCCGGTGCCCTCCTCGTTGCGCAGGCCGTCGGCGGTGTAGACGGTGACGGTGTCGGCGGGGTCGGAGGCGGCGCAGGAGGTCAGGGCTCCGGCGAGGGCGAACGCGGCGGTGGCGGCGGACACGCGGGCGGCGGTCGTGCGGACGGCGGGCATGGCGGGCCTTCCTGGGAGAAGGAGAAGAGGTCAGCGGTAGACGGCGCGGGTGCGCACGCGGGACAGCAGCAGCAGGACGGCCAGGGTGGTGGCCATCAGGACGATGGCGGAGGCCGCCCCGGAGAAGAGGGCGCCCCGGTCGGTGGCGGCGTAGATCTGGACCGGCAGCGGCATCCAGCTGGGCGGGTAGAGCATCATCGTGGCGCTCAGCTCGCCCATGGACAGGGCGAAGCAGAGCCCGGCGGCGGCGCTGAGCGAGGGCAGCAGCAGGGGCAGCCGCACCTGGAACAGCACCCGCGCCGGGCGGGCGCCGAGGGAGGCGGCTACCTGGGCGTAGGCCGGGTCGAGCCGGTCCAGGGCGGCGGAGACCGACTGGTGGGCGAAGGCCGTCACCAGCACGGTGTGCGCGATGATCACGATGGTCCGGGTGCCGTTGAGCAGCACGGGCGGTTGACTGAAGGCCACCAGCAGGGCCAGGCCGACGACCACCGTGGGGACCGCGACGGGCAGCATGAAGAGGGCGTCCAGGACGGCCCTGCCGCGTCGGCGCAGCGCGTGCGCGGTCAGCGCGGACCAGGTCCCGGCCACCAGGGCCAGGACGCTGGCGGTGGCGGCGGTGACCACGCTGACGCGCAGCGCCTCCAGGGTGGAGCCCCGGGACAGTCCGGCGAAGTTGTCCAGGGTGGGCCCCGAGGGCAGGACGCCGCTCCAGTTGGTGGACACCGACGCGGTGACGATGACGCCGAGCGGGAGCAGGAACAGCGGCAGGACGAGCGCGGCGAACAGCGCCCACACGACCCAGCGGGCGGGTCGGCTATGCACGAGCACGGCGGCCTCCGGAGGGTGCGCGCAGCCGGGCGGTGGCCGCGCGGTAGACGAGGTAGAGCGAGACCGACAGGGCCGCGTTGACCGTGGCCACGACGCAGGCGGTGGTGTAGTCGGCCTCCAGGATCGCCGCGCTGTAGACGAGCATCGGCAGGGTCACCACGTCCTTGGCCCCGGTGAACAGGACGATCGCGAACTCGTTGAGGCACAGCACCAGCACGAGCGCGCCTCCGGCGGCGAGCGCGGGCAGGGCCTCGGGCAGGATGACGGCCCGCACGATCCTGAGGGGGCGGGCCCCCAGGGAGGAGGCGACCTCGATCTGCGCGGTGTCGAGCTGGGCGAACGCGGCGAGCAGCGGCCGCATGACGAACGGCGTGAAGTAGGTGATCTCCGCCAGGATCACGCCCCAGGGTGTGGCGAGGAAGCTGATCGGCCCGGTCTCGGCCCCGGTGACCTCCGTCCACGCGCCGTTGGCCACGCCCACGGTGCCGTAGAGGAACAGCAGCGCGAGGGTGATGAGGAAGGACGGGAAGGACAGGTAGGTGTCGATGAACCGGGCGGTGGCCCCGCTGCCCGGGAAGGGCACGAACGCCACGACCAGGGCCAGGAGGAAGCCCAGGACCAGGCAGCCCAGCGTGGCGGTGACCGCGATGAACACGGTGGTGGCCAGCGCGGACCGGAAGGACTCCGAGCCCAGGACGTCGGCGTGGTGGGCGAGGGTGAGTCCGCCCCCGGGCGCGGTGACCGACTCCAGGGCGACGAGGACGAGCGGGTACAGGAACACCAGGGCGAGCAGCACGACGGGCGGCACCGCCCACACCCACACGGGGAGGGCGCGGGGCGCCCGGGCCGGGGCGTCCCCGCCCACGGAGGGCGCGGACGCGGTGCCCGCCGGGGTCGGCGCGGTCCGGACGTTCACGAGGCCTCCTCCTCCGGCAGCAGGACGGCGTCCCGGCGGGCGAAGCCGAGCGTGACCGCCGCACCGGTCTCGGGCGGGGTCCGCATCTCCCGGAGTTCGGCGGTGACGGGGACGCCGTCGACCAGGGCGGTGACCCGGTGGGTGGAGCCGCGCCACTGGACGTCGGTGACCCGGCCCTCCAGGGTGTGCTCGCCCCCGCCGAGGGTGAGCCGGTGCGGGCGCAGGCACACGCGCAGCCCGTCGCCGTCGCCGGTGCCGGGCGGCAGGTCGCCGGGGTCGGCCTCCAGGACGGTGCCGCAGCAGTGCACGCGCCCGTCGGCCAGGCTCGCGGGCAGCAGGTTGGCGCCGCCGACGAAGCGGGCGGTGAACGGCGTCCGGGGGCGCTGGTAGAGGCGCTCGGGCGTGTCGCAGTCGCGCAGCCGGGCCCGGTCCAGGACCGCCACCCGGTCGGCCAGGGTGAGCGCCTCGTTCTGGTCGTGGGTGACGTACAGGATCGTGACGTCGGGAAGTTCGCGGTGCAGGCGGGCCAGTTCGGCGAGCATGTCCGAGCGCAGTTGGGCGTCGAGCGCGGACAGCGGCTCGTCCAGCAGCAGCACGCCGGGGCGGATGGCCAGGGCGCGGGCGATGGCCACTCGCTGCTGCTGTCCGCCGGACAGCTCGCGCGGGTGGCGGCGCGCGTAGTCCCCCATCCCGGTCATGGCCAGCACCTCGGCGACCCGTCCGGCGATCTCGCGGCGGGGCACGCCCTGCGCCCTCAGCCCGAAGGCGACGTTCTGGTCCACCCGCATGTGGGGGAAGAGGGCGTAGCTCTGCACGACCATGCCCACGCCCCGCAGGTGCGGCGGCAGGCCGGTGACGTCTCGCCCGCCGAGCAGGACGCGCCCGGAGGCGGGGCGGACGAACCCGGCGACGGCGCGCAGCGCGGTGGTCTTGCCCGAGCCGGAGGGGCCCAGCAGCGCCATGAACTCGCCGGGTTCGACGGTGAGGTCGAGGTCGTCCAGGACCACGGTCTCCCCGTAGGCGACGCTGACGCGGTCGAAGCGGATGCCCACGGGTTCAGCCCTCCCTCGACGCGAGCAGTCCGGGCAGGTCCGCCACGCCGTCCAGGACGTGGGTGGCCCCGGCCGCGCGCAGGGCGTCGTCGTCGTGGGCGCCGGTGCGGACCCCGGCGGCGACCGAGGCCCCCGCGCTCAGCCCGCTGCGGATGTCGGAGGCGGTGTCGCCGACGACGGCGACGGCGGCCACGGAGGAGACCCGCGCGCGCAGGGCGGCCGTGAGCACCATGTCGGGGTGGGGGCGTCCGCGCCCGCCCGCGTCGGCGGGGCACAGGACGAGGTCGGCGGCCTCCCGCCAGCCCAGGGCGCTCAGGATGCGCTCCTGGGTGTCGCGGGAGAAGCCTGTGGTCAGGGCGGTCGTGCGGCCCTGGGCGCGCAGCTCGCGCAGGGCGTCCTCGGCTCCGGGCAGGGGCGCGCAGCGGCCCTCGTCCACCAGGCGGGCGTAGGCACGCTCGAAGGCGCGGTTGGCCTCCTGGGCGCGGTCCTCGTCGCCGCACAGGTGGCGGAAGACGGTGATCTTGGACTCGCCCATGGTGGCGCGCACGTACGCGGCGGCCTCGGGGGTGTGGTCGGGCAGGGCCGCCTCGAAGGCCGCCTCGACGAGGCCGTCGTCGGCGACGGTGGTGCCCGCCATGTCCAGGACGACGAGTTCGACGGGCGGGGCGGGGACGGTGGTGGAGTGCATGGTTACCAGCCCAGTTCGTTGGCGGTGGTCTCGGCGATGGCCGGGGAGCAGGTCATCCCCCGCCCGCCCGGTCCGGTGACCAGCCAGGCGTCGGGGCCCACGGGGGCGCGGTGGACGACCCGGGAGGGGTCGGCGCACTGGGCGTAGACGCCCGCCCAGCGCTGGCGGATCGGGGGCAGCGGTCGGCCCAGGAGGCGGCTGGCGACCCCGGCGAGGTGCTCGTAGGGGTCCTCGGCGGTGTCGAAGGAGAAGGGCGCGTCGTACTCGTGGGTGTCGCCGATGGTCAGGGAGCCGTCGGCGCGCTGGACCATGAGCAGCTGCATGCGGTGGTCGCGCGCGGTGGGCGGTTGGGGCTGGGCCTCGTTGAGGGCGTCCAGCTCGGGGCCCCGGTAGGCGGGGTAGTAGCGGAAGCTGTCGCCGTCGGCGACGGAGGTGGTGAGGGTCTCGCCCAGGGGCTCGGTCTGCGCCATCTGGAGGCGGACGCGGCGCACGGGCAGGTCGGGGACGAGTTCGCGGACCAGGCCGCCGAGCCAGGCGCCGGTGCACAGGACGACGGCGTCGCCCCGGTGGACCTGCCCGTGGTCGTCGCGGACGGCGCCCGGTCCGGCCAGGTCGCGGACCTCGCGCCCGGTCAGGAGGGTGTAGCGGCCGCTGCGGCCGAGTTCGGCCTGGAGGGCGGCCTGGGCGGTGCGGGGTTCGACCTGGGCGTCGCTGCGGCACCACAGGGCGCCGAGGTGGTCGCCGCGCAGGGCCGGGTTGACCTCGCGGGTCCGCTCGGGGTCGAGGAGTTCGTAGCCGCGCTCGGCGGCTTCGGAGCCCCGGGCCGCCGCCTCGGCCACGGCCAGTTCGTGGTCGGTGGTGGCGACGGTGAGGGATCCGGAGGCCCGGAAGCCCAGGGCGGGGACGCGTTCGGCGATCTCCTGCCACAGGACGCGGGCCCGGCGGGCGGCCTCCAGCTCGGGGCCCGGGGCGCGTCCGCCGACCCAGACGAGGCCGAAGTTGCGGACGGAGGCGCCGCGGGCGGCCGCCTCCCGTTCGAGGTGGACGACCTCGTGACCTCGGGAGACGGCGTGCCAGGCGTGCATGGTGCCGAGGACTCCGGCACCGACGATGATCACTCGCATGGTTCGAGGTTCGCCGGTGCGGATGGAGACGACCGAGCGCGGCGGGGACGTCCCGGTGAACCGGGGTCAAACTTTGGACCAGACCCGTTATCTTTTCGATACAAAAGCGCCCGGCGGACGGGCCGCGGTCCGGTGCCCGCCGGCGGACTCCCCTACTCGCGCCCGTCCCCGGCCAGGTGGACGCTGAAGCTGAACCGGTCGCCCCGGTAGAGCGAGCGCACCCGTTCGAAGGGGCCGCCCTTCTCGTCCCGGGAGACGCGGTGGATGAGCAGCATCGGCAGCGCCGGAGGGGTACCGATGAGCAGGGCCTCGCGCGGGGTGGCCAGCACGGTCTCCAGGCGCTCGTCGGCGTCGCCGAACGTGATGCCGACCCTGTCGGCGAGGTAGCCGTAGAAGGTGGAGTCCGGGTCGAAGTCCACGTCCAGGCGGGGCACGCGCGCCACCGCGATGTAGGTGGACTCCAGCCCCACCCGCTCGTCGTCGGCCAGCAGCACCCGCTCCAGGTGCCAGACCGGCTCGCCCGGGCTCAGGTGCAGCTCCTCGGCCAGCCGGGGCGGGCACGGCCAGCTGCGCAGGTCGATGAGGGAGCGGCCCGGCCGCCGCCCCTGGCGGCGCACGCCCTCGGTGTAGCTGGCCAGGGACAGGGGCTGCTCCAGCTTGGGGCCGGCCACCACCGTGCCGCGCCCGCGGCGGCTGAGCCTGCCCTCCAGCAGGAGGTCGCGCAGCGCCTGGCGGACCGTCTCGCGGGCCGCGCCGAAGCGCTCGGCCAGCTCGCGTTCGGTGGGCAGCGGCTGGCCCACCACCAGCCCGGACACCAGCTCGGTGAGCTGTATCCGGACCGCGTAGTACTTGGGGACGCGCCCGTGCTCGGGGACGCCCGCGCGCACGGGGGCGCCGCTGTCCTGGGGGATTCCTGGGATCGACACGCGGGTCATTGTCCACCACACCGGTGAACGGACGGCGACCCGCGGTGGTGGCGGACCTCTCACCCGGGTTCGGGTACGGCGTCGATGAGCGCGGCCAGTCCCTCGGCGTCGAGCAGGTCCGCGGGGCGCACGGTCAGCCCGGCCCGCACGTAGTGGAAGGCGGCGCTCACCTCCTCCAGCGCGACCCCGGCCAGGTCGGCCCAGGCCAGCCGGTAGGCGGCCAGCTGCACGCCCACGGCGCGGCGCTCGGGGCCGTTGCCGGGCGGGCTCCCGGTCTTCCAGTCCACCACGTCGTAGCGGCCGGAGGCGGGGTCGTGGAAGACCGCGTCCATGCGCCCCCGCACGAGCCGGTCGCCGATGACCGTCTCGAAGGGCACCTCCACCTCGACGGGCACGCGCGAACCCCACTCGCTCTCCTCGAAGCGGCTCTGGAGGTCGGCGAGGTCCTCGTCCCGGCCCGCCGTCTCGTCGGCGGCGCCGGGCAGCTCGTCCAGCAGGGCGGCGCGCTGGCCGAACCGCTGCTCCAGCCAGGCGTGGAACGCGGTGCCCCGGCGCGTGTGCGGCGCGGGCGGGCGCGGCAGCGGCCTGCGGATCTGCCGGGCCAGGGCGGAGGGGTCGCGGGCCAGCCACACCATGGACGACACCGACAGGTGCGCGGGCAGTTCGACCTGGACCGTGCCGTCCCCGGATCCCGGCCCCTCGGCGCGGCGGTGGGCGAGCAGCAGCTCGGTGTCGCGCTCCCAGCCCCCGATGCGGCGGCGCAGCCCGGGCGGCGGCGCGGCCTCCTCCGCGGGGTCGGCCTCCCCCGCGAGCAGGCGGGCGCGGGCGCGCTCGACCATGGCCGCGCCCTCGGCGATCTGGGCGCGGCGCAGGGCGGCGGGATCAGGCTCCCCGTCCTTCCCCTCCTCCAGGCGGTCGGACGGCGGCCACACGGCGGAGCCCTCTTCCTCGTCGTGCGGGTTGGTCTCGCCGTCCTCGGGTGGAGGCGCCCACTGGACAACCTTCCCAGCCCCCCGCTCGCAGGCCTCCCGGACCTCCTCCAGGAACACCGACGGCCCACGCGGCGAACTGCCGGTCCTGCCCCACCAGTGACCGGTGCACACCAGCGCGAAGGAGGCCCGGGTGACGGCGACGTAGGCCAGGCGCCGCTCCTCCATGAGGTGGCGGTCGGCCTCGGCCTGCTTGAAATCGGCGATGGCGTCCTTGTCTACCCCCGTGAGTCTGGGCAGGCTGTCGCGGTCGCCACGCAGCGGGTAGGGCAGCAAGTGCTCCGCCCTGACCCAGGCCAGGGAGTCGCGGGCCTTGGCCGGGAACAGCGGAGCCTTCTGCCCTGCGCTCACACCAGGCACGACTACGACCGGCCACTGCAGACCCTTGGCGCCGTGCATGGTCATGAGCTTGACGCTGTCGGAACCGCCAACGCGCTCACCCGGAGCCAGACCGCTCTCGTTCTCCTCGGCGGCGTTGAGATAGCTCAGGAAGCTGCCCAGCGTGGGGTCCTCGCTGTTGCCGACGAAGCGGACCGCGTGGTCGATGAAGGCGTCCAGGTCGGCGCGGGCGGACAGGGGGTCGCGGCCGGTGCGAGCGCCCACCTCGATGTCCAGGCCGAGCATCCGCTCAATATCGGTGACCAGATCGGGCAGCGGCTGGCCCACGAGCTTGCGCAGGGAGCGCAGCTCCTCGGCGAGGCGACCGAGGCGCTCGTAGGCGACCGCAGAGTAGTTCTCGGCGGGGCCGGGGTCGTCCACGGCGTCCACCAGGCTGCCGCTCTCGGCGGTCAGGTCCAGGACCGTGCGACGCAGGATGTCGTCGTCGGGTTCCTCATCAGGGCCGGGCGAGGTGAGGTCGCGCCGGGTCTGGCGGGCCAGCTCGGCGGCGCGGGCCCCGAGGGCGGCCAGGTCGCGCGGGCCCAGCCGCCAGCGCGGGCCGGTGAGGAGACGGGCGAGCTCGTTCCCAGCTGAGGCGTCGTGGACCACGCGCAGGGTGGCGATGATGTCGCGGACCTCGGGCACCATCATGAGCCCGCCTAGGCCGACCACCTCCACGGGAATGCCGCGTGCCTCCAGGGCTTCGCGCAGCGGCGGGAACTGGGAGCGCTTTCGGCACAGTACTGCGACGTCACCGGGGCTGGTTCCGCCGTCCTCAGCACTGCCGGACTCGCCCTCGGGCCAAGGTAGGAAGTCCGGCGCCACGTGGGCGCTGCCCGCAGCGTCCGGCTCGGCGTGGACCAGACGGTACACCTGGTCGGCGATCCAGGCCGCCTCCTCGGTCTCGGTGCGGAACAGGGCGGCCATGGCGGCGCCCCGGCCACGGCGGGCGGGGCCCGGGTGCAGGACGGGGACGTCGCGGGCCTCGGCGCGTAGTTCCTCGGAGATTCGCTCAGCCACACCCAGAACGCGCTCACCGTTGCGGAAGCTGGTGGACAGACGGCGCACGGGAGCCGGGCGGCCGGGGGCCGCTGGGAAGTCGGTAGGGAAACGTGTGAGGTTGGCCGCGATCGCACCACGCCAACCGTAGATGGACTGGCAGGGATCACCGACGGCCGTTACCGGGTGACCCTCACCGAACAGGGAGCGCAGCAGGACGAGCTGAGCGTGGCTGGTGTCCTGGTACTCGTCCAGCAACACCACCCGGAACCGTCCCCGCTCGATGAGCCCGACCTCGGGGTGATGCTCGGCGATACGGGCGGCCAGTGCCATCTGGTCGCCGAAGTCCATGGCCTCCCGGGCATGCTTGGCGTGGTTGTAACGCTCCACGAGCGGCAGGAGCTGCTCGCGTCTGCGCTGGGTGTCGGCCAGGTCCCGGGTGGGCGCGGTGGGCCTACGGGCCATGACGTCCAGGCCCGCCTGGATCCACCGACCGATGCCGCGCACCTGGTCGGTGGTGGCCAGGTGGTCGGCGATCTCCCCGGACAGGTGCAGCACCCGCTGGGTGACGGTGTCAGCCCCGACCGTGATCAGGTCCATGGGGCCGTCGTACTCGCCGACGACGCGGGCGGCGATCTGCCAGGCCTGCCCCTCGCTGAGCAGCCGGGAGGTGGGCTCGACGGCCTCGCGCAGGGCGTGGTCGGCGACGATGCGCCCGGCGTAGGCGTTGTAGGTGGACACAGTGGGCTCGCCGTCGAGCAGCTCCTCGGGCAGCTGTTCGGTGGCGCGCAGCTGCTCCAGGCGTTTGCGCACGCGCTCGGCCAGCTCGGCGGTGGCCTTGCGGGTGAAGGTCAGGCCGAGGATCTGCTCGGGGCGCACGTGGCCGTTGGCGACCAGCCACACCACGCGCGAGGCCATGGTCTCGCTCTTGCCGGACCCGGCGCCCGCGATGACCACGCCCGGCTCCAGCGGGGCGCAGATGACCTCGGACTGCTCGGCGGTGGGCTCGGGCTGGCCGAGGAGGCGGGCGAGTTCCGGGGGCGAGAAGCGGGGAAGGGGCGGGGTTCGGGGTTCGGGGCGGGGGTGGGGGTGGGTTTCAGACATGTCTGCCCTCGTCCTGAACCGGGCAGCAGGCGCGCACGGCGCACGCATTACAGCCCTTGTTGCGTGTGGCGGTGAAGCGGGATCCGCCCATGCCGGTGGCGACCTCGCGCACCAGCGTCCCGGCCCATCCGGGGTCGGGGTCCTCGCCGAGCGGAACCTGGGGTTGCTCGCGTGCCTCGTGCTTGAAGGCGGCCCCGCCGACCTGCACGAGCGCGGCGCCGCCCGGCTCGGTGAGGCCGAGCTTGGCGAAGGCGCCCTTGAGCACGGCCATCTGGTAGACGCCGAGCTGGGGGTGGCGGGCCAGGTCGTCGGCCTTGTTCTTCCCGGTCTTGATGTCCACGACCACGGCCCTGCCCTGGCCGTCGCGTTCGAGGCGGTCCACGCGGCCGGTGATCTCGATGCCGCCCACGTCCACCCGGAAGCCCTCCTCGGTGACGACGAGTTCGCGGTCGTTGGCGGCCTCCCAGTCCACGAGCTTGCGGACCATCGTGTCGGCGCGGTCGCGCTGCGCCCTGGCCTGCCAGGGGCCGCCGAAGTCCAGGTCGGCCCAGATCTCGTCCATGCGCCCGCTGATCTCGTCGGGGGTGCTGCCCTGGGCGACCAGGACGGCGACCGCGTGCACGACGGTGCCCAGGGCCGAGGCGGAGTCGCCTGAGGAGGCCCCGGCGGCGCGTTCGAGGAGCCAGCGCAGCTGGCAGTTGGTGAAGCTCTCCACCTGGGAGGGCGAGACGCGGATGGTGTCCTCCTCCTCGGCCAGGGGCCGGTCGTCGGTGAAGGGGGTGAGCGCGTACCACTCCGCGGGGTCGGCGCCGCGCACGCCCTCCTCGGCCAGGCGGGCCAGGTGGGTGGCGGCGGCCTCGCGCAGCGGTTCGGGAGCGCCGGGGTCGGTGACCACCGAGCGCAGGTCGGCGACGAGCGAGGGCAGGGACAGCCAGCGCAGGCCGGTGCTGACCGGCTCGGGCTCGCCCGCGCCCATCTCGGCCAGGAAGCGCGAGGGCCGCTCGTCGGTGTCCTCCCCGCCCACGGCGGTCACCACCAGGGTGCGGCGGGCGCGGGTGAGGGCCACGTAGAACAGGCGGCGCTCCTCGTCCAGGAGTTTGGAGGCCAGGGCCGCTCCGGAGGAGTCGGCGGAGTGCACGTCGGTGTCGACGAGTTCCTCCACGCCGAGCAGGGAGCCGCGCAGGCGCAGGTCGGGCCAGTCCCCCTCCTGGGCCCCGGCGACCACGACCAGGCCCCACTCCAGGCCCTTGGAGCGGTGGGCGGTGAGGATGCGCACCGCCTCGCCCTCGGGCGCGCGCTCGGCGAGGCTGTCGCCGGGAATCTCCTGGGCGGCGAGGTCCTCCAGGAACCCCGCGGGGCTGCCGGGGGGCAGCCGGTCGCAGTAGCGGGCGGCGCTCTCGAACAGGGCGACCACGGCGTCCAGGTCGCGGTCGGCTGCGGCGCCCCGGCGGCCCCCGGCCAGGCTGGCGCGCAGCAGGCGGTCGGCCAGGCCGCTGTCGCGCCACAGCTCCCACAGGAGCTGTTCGGCGTCGGCCCCCCTGGCGTTCAGGTCGCGGACGGTCCGCAGCGCCTGGGCGACACGGGTGGCAGGCGCGGCGATCTCGGGGTCGACGAGGGTGAGCTCGGCCGGGTCCCGCAGGGCGTCCACGAGCAGCTGTGAGGACGGCCGGTAGGCGCCGCCCCCCTCCGGGCCCGCCTCCTCCCGGGCGCCTTCCCGCGAGGCGTCCCCTTCCGGGGTTCCGCCGTGGGCGCCGCCGTCGTGGGCGCGGTCCAGGTCCAGGCGGCGCAGCGCGCGCACGAGCCTGCGCAGCCGTACCGTGTCGGCCTCGCCGAAGGGACTGGTGAGCAGTTCGCGCGCGGCGTCCTCGTCCAGCTCGGCCGGGGCCAGCCCGTAGCGGATCAGCGCGAGCATGGGGCGCACGATGGGCTCGGCGGCCACGGGCAGGTCGTCGGCGCCGACCGCGACCGGGACCGAGGCGGCGGTCAGGGCGCGGCGCAGCACCGGCAGCTGGCGGGTGGAGGAGCGCACGAGCACGGCCATGTCCGACCACGGGACGCCGTCCACCAGGTGGGCGCGGCGCAGGGTGTCGGCGATGACCGCGGCCTCCTGGGCGGCGCTGTCGGCCAGCAGCACGCGGACCTCGCCGTCGGGCACGCCCTCGGCGGGGGTCAGGTCGCGGTGCTCGTTGACGTGGCCGCGGGCGGAGGCGACCGCGGGCAGGCGCCGGGTCAGGCCGCGCGAGGCCGACAGCAGGGCGCGGCCGCTGCGGCGGCAGGTGCGCAGCGCGACCACGGGCGCCTCGGTGCGCCGCGCGGTCGGGAAGCGGCGCGGGAAGTCGAGGATGCCCCGCACCTCGGCCCCGCGGAAGGCGTAGATGGACTGGTCGGGGTCGCCGACCGCGACCAGGTCGCGGCCGTCCCCGGCCAGGGCGCGCAGGAGTTCCTCCTGGGCGGGGTCGGTGTCCTGGTACTCGTCGACGAACACCGCCTCGTGGGCGGCGCGCTCGCGTTCGCGGACCCCGGGGTCGGAGAGCAGGTTGGCGGCGACGCGCACGAGTTCGGCGTAGTTGAGCGTGGGCACGGGGGCGATGTCGAACCGGCCGGTGTAGCGGTCCAGGAACCCGGCCGCGGCCACCCAGTCGTCGCGGTCGCGCTCTCGGCCGAGCGCGGCCAGCTCGTCCGGGCCCATGCCGCGTTCCTGGGCGCGCATGAGGAAGTCGCGCAGCTCCTCGGCGAACCCGCGGGTCTCCAGGGCGGGGCGCAGGCGCTCGGGCCAGTCCGCGGCGCCGTCCAGGGCCTCGCCCCTCAGGAGTTCGCGGACCTCCATGAGCTGCTCGGGTCCCGAGAGCAGGCGCGGCGGCAGGTCGCCCATGCGCTGGAACTCGCGCCGGATCAGGGCGTAGGCGTAGCTGTGGAAGGTCAGGGCCAGCGGTTCGCGGGTGGTGCGGCGCAGCCGGGCGGTGATGCGCTCGCGCAGCTCCTGGGCGGCCTTGCGGCTGAAGGTGAGCACCAGCACGCGCGAGGGGTCCGTGCCCCGGTGGTCGATGCGGTCCACGACCGACTCGACGATCGTGGTGGTCTTGCCTGTCCCGGGACCGGCGAGCACCAGCAGGGGCCCGCCCTCGTGCTCGACCACGCGCCGCTGGTTCTCGTCCAGCACCGGCGGCGGCTGCACCTGGTGGGCGCGCCGCACGAGACGGTACGGAGATGTGTTCACACCCCCCAGTTCACCAGAGGGTGGCGACCATCCCGCACGTCATCCCCGCCACAGCGGACCGCTCAGCCCCCGCCCTCCCCGTCCCAGCGGGCCCTGCGCATGTCCACGCGATCGCTTGCGGGGCGCATGGGCGTGCCCTCCGCCGCGTAGTGGGACAGGGCGCGGACCTCGTTGCAGGAGGGCGGTCTGCCGTCCGCGCGCACCACGCGCCACCAGGCCACCGCACCGCCCCAGGAGGACATGACCGAGCCGACCTGGCGGGGTCCTCCCCTGCCGACGTACTCGGCGATGTCGCCGTAGGCCATCACCCGTCCCGGCGGGATCCGCTCGACCACCGCCAGGACCTCCTCGGCGTAGTCGTCCGGCCCGCCCTCCGCGTCCTCGAACACAGGCGGCAGCCTACCGGGGGCCGCCGACACGGCGGGGCCCGCCGCGGAGGCGGCCCCCGGCGCACGCGGTGTCCGGTCAGGCGGTGACCTGGTCGCCGTGCGCGCCCCAGGCGAGTTCGGGGTCGCGCCTGCGGGCCTGGCGCGCCTTGACGAGTCCGAACGCCCCCAGCAGCGCCACGACGGCGCCGAGGATCCACGCCGTCCAGGCTGCGGCGGTGAGGTCGGTGAAGCCCAGCAGCCACGGCATCACGAAGACCAGGACGCCGATCGCGAGGACGCCCGCCTCGCTCGACAGCGCCCCCGGACGCGTGATGGATACCACCGAGGCCACGATGACGCCCAGTCCGAGGACGAACATCGCTCCCCCGCCGAAGCCGTACATCCCGTGCCAGATCCAGCTCAGTCCCAGGGCCAGGCCGACGAGGATCGCCACCCAGTCCGCCCAGCGTCCCCTGCGTCCCATGGAGCCACCTCCCGAGGAGCGGGCCGCCGTCGGCCGACGGCCCCTGTCCCGACCCCTACCCATCAGGCGGGCTGAGCAGGCACGACGGCGGAACGCGGGGCGGGCCGGGGCCGGGGCGCGAACGCGGCGGGGCGGTGCCGGAAGTCGCCTCCCGGCACCGCCCCGTCCCCCGTCGGGCCCGTCCGTCAGTACTCGGGCAGGCTCGGGTCGACCTGGTTGATCCAGGCCAGGACGCCGCCGCCCACGTGGACGGCGTCGGAGAACCCGGCCGCGTGCACCGCGGCCAGCGCCTCGGCGGAGCGGACGCCCGACTTGCAGTGCAGGACGATGCGCCGGTCCTGCGGCAGCCGCTCCAGGGCCTTGCCGTTGAGGAACTCGCCCTTGGGGATGAGCGTGGCGCCCGGGATGCTGACGATCTCGTACTCGTTCTTCTCCCGGACGTCCACGAGGAAGATCTCCTCGGGCTTGTTGTCCAGCAGGTCCTTGAGCTCGCCCGCGGTGATCGTGGAACCGGCGGCGGCCTCGGTGGCCTCCTCCGACACGGCGCCGCAGAACGCCTCGTAGTCGATGAGCTCGGTGACCGGCTCGGTGTCGGGGTCCTTGCGGACCTTGACCTCGCGCCAGGTCATCTCCAGGGCGTCGAAGATGAGCAGGCGGCCCACCAGCGGCTCACCGATGCCGGTGATCAGCTTGATGGCCTCGTTCACCATGACCGAGCCGATGGAGGCGCACAGCACGCCCAGGACGCCGCCCTCGGCGCAGGAGGGCACCATGCCGGGGGGCGGGGGCTCGGGGTACAGGTCGCGGTACTGGGGCCCGTACTCGTTCCAGAAGACGCTGACCTGGCCGTCGAAGCGGTAGATCGAACCCCACACGTACGGCTTGTCGAGGATGACGCAGGCGTCGTTGACCAGGTACCGGGTCGCGAAGTTGTCGGTGCCGTCCAGGACCAGGTCGTAGTCGGCGAAGATCTCCAGCGCGTTGTCCGAGTCCAGGCGCTCCTGGTGCAGGATGACGCGGACGCCCGGGTTGATCTCCTTGATGCTGTCCCGGGCGGACTCGGCCTTGGGGCGGCCGACGTCGCTCTGTCCGTGGATGACCTGGCGCTGGAGGTTGGACTCGTCGACGACGTCGAAGTCGATGATGCCGAGCGTGCCCACGCCCGCGGCGGCCAGGTAGAGCAGCGCCGGGGAGCCCAGGCCGCCCGCGCCGACGACCAGGACCTTGGCGTTCTTCAGGCGCTTCTGCCCGTCCATACCCACGTCGGGGATGATCAGGTGACGCGAGTAACGGCGCACCTCGTCCACGGTCAGCTCGTCAGCTGGTTCCACCAGCGGCGGCAGCGACACGGTGACTCCTCATGTCTGTTCGGGTTGCTTCGCACCGCCCGTACCGCGGGGGCCACCGGGCGAGGGGGCGGGGAGGCGAAGCGTGCTTGCACTCATACCCAACCTAACGGGTGGGGTATTGCATTCCCGCCACCGGGAGGCGTGGAGCACACCCTTCGCGGGTCCGTCCCCGCTCGTCACAACCAACGCGGCGTGCGAGTTCATCCCGGGGGCCGCGCGTACCGGCCCGGGCGGCGGGTAGTGGTCGGGCGTACGCACGGCGACGACGTTGGGGAGGACCCCGTGGCACAGGAGAACCGTTCCGTGGGACGACGCCCGGCCGCCGGAGGGGACCCCGCGGCCGAGGTGCCCGAGGCCGACGCGGTCGAGCAGCGCGCGTCCGCCGGGGCCGACGAGGGCGGGGACGGGTGGGAGGACCCGCCGCAGGAGAGCTTCGAGCACGCCGCCGAGGCCGACGTGGTCGAACAGGCCCGCGAGGCGGGCCCGGACGACGAGGAGCGGCGCTGACGGGGTCTCCCCCGCCCGGGACCGCGCCCTTTTTCCTCCGCTTCCTCCCGGCCGCCGATCGCGGCCCTGACCACGTGTTCGGCCGGTGCCTCACCGTGCCCGCCCGGGGCCTCGACCGGCTTCCCGCTGCTCACGGGGAACCTACGCCGGAGTAGGATGAGGGGGACCGCTGTGGAGCGCGCCACTGGCCGCGCTCCGCGAGCACTAGCCACGCAGATGTCCGGTTATGGCGTGCATCTGCCATGCCGAGTTCGGAGGGTCGGTGTGACAGCTCCTTCAGACTCCCGCGCCCGGGGAACCCGTCTGCCCCGGGTCAGGCGCCGCCGCCAGCTCCTGGCCGCGGCCCAGGAGGTCTTCGTCGCGCGCGGGTACCACGCGGCGGCGATGGACGAGATCGCCGACCGCGCCGGAGTCAGCAAACCGGTCCTGTACCAGCACTTCCCCGGGAAGCTGGAGCTGTACCTGGCCCTGCTGGAGGAACACTCCGAGGTGCTGGTCGACAAGCAGCGCGAGGCCCTGGAGAGCACGGACGACAACCGCCAGCGCGTCATCGCGAGCTTTCGCGCCTACTTCGACTTCGTCGCGGGCGACGGCGAGGCCTTCCGCCTGGTCTTCGAGTCCGACCTGCGCAACCTCCCGGCCGTGCGGGCCAAGACCGAGGAGACCTTCCAGCGCTGCGCCGAGGCCATCGGCGAGGTGATCCGCCAGGACACCAGCATCTCCGACGAGGAGGCGCACCTGCTGAGCATCGGGCTGGTCGGCATGGCCGAGACCAGCGCCCGGTACTGGCTCAACAGCCGCGGCTCCGTGCCCAAGGACGCGGCCGAGCAGCTGGTGGCCCGCCTGGCCTGGCGCGGGATCAGCGGCTGGGACCTCCAGCGCGGCTCCGGCGAACAGGGCTAGGGGCGCGGCCGCACCCGCCGCCCGAAAGGCGAGGGCCCCCGTGCGCGCGGGGGCCCTCGCCTTTCCCGGTGCTCCCCGGAAAGCACCCCGGCACACGGAAAAGGGATTTCTTCCCACCGTCACGCAAGGAATGTCCCAAAAAAAGGTAATCACCTCCGCTTGCGTGGGACAAGCGATTCAATTGCCGCCCTCCGGGTATCGCCGGAATGAGAAGTAACGCACTTCTCTTCGCCGTATCCGCCCGGTCCTTCGCTTCGAAGCCCCGGCGGAGCAAGCGATTTGGGGGTGAAGACGTTATGGACATGGGTCAGGGCCTGTCGACGGCCTGGCAGGCGGTGGCGAGTTTCGTGCCTCTGCTGATCGGCTTCCTGGTGATCCTGGTCCTGGGATGGATCATCGCCTGGCTGGTGGGCAAGGCGGTCGCCAAGGGTCTGCACGGCGTCGGACTGGACCGCGCCCTGCACCGCGGAGGTGTGGGCGAGTACTTCGAGCGCAGCCGGTGGAGCGCCAGCGAGCTGTGCGGAAAGATCATCTACTACGTCGGGCTGCTGTTCGTGTTCACGCTCGCGTTCAGCGTCTTCGGACCGAACCCGATCAGCACGCTGCTCAACGACGTCATCTCCTGGATCCCGCGCGGCATCGTCGCGCTGGTGATCGTGGTGGTGGCCGCGATGATCGCCAAGGCGGTCCGCGACATCGTCTCCGGCGCGCTGGGCGGCCTCTCCTACGGCCGCTTCCTGGCCAACGCCGCGGGCGTGTTCATCCTGGCCCTCGGCGTCATCGCGGCGCTGAACCAGATGGGCGTGGCGGTGACCGTCACCGTGCCGGTGCTGATCGCGGTCCTGGCCACGATCGGCGGCATCCTCGTCGTCGGCGTGGGCGGCGGCATGATCGAGCCGATGCGCTCGCGCTGGTCCCGCTGGCTGGACGTGGCCGAGCGCGAGACCAACCGCATGAGCGAGGAGGGCAGCTACCGGGCCGGCCGCGAGGCGGCCCTGGGCCGTCCCGCGGACACCGAGCGCACGGAGCCGCGCCAGGGCGCGACCTCCCAGAGCGCGCGGCGCGGCATGGGCGGCGAGCCGCCCGCTCCGTAGCCGGGGCGCGGACACGCGACGAGGGCGGGGCCGTGGGGCCCCGCCCTCGCCGTGTGCCGTCAGGATCGCTCGGCGGGCCGGTGCGAACGGCCCGCGAGGCGCCTCCTAGAGGAATTCGGAGTCGCGCAGCTCCAGGCGGGAGAGGTGCTCGATCCGCCGGAAGGTCAGTACGACGGAGGCGATGATCGGGAGGAAGGCCAGCCAGAAAGCGGCGTTCCCGGGCCCGGTGAAGACCATCGACACCAGCGCGACGACGAAGATCAGTGCGAAAAGCGCGAAGTCGACGCGGTCCTGTTGGATCAGGACGCCGACCGGTGGGCGCGCCGCCCCATGCCGACCGCTCCTCATTCGCCTTCCTTTCTCGCGGCTCTGCGGGCCGCTCCGCAAGTTACGGTGTCCGTGGTCCGTTTTCCGGACCGACATAACACCGTCAGTCCCAGGTTGCATTCCGCAGGGCCCTGGTTCTGCCGCGGTGCGCCGGGCCGTGGTCGGCCGCTGTGGAGTCACCGGTACTTTTCAGCGTACGCCCGATGACGGGTTTCCACCGGAGAACGGGCAGGGGCGGGGGCCACGAGGAGCTTAGGTTGTGGACCACACCGTTCTGCGGACGCCACCAAACCTAGCGGACGAAACCGCGCTCCTTGGCCAGTCGGCAGATCGCGAGGATGCGCAGTGTCTCCCAGTCGTACTCGACCGCCTCGGAGTCCCAGCCCCGTTCGAGGCAGCCGTCAAGGAACCCGTGCAGGTAGGTGCCCAGGGTGCGGGCGTTGAGCACGCCGCCGGAGGAGGTGATGCCTTCGCACACCTGTGCGGCGTGCTGGTCCAGCTCAGCGCACATCCAGGGCTCGATCGGGGCGCCTAGGGGGCCGATCCGGTGGAAGTCACGGGTGAGTCCGGCCAGCGGATGGCGCACGGAGGTCCCACTGGGCATGGAAGTACCTACTCGCGTGGTCAGGAGACGGAAACTTCACTGATTTTACGGCCAGTGCCCAACGAATCGTCACGAAAGTGTTGGATATTACCCGCGCTTGACCAAGGTCGCACAGGTCCCGGTCAAGGACGGGCAAGGAATCGGGCCGCCGCGACAGCGGGTCAGGCGGTCAGCCCCATGGCCTTGAGGCGGTCGGAGTGGCGGTCGGTGAGCGAGGCGAACATCCGGCTGACCGCGGCGAGGTCGCCGAGCCCCGTGCCGTCCGCGGCGTGTCCGCCGTCCCCCGCCAGGAGCGCGGCGAGCCGGGGGCGCGAGACCGCCACCGCCTGCGCCTGGCTGAGCGCCTCGCCGACCAGGCGGCGCGCCCACAGGGACAGGCGCCCGACCAGCTTGGGGTCCTCCTCCACGGCGGCGCGCACCGTCGCGGAGACGAACTCGGCACGGTCGGTCTCGGCCAGCACGCCCTCGACCAGGGTGCGCGTGTCCTCGTCGGCCAGCTCGGCGACCTTGCGGTAGAAGTCCCCCGCGATGCCCTCGCCGACGTAGGTCTTGACCAGGCTCTCCAGCCAGCTCTGCGGCTCGGTCCTGTCGTGCCAGGCGTCCAGCGGCTCCACGAAGGGCTCCATAGCCTCCTCGGGCACGACGCCCAGCTCCTCCAGCCGGTCGCGCAGCGACTGGTAGTGCGCCTGCTCGGTGGCGGCGAGGGCGGCCAGCTGACCCTTGGAGCGCAGCGACGGGGCCAGGCCCGCGTCGTCGGCGAGGCGGAAGAAGGAGCCGAGCTCCGCGTAGGCGAGCAGGCCGAGCAGGTCGATCACGCCGGGCTCGGCGGAGGGGCCGTGGGTCATGCCCGTCAGGGTATCGCCAGGCCGCCCGGGCGCCGAACCGGGGACTAAACGGACCGAAGGCACGGTTGTACACGCCGGGAGCGGGTACGGTCCAAGCCGTCCACAGCCCGGTGAACTGGTATGTCCACCTGGCGAGTCACCAGCTAGACTCTGCGTGATGACCGGTGTGTGCGCCCGACGCGGACATCTCCCTCACACACGCGGGATCTCCCACGTACCGGCGCCGCGGAGGCGGCGCCCGCACAGGCGCGGACCCCACCGACGGTGGCCCGGACCGCGCGAGGAACAACGACGAACCACGGATGCACCCCGTCCCGAGCGGGGACGGTCCCGATCCGCGGCCGGACAACCCCTGCGCCGCACGGGTCCTCACGGCAGCGCCACCGCACCGTTCCACGAGAGGAACGACCGGTGAGCCGCGCCCCCGCGGCGGCCAGGAGCCGTCCGCGACCGCATCCCGCCGCGGCCACGCCAACGTTGCGGCCCGCCAAGATGGAGGCTTGAGCCCTGAGCAGCACAGTAGAGACCACCAAACCCAAGACGACCTTCCGCGACCTCGGTGTGAGCACCGAACTCGCGGACGCCCTGGAGGCCGAGGGGATCATCGAGCCCTTCCTCATCCAGGAACTCGCCCTGCCGATCGCGCTGGGCGGCAGCGACATCATCGGCCAGGCCCGTACCGGCACCGGTAAGACCCTGGCCTTCGGCCTGCCCCTGCTCCAGCGGGCGCAGAAGGATCCCGGAACGCCCAAGCGGCCGCGCGCCCTGGTCGTGGTCCCCACCCGCGAGCTGGCCATCCAGGTCGCCGCGGACCTGACCACCGCCAGCAAGCGCAGCGGGACCCGCATCCTGACCGTCTACGGCGGCCGCTCCTACGAGCCGCAGGTCAACGGGCTCAAGGAGGGTACCGACGTCGTCGTCGGCACCCCGGGCCGCCTGCTGGACCTGGAGAAGCAGAAGCACCTGCGCCTGGACGGGGTGTCCGCGGTGGTGCTGGACGAGGCCGACAAGATGCTCGACCTGGGCTTCCTGCCCGACATCGAGCGCATCCTCACCAAGACCCCGGACGACCGCCAGACCATGCTCTTCTCGGCCACCATGCCGAGCGAGATCGTCTCCCTGTCGCGCAAGTACCTGCACCGTCCCACGCACGTGCGCGCGAGCGACGACGACGAGATCGACGGCTCGGCCATCACGGGGCAGATCACGCAGCACGCGTTCCGCACCCACCAGATGGACAAGATCGAGATGCTCGCCCGCCTGCTCCAGGCCAGCGACCACGGCCAGAGCATGGTCTTCTGCCAGACCAAGCGGGCCTGCGACCGGGTGGCGGGCGATCTGGAGGCGCGCGGGTTCGCCGTCGCGGCCGTCCACGGCGACCTGGGGCAGAGCCAGCGCGAGCGGGCCCTGCGGGCCTTCCGCAACGGCAAGATCAACATCCTGGTCGCCACCGACGTGGCCGCCCGGGGACTGGACGTGGACGACGTCACGCACGTGGTCAACTACGAGACCCCCGAGGACGAGAAGACCTACACGCACCGCATCGGCCGCACCGGCCGGGCCGGGCGCAGCGGCACCGCCGTCACCTTCGTGGACTGGCAGGAGATGCCGCGCTGGAAGCTGATCAACGGCGCCCTCGGCCTGCCCTTCCACGAGCCGGAGGAGACCTACTCCACCTCGCCGCACTTCTTCGAGGCGCTGCGGATCCCGGCCGGCACCAAGGGCAAGCTGGCCGAGGACCGGCGTGACGATCACGCGGGCCTGGAGGCCGAGGAGATCGAGGACATCGGCGACACCGGTGTGGCGCGCGGCGAGCGCGGCGGCCGGCGGGGCCGGGGCCGCGTCGAGGGCGCGCGCTCGGGGAGCGGACGCGGTGAGAGCAACCGTGACGAGGGCGGGCGCGGTCGCGGCCGCAACCGTTCGCGGCGGCGCACCCGCGGCGGCCAGGGCACGGCCGGGACCGAGACCGCCCCGGGCGGGAGGGCCGAGAGCACGCCCGCGGCCCAAGAGGCGCCGCGCGAGGGCGCGGCCCCCTCCGACGAGGGCGCGCGCAGGGTACGGCGCCGCCGCCGCACCCGCGGCGCGGTCCGCAGGGACCCCGAGAACACCTGACCCCTTCCGGCGCCCGCCCGTGGCGGGCGTCGCGGCCGTGCGCCCCGCGCCCGTTCGCGGGGCCCTGGGACCGACGTCCGCGCCGGTCCCGGCCGTCGGCCACGGCCCGGGTTATCTCTGCCCGGGCCGGCGATCGTCTAGGGTGACCCGACGTGAGTACACCTCAGTTCCTCGACCTGCCACCGGGCGTGCGACGCGCCGATCTGAACCTGTCGTACGGTCCGGTGGCCGCCCTGCGGGCGCTGCCCACCTCCGGCGGCCCCGAACTCGCCCCCGCTGTCCTGGTGCACGGGTTCACCGGCAGCAAGGAGGACTTCATCGCCCTCCTCCAGAGCCTGGCCCAGGCCGGGCGGGAGGTGGTCGCGATCGACCTGCCCGGCACCTACGAGTCGCCGGGCCCCGAATCCCTCTCCCCTCCCCCGGGCATGCGCAGACCGGACTACGGCCTGCCCTCCCTGGGCGCGGTGGTCGCCGAGGTCATGGACCAGATCGGTGACGGCGGCCCCGTCCACCTGCTGGGCCACTCCTTCGGAGGGCTGGTCTCCCGCGAGGCCGCGCTGGTGGAGATGGCTCCGCTGGCCTCGCTCACCCTCCTGTGCTCGGGCCCCGGCGCCCTGAGCGGCCCGGGCGCGAACACGGCGAGCGCCCTCGTCGCCGCCGTGTCCATCAACCCCACCGCCGAGCGGCTCCGCGAGCTGTGGGAGGAGCAGTTCGACTCCGTGGCGCGGGCCCGCAGCCCCCGGTCCGAGATCCGCGACTTCCTGCGCGAGCGACTGCTCAGGAGCAGCGCCGTGGGCCTGATGCACATGGCCGAGGAGCTGGTGTCCGCGCCGGACCGCGTGGACGAGGTGGCCCGGGTGGAGGCCCCCAAGCTGGTCCTGTACGGCGAGAACGACGACGCCTGGCCGCTGGAGGAGCAGGACCGGATGGCCGAGCGGCTGGGCGCCAAGCGCCTCGTGGTGCCCGGCGCCGGTCACTCCCCCAACGTGGAGGCGCCCGAGACCGTCGCGAGCGCGCTGACCGCGTTCTGGAACGAGGCGGAGTCGGTGGGCCGCCGCTGACCCCGTCCCGCACGGCGACGGCCGCCGCCCCGTCCGGGCGACGGGGGCGGCGGCCGTGCGGGGGCGGGGCCCCGGAAGGTCCGTGCTCAGACCCAGGAGTCGAAGTTCTTGCCCTCGGCCGCCGTGGTGGTGGCGGGACCGCGGTCGGGCAGGATGCGCGTGTCCGGGGGCAGGGACAGCAGCGCCTCGCCGATGGAGGCGAGCTGCGTGGTGTAGTCGATGTAGGTGTTGCCGACCATGCCGGGCTCGCCCTTGCGCAGGGTGTCGCCGCCGAAGACGACACCACGCTCGCTGACGTAGTAGCCGACGGTGCCGGGGGAGGTGCCGGGCAGGGCCAGGACGTCGATGTGCAGCTTGCCGATGTCGAGGGCGCCCTGGCCCTCCACCTCGATCTCGGGGCGGTGCTCGGCGCCGTGGTGGCGGCGCCAGGCGCGCATCTCGCGGGGGTGCAGCGCGATGGGGGCCTCGGACTCCTCGGCGACCTTGATGGCCGACTCGATGTGGGGGCTGTAGGCGTTGGTGCAGGCCACCAGGTAGACCTCGCGCTCACCGATGGCCGCCAGGATAGCCTCGGCGTCGTGGCCGGGGTCGATGACGACGACGCCCTCGTCGTCGGCGTCGATGATCCAGGTGTTGCTGACGACCGGGTACTCCTCGCCGTCGAACTCGAAGGTCCCGGCGGTGCGCACGCGCGTGATGCCGTCCTCGTCGGGGCCGGTCACTCCGGCCTCCTCACCCTCGTCGGCGAAGACGTCGGCCTTCACCGGCGCCTCGTCCTCCTCGTCATCGGACTCGTCGTCCGCGTCGGAGTCCTCGGACCCGTCCGCATCCCCGGCCTCCTCCGACTTCTCGTCGGCGGCGGAGTCCTCGGCGACCTCGTCCTTCTCCGCCTCGGTGAGCTCCCCGGCGTCGACGGCGGGCTCCGCGGCGCCGTCGTCGGCGGCCTCGGCGGCGGCCTCAGCGGTCCCGGCCGGGTCCTTGGCCCCGTCCTCCGCGACCCCGTCCCCGCTGGCGGCGGTGGTCTCCTCGCGCTCCGCCGCGGCCTCCGCAGCGGAATCGGTGGCCTCCTGGCCCTCCTGCTTCTTCGACTTCCGATTCCAGAACACGGCTCAGACCTCTCGACTTCGTCCGGGTATGGGTGGTTGCGCTGCGACCATTGTCGCGCTCCCGCACAGTGGTCGGTACCGTACCGGACGCCGGGACGAGGACACGCGGTTCACCCGCGCAGAAGGGGGACCCCCGTCGCGGGCGCCACCAGCCGTTCGAACGCCTCCGGGTCGGTGGTCCTGCACCCCAGGCGGCGGCCGGTGAGGCTTCCGTGGTCGTCGCTGGAGCCGGTGACCAGCACGCCCAGCTCCTCGGCCACGCCCCGCCAGTGACGGGCCTGGTGCCGGTTGTGCGAGGGGTGGTCGGCCTCGATCGCCCCCAGGCCCGCCCCGGCCATGCGCTCCACGAGTTCGAGGGGGACCGCGCCGTTGAGGGCGCCCTCCGCCCGTCCCGGGTGCGCCAGCGAGCAGACCCCGCCCGCCGCACGGACCAGCTCCACCGCGCGGACCGGGTCGATCGCGTACCGCGAGACGTAGGCCGGGCCGCCGGAGCCGATCCAGCGGTCGAAGGCGTCCTGCACGTCCTTGGCCGCGCCCGCCTCCACGATCGCGCGGGCCAGGTGCGGGCGGCCGATCGTGTTGGCGTCGGCGTACTCGTCGCGGCCGGCGCCCGCGATCTCCAGTACCCGCTCCCAGGTGACGTCGACCCCGTTCTCGTGGAGCTTGCGGACCATCTCCTCGGCGCGGGAGGCGCGGTCGGAGCGGACCCGGCGCAGTTCACCGTCGAGGGCGGGGTCGTCGGGGTCGAACAGGTAGCACACCAGGTGGACGCTGGACCCCGCGTGGGCGCAGGAGAGCTCCATCCCGGGGACCAGGGTGAATCCGGGGGGCAGGTTCTGGGCCGCCTCCCCGATGCCGCCGACCGTGTCGTGGTCGGTGAGGGCGAGCACGTCGAGACCCGCGGCGACCGCGTGCTCGACGACTTCGGCGGGCGTGTCGGTTCCGTCGGAGACCGAGCTGTGGGCGTGCAGGTCGATACGTGTCACCGGGCGATTGTACGTAGGGCGCGGTCCGGCGCGCTCGGCCGGGGCGAGACCCCTCGCCGGTTCAGTCCGGATCCCGCCGGGGTGCCAGGGCCTGGGTGAGGAAGGGGCTGGGGGCGCCGAAGGGCGGTTCCAGGGAGAGCCCGCCGTCACGGATGTCGCGCAGGTCCCGGAGGGAACCGATCTCGCACATGAGCACGCCGGTGTCGGCGGAGGCGAAGACCAGCCACAGCCACTGGGCGAGCGCCTCGCCGGTGTAGACGGCGCGGTCGGGGCCCACGTCCAGGCTCCACAGGGCGATCTCGTGACCGTCGAAGCGCACCTTGGCGTCGGCGGCGGAGGCGTCGAAGCCGTCGCCTGGGTCGGGGCCCTCCAGCCCGGCGAGGCGGGCGCCGAGCCCGATCCCCGGGTCCTCGGCGACGATGACCACCTCGCCGACACCGCCGACCAGGTCGGGTCCGGAGAGGGCCACGGCCGTGGCGAGGGCGCCGCTGCGGTCGTCACCGGCCTCGGCGAAGCCGGTGACCACCCAGTTGGCGGGCAGCGGCCAGGGGATCCAGACCGGGACGTGCGCCTGGGGCAGGAGTGCCTCCAGCGCGGCCGCCCCGGGGGCGCGCACCTCCTGGAGGGGCGCCACCGGCCCGTGGGCGTCACACTGCCAGGCGCTGGTCCACAGCCCCGGAGGCTGGACCGCGCGCCCGCAACGGGGACACGTGGGCTCGGACTTCATGCTGCTCAGGGGTCTACCCGAGGGGACCGGCCGGAAAACGCGTCGTGGGCGGGCCGCCGGAGCGGCCCGCCCACGGGCGGTGGCAGCGGTCCTACTGCTGCTGGCGCTTCTTGTTGGCCGTCATGCGGCCGCGCTCCTTCTGGTCCAGGACGACCTTGCGGATGCGCACGTGCTCGGGGGTGACCTCCACGCACTCGTCCTCGCGGCAGAACTCCAGGGCCTGCTCCAGGGACAGCTTGCGCGGCGGCACCAGGCGCACCAGCTCGTCGCCGGTGGCCGAGCGCATGTTGGTGAGCTTCTTCTCCTTGGTGATGTTGACGTCCATGTCGTCGGCGCGCGAGTTCTCGCCCACGATCATGCCCTCGTAGACCTCGGTACCCGGCTCGACGAAGAGCGTGCCGCGCTCCTGGAGGTTGAACATCGCGAACGCGACGGCCGCGCCGGCGCGGTCGGCCACCAAGGACCCGTTGGGGCGGGTGCGCAGCTCGCCGAACCACGGCTCGAACTTCTCGAAGACGTGGTGGGCGATACCGGTGCCGCGGGTCTCGGTGAGGAACTCGGTACGGAAGCCGATGAGGCCGCGGGAGGGCACCAGCCAGTCCATGCGCACCCAGCCGGTGCCGTGGTTGACCATGTTCTCCATGCGGCCCTTGCGGATGCTGAGCAGCTGCGTGATGGCGCCCATGTACTCCTCGGGGGCGTCCACGGTGAGGCGCTCGACGGGCTCGTGCACCTTGCCGTCCACGACCCGGGTGACCACCTGCGGCTTGCCGACGGTCAGCTCGTAGCCCTCGCGGCGCATCTGCTCGACCAGGATGGCCAGCGCCAGCTCGCCGCGGCCCTGCACCTCCCAGGCGTCGGGGCGCTCGGTGGGCAGGACCCGCAGGGAGACGTTGCCGACGAGCTCCTTGTCGAGGCGGTCCTTGACCAGGCGCGCGGTGACCTTGGCGCCCTTGACCTTGCCGACCAGCGGCGAGGTGTTGGTGCCGATGGTCATGGAGATGGCGGGCTCGTCCACCTGGATGAGCGGCAGCGGGACCGGGTTCTCCAGGTCGGCGAGGGTCTCGCCGATCATGATGTCCTCGATACCGGCGATGGCGACGATGTCGCCGGGCCCGGCCTTCTCGGCGGGCTTGCGCTCCAGGCCCTCGGTCATGAGCAGCTCGGTGATCTTGACCTGCTGGGTGCTGCCGTCGGTGCGGATCCACGCGACCTGCTGGCCCTTGCGCAGCTCTCCCTGCTGGATGCGGCACAGCGCCAGGCGGCCCAGGAACGGGGAGGCGTCCAGGTTGGTCACGTGCGCCTGGAGCGGGGCCTCGGGGATGTACTCGGGGGCCGGGATGGTGTCCAGGATGGTGCTGAACAGCGGCACGAGGTTGTCGTTGTCGGGCACCGTGCCGTTGGCGGGGCGCTCCAGGGAGGCCTTGCCGTCGCGGGCGCAGGCGTAGACGATCGGGAACTCGATCTGCGACTCGTCGGCGTCCAGGTCCATGAACAGCTCGTAGGTGTCGTCCACGACCTCGGCGATCCGGCTGTCGGGCCGGTCGACCTTGTTGATCACGAGGATGACGGGGAGCTTGGCCTGGAGGGCCTTGCGCAGCACGAAGCGGGTCTGCGGGAGGGGGCCCTCGCTGGCGTCCACGAGCAGGACCACGCCGTCGACCATCGACAGGCCGCGCTCGACCTCGCCGCCGAAGTCGGCGTGGCCGGGGGTGTCGATGATGTTGATGACCACGTCCTCGCCCTCGGGCGTGGTGTAGTGGACGGCCGTGTTCTTGGCGAGAATGGTGATGCCCTTCTCGCGCTCCAGGTCGTTGGAGTCCATCACCCGGTCGTCGACGTCCTGGTTCTCCCGGAACACACCGGACTGCCAGAGCATGGCGTCAACGAGGGTCGTCTTGCCGTGGTCCACATGGGCCACGATCGCGACGTTGCGGAGGTCGCTGCGGCGTGCGGAGCCCTCGACGGGCGTAGCGCTGGACATGGGAAAGCTCGATCTCCTGGTACTGGGAAGAACCGCGGAGTGCCACGGCCCACCGCCAGTTTATGCGGTCATGGTGGACTGCTGGGGAAACGTGCAGGCCGCCGTCGTCACGGCCCGGTGCGGGCGAACTCAATGGAGATGGGCCCGGTGCGAGCGAGCCCCGTGCACGCAAGCCCGGTGCGGACGTGCCGATGGAGACGAACCCGGTGGAGGCCGGTCGCCCCCGCGGGATGCGCGGCGGCGCCGGGTGGCGCCCGTTCGCCCGCAGGGGCCCGCTCGGGGACACGGGAGGCCCGCTGGGACGGGCCCGCGGCGCTCGCGGGTCAGGATCGGGGGACGGCGCCCGGGGTGAGCAGGGGTTCGACGAGGTCGAGGAAGGGCACGTCGGCGGGCAGCCAGTCCGGTCCGCGCAGTTCGTCGGCGGCGAGCCAGCGCAGGGACAGGTGCTCCAGGGGCCGGGGCTCCCCCGCGACCAGTTCCACGCGCCAGAGCCGCAGCACGGCGGGGCGTGTGTGCCTCCTGGCGGGCGCGGGGAAGGGCGCGTCCGCGCCGAGCTGGTGCAGGGGTCGGACGGTGGCGCCGAGTTCCTCGCGGCACTCGCGGACCAGGGCCTGCTCCGGGGTCTCCCCCGGATCGACCTTGCCGCCGGGGAACTCCCACCGGCCGCGCAGGGCCTCGGGTTCGGCGCGCTGGGCGGCCAGGACGCGGCCGTCACGGACGAGGACGGCGCCCACCACGATCAGGGTCTGCTGTTCCACGGTTCCCGAGCCTAGCCAGTGCCGGTGACCTTCGGGGCGGGGCCCGGGCGCCGACGCGGGGAGGCCGGCGCCCGGGGGTGCCGCCGCTCTCCGGGGGGAGTGGAAAGAGCGTCGGCCTCCGATGTGGCTGGTGGTCCGACCGGGGCGGGACGCGGCGCCCGGAACCGGAGGTCGGGGCAGAGCCTACGTCGCCGGGCGGAGGCGCGTGGGGGGTGTCGGCGAACGTTCACCTTCTTTTTCCGTGGCGTGCGGTCAGGGGGCGTCCGGGGGCGGGGGTTCCTCCGGCGGCCGACCGGACGACCGCAGCCGGTGCGCCAGGGCCGTGTGCCTGCGCCCGGAGGAGGCGTTGCGCACCGCCTGGGCCAGGGCGCGGCGGGAGCCGACCAGGACCACCAGCTTCTTGGCCCTCGTGACGGCCGTGTAGAGCAGGTTGCGCTGGAGCATCATCCAGGCGCTGGTGGTGACCGGCACGACCACCGCGGGGTACTCGCTGCCCTGGGAGCGGTGCACGGTGATGGCGTAGGCGTGGGCGAGCTCGTCGAGTTCGGCGAAGTCGTAGGCGATCTCCTCGTCCTCGTCGGTGCGGACCAGGACCTCCTGGGCGACCTCGTCGAGCCCCGTGACCACGCCGAGCGTTCCGTTGAACACCCCGTTCTCGCCCTTGTCGTAGTTGTTGCGGACCTGGGTGACCTTGTCGCCGACGCGGAAGACGCGCCCGCCGAACCGGCGTTCGGGGACGTGCTCGCCGGAGGGCGTCACGGCGGCCTGGAGGGCCGTGTTGAGGTTGGCCGCCCCGGCCGGGCCGCCCTTCATGGGGGTGAGGACCTGCACGTCCCGGCGCGGGTCGAGGCCGAACCGGCGCGGGATGCGGCGGGCGACCACGTCCACGGTCATCTCGGCCGCGTCCTCGGACTCCTCGCACGGGAAGAGGAAGAAGTCGGACATACCGTGGAACTCCGGCGGCTCGCCGCCGTTGATCCGGTGGGCGTTGGTGATCACCCCGGAGTTCTGGGCCTGGCGGAAGACGTGGGTCAGGCGCACGCTCGGCACGGGCGAGTCCCCGTCCAGCAGGTCGCGCAGCACCTGGCCCGCGCCCACGGAGGGCAGCTGGTCCACGTCGCCGACGAACAGCAGGTGCGCCCCGGGCGGGACCGCCTTGACCAGCTTGTTGGCCAGGATCACGTCCAGCATGGAGGCCTCGTCCACCACCAGCAGGTCGCAGTCGAGGGGGTTGTCCCGGTCGTAGGCGGCGTCGCCGCCCGGGCGGAGTTCGAGGAGCCGGTGCACCGTGCGGGCCTCGATGCCGGTCATCTCGGTGAGGCGCTTGGCGGCGCGCCCGGTGGGCGCGGCCAGGACGATCGTGGCGCGCTTGGCCATGGCCAGGGTCACGATGGAGGCGACCGTGAAGGACTTGCCGCAGCCGGGCCCGCCGGTGAGCACGCACACCTTCTCCGACAGGGCCAGACGCACGGCCTCCCTCTGGGCCTCGGCGAGGTCGGCGCGCGTGCGCGAGCGCAGCCAGTCCAGGGCCACGTCCCAGTCCACCCCGGCGAACGCGGGCATGCGGTCGGCCGGGGCGTGGAGCAGGCCGCGCAGGCCGGAGGCGAGACCGATCTCGGCGCGGTGCATGGGCAGCAGGTAGACGGCGCGCACCGGTTCGCCCTCGGGCCCGGGCACGGTCTCGCGCACCACGCCCTCGGTGGCCACGAGTTCGGCCACGCACTCGATCACCAGCCCGGCCTCCACCTGGAGGATCTTCACGGCCGCCGAGATGAGCTTCTCCTCGGGCAGGTAGACGTGCCCGTCGCCGGTGGACTCCGAGAGGGTGAACTGGATGCCCGCCATGACCCGCTGCGGGCTGTCGTGCGGGATGCCGACCGCTCGGGCGATGGTGTCGGCGGTCTTGAAACCGATCCCCCACACGTCGGTGGCCAGGCGGTAGGGCTCCTTCTGCACGATCTGGATGGAGGCGTCGCCGTACTTCTTGTAGATGCGCACGGCCAGGGAGGTGGTGACCTCCACGCCCTGGAGGAAGACCATCACCTCCTTGATGGCCTTCTGCTCCTCCCAGGCGTCGGCGATGAGCCGGGTGCGCTTGGGCCCCAGGCCCGGGACCTCGATAAGCCGTTCGGGGTGCTCCTCGATGACCTCCAGGGCGTCGGTGCCGAAGTGGTCGACGATCCGCTCGGCCATCTTGGGGCCAATCCCCTTGATCAGGCCGGAGCCGAGGTAGCGGCGGATGCCCTGGACCGTGGCGGGCAGGACGGTCGTGTAGTCGTCCACGTGGAACTGGCGGCCGTACTGCGGGTGGGAGCCCCAACGGCCGCGCATGCGCAGCGCCTCGCCGGGCTGGACGCCCATGAGGGAGCCCACGACGGTGAGGAGGTCGTGCGCGCCCCGACCCGTGTCGACCTTGGCGACGGTGTAGCCGTTCTCCTCGTTGGCGTAGGTGACCCGCTCCAGGACGCCCTGGACGACGGCTGGTCGGAAGGTCGCGTCGGGCACGTGGCCGTCCTCTCCTCGTTCACGCCCTCTCCGGGGCCCGCGGGGCCGGTCCGCCGGTCTCCGGCGCGCCGTCGCCCAGCGCCGCGAGCACGCGGTCGCGGTCGGCCCGGCGCAGGCTCCCCGCCACCAGGACGTAGGAGTGTCTGAGCATCTCCAGGATCTCGTCCTCGGGCACCGTGCCGTCCAGGAGCACGGAGTTCCAGTGCTTCTTGTTCATGTGGTACCCGGGCGTGACGGCGGGGAACTGGTCGCGCAGCTCCAGGGCCAGCCCGGGGTCGCACTTGAGGTTGACCGTGGCTGGGCCGTTTCCGTCGTCTCCCCCCGTGAGCAGGGCGAACATCTTCTGCCCGGCCACCTTGTAGACCAGGTAGCCGGGGCCGAAGGGCTCGGTCTCCCCGGCCTCGGGGAACCACAGGGCGGCGTCGATGAACTGTCCGGGGGTCATGCGGGGCTCCCTTCCTCCCCTACGACAGTGCCAGAGACCGCCGACGTTCGGCGGACCCGGCCTCGGCCTGTGGACAACCCGCGCGGGAGCGGTTCAGTCCTGGTCGTCGGCCAGCGCGGCCACCCGCAGGGCCAGCTCCTGGGCCCGCACGAGGGAGTCGAGCGTCTCGGCGCTCTGCTCGTGCACGGCGCCCGCCTCGGCGGCCTCGGCGGCGATCGCGTCGAGTTCCCGGGCCGACCTGCGGTCCTGGTCGTCCAGTTCGGCGGCGCGCACGCGGTCCGCGTAGTCCTCCAGGACGGCGATCCGCGCCGTCACCTCGGCCGTCTCGGCGGCCAGGACGGCGGCGGCGCGTGCGGCGGCCTCGCGGCTGCGCTCCCCGGGCGTGGGCGTGCGGGAGATCCGCTCCCTGACCCGGGTCTGGTGGAGGAGGCTGCGCGCGAGGGACCACTCCACGTCGGCCAGCACCACGCGGTTGCGGACGGTGTCCAGCAGGAGCCCCCGCTCGTGCAGCGGGGAGCCCAGGACCGCGTCCACGGCCCTCTGCGTGCGCTTCAGGAGGGCGCGGGACTCCTCGTCGAGCGCTCCGGGGGACACGAACTCCCCCTCGGCGGACTGGACGATCCGCACGGGGTCGCGCTCCCTCTCCGCGCGCTGGTGGCGCGTGCGGGCCAGTGCCGCGCCCGCCACCGCGAGCGCGGACGCCGCCAGAAGGGTGATCTCGGCGCCCAGGGGCAGGTCCAGGACCATCCAGCACACGGCGAGGGCCCAGAAGAGCGCGTAGGCCACCCGTGCGAACGCCCTGTTCCGTTCGTTGCCGCCGGTGCCGCGCCGGAAGCGCCTGCCGCGCACCTCGTCCAGGGCCAGGCGCAGCCTCCGGGCGCGCTCCTCTGGGAGGGAGGGGTCGAGCGTGGGCCTGCCCTCGCGTCCGGGCTCGCCGAGCAGCCCGGCCAGGGGCATGAGCACGGACCGGGCCTGGACCCCGCGCTCGGTGAGGACGAGCACCCCGTGGACGTCGCGTTCGGCCAGGCCCTGGGCGATGAGGGGTGCGCTCTCCCCGGGTTTGCGGACGTCGGGGCACCACACGTCCTGCCGGTCGGGCGGGGGCGCGGCCAGGCGGATCGACCGGATCATGTCGGAGGTGAGGATGACGTTGTACCCGCCGGAGAGGGTGAGCTCCATCGTGTCCTTCCCGGTTCGGGCGCGTGACCACGCATGGGCTTTACGACATCTTTATACCGAAACCTCCTGCGGTGTAGGGGTTTTCGACCGCGCGGACCCGCGGCGCCGCCTCCGTGCCGGATAGGATCGCGTCCCCTGTGTCCCCAGGGAGACGTGTCCCCGGTGAGGAGGGAGTCCCCATGAAGGCGCGAGGCGTGCGCAGACTCGACCCCCTGGAGCCGGACGACCCCCGTGAGATCGGCGGGCACCGGGTGCGGGGGCGGATCGGCTCCGGGGGGATGGGCACGGTCTACGCCGCCGACTCCCCCGGCGTGCACGGCTACCTGGCGGTCAAGGTCGTCCACGCCGAGCAGGCGGCGGACCGGCGCTTCCGGGAGCGCTTCGCGCACGAGGCCCGCCTCCTGGCCAGGGTGAACAGCCCCTCGGTGGCGCGGTTCGTGCGCGCCGACGTGGAGGCGCCGCGACCGTGGATGATCACCGAGTACGTGCCGGGGCCCACCCTGCGCCACCACGTGGAGCGGTACGGCCGCCTGCGCGGGGGGATGCTCCTGGGTCTGGCCGTGGGCACCGCCGAGGCGCTGCGTGCCGTCCACGCGGCCGGGGTGGTCCACCGCGACCTCAAGCCCAGCAACGTGGTGCTCTCGGGCAGGGGGCCCAAACTGCTGGACTTCGGGATCGCGCACCCGGTGGAGGACCCCGACCCCACCAAGTGGATACGTCTGCGGCGGATGCGCCGCGCCTACCGGGACCTGCGGCTGCCCTCGCCGGAGGGGCTGGCCGACGAGCGGGTCAGCGAGCGGGTCGACCGGTTGGGCACCCCGGGGTGGATCAGCCCGGAGCAGTACCGGCGCCAACCCACCGCGCAGAGCGCGGACGTGTTCCTGTGGGGCGCGACGGTGGCCTTCGCGGCGGCCGGGCACGACCCGTTCGGGCGGGCCGGGGCCAAGGAGATGGCCCGGCGCGTGATGTTCGAGGAGCCGGACCTGGAGTACCTGCCGCCGGGCCTGGAGAGGCTGGTGCTGGCCGCGATGTCCAAGGACCCCGAGGAGCGGCCCGACTCCGCCGGACTGCTGCGCGCCGCCCTGGGCCTGGAGAACGTCGAGGGCGGGGTACGCGCGTCCGGGGAGGGCGGGGACGCGGCCGTCACCGGGGCGGCGGCCGTGCGGGGTCTGCTGGAGCGGCGGTGGACCGAGGTGGCGGTGCGCCCGCCGCAGCCCCCGCGGGCCGGCCTGTTCGCCCGCGGGGAGGGTTGAGGGGAGCGCGGGAGCCGGATGCGTGCGCCGGGCCGGTCGGGGCCAGCCGTGGGCGCCCCGTCACGGAAGGCGGGCAGCACGGCGTGGGAGAGCCCTGGGGACCCCCCGACTTCCAGGAAACCGCAAAGGCGCGGGCGCCGGTAGGGGCTGTGGACAACCCCCGGTCAGAGGAGCCCGTAGTGGGCGCGGCCCTCCCGGGAGAGCATGTACGCCACCATCATGACCGCGAAGCCCAGCGGGACGAGCGCCAGGATGTCCCCGGACAGCACGGTCCACAGCAGGAGCGCGCCCGCCGCGCCCTGGAAGAGCACCACGCCCCAGAAGACGCCGACCGTGCGGCGCCGGATCCTGCCCGCCAGGAGCGTGGACAGCAGCCCGTACACGCCCGTGACCGCCGCCATGACGACCATCATGGCGCGCATGGCCTCGGCGCTGACGGCGAGCTCCAGCCCCTCCTGGGCGGCGAGCTCGGTCTGCTGGCGCAGCGCCTCGTCCATCGCGTCGGCCGGGACGCTGAGCCCCATGAGGAAGAGGCCGGACAGGGCCAGTCCGCAGGCGCCCCCCACGAACATCAGGGCGCGGACGACGGCCACCTTCCTGGGGAGGGGGGCGTCGGGGTGGAGCGCGTCGAAACCGGCCCCGGAGCCGGGCGCCCCGTACGGCGGGACGCCGCCCGCGCCCTGTGTCCCGTTGGGGTCGTACGGGTCCTGGCCAGAGGAAAACACGGACGTCCTCCGAGGGATGTCGAGACGGCTTGTCCCGTCCATGGTAGGGGTCCGGAGCGAGGGAGGCGCGGCTCCGGGCGGACCAGGGGATCCGTCCGGTGACGCAGCGCGATACGGGCAGGCCAAAAACCGGTATCGGAACCGCAGATTCTGCAAATCGTAACCGTGGGAACCATGTGCCCCCGGCCCGGGCGGCTCTAGGGTGAACCCCTCCGGACCTGTCCGCCCACCCCCCGTCCGCCCCGGCGGATCCCCCGTACCCGCCCGCGAAGGAGCCACGCAACGATGTCCAGACTCGTGCGCGCCTCGGCCGCGCTGGTGCTGACCGGCACCCTGGTGGTGCCGTCCGCCCCCGCGGCCGGAGCGCCCGTCCCCATGAACCCCGGGGACGGCGCCGACTTCACCCTGACGATCCTGCACGCCAACGACCCCGAGTCCCAGCTGCTGTCCGCCTCCGGACAGGAGGACTTCGGCGGCGCTGCCCGCTTCACGACGCTGCTCGACCGGCTGCGCGAGGCCGAGGGCGGCGGCGCCGCGGCCGGGGATGACGAGGCCGACGAGCGCGGCGTCGTCACGGTCAACGCGGGGGACATGTACCTGCCGGGGCCGGAGTTCGCCGCCTCCCGGGAGGAGGGCGCCCCCTTCTACGACGCCCTCGCCGCCGACCAGGCGGACTACGACGCGGTCTCCATGGGCAACCACGAGTTCGACTTCGGACCGGACGTGTACGCCGACTTCCTCGAACAGCTGGGCGGGGACGCCGCGGTGGTCGCCGCCAACGTGGACGTGTCGGCGGAGCCGCGCCTGGCCGCCCTGGCGGACGCGGGCCGGATCGCGCCCAGCACCGTGGTGGAGGCCTCCGGCCACGAGGTCGGCGTCGTGGGCGCGCTGTACCCGCCGCTGGACACCATCACCAGTCCGCGCGACGTGGTGGTGGAGGACCTCGTCGCCCCGGTGCAGGCCGAGGTCGACCGGCTGACCGCCGAGGGCGTGGACAAGATCATCCTCCTCTCGCACCTCCAGGGGATCGCCTACGAGGAGCGCGTGGCCAGCGAGCTGACCGGCGTCGACGTCATCGTCGCGGGCGGCGGTCACGAGGTGATGGCGGGCCCCGACGACGCCCTGGTGCCCGGCGACGAGGTCACGGCGCACCCGGAGACCGGCGAGCCGCTGTCCTACCCGCTCCTGGCCACCAACCCCGAGGGCGTCGAGGTGCCCATCGTCACCGCCGGGTCGAACTACAAGTACGTGGGCCGCCTGGTGGTGAACTTCGACGGCGGTGACCTGGTGTCGGTCTCCGACCGCTCCGGGCCGGTCCGGGTCTCCGGCGTCGGAGAGGACGCGGTGGAGCCCCACCCCGAGGTGGAGTCGCGGGTCACCGCGCCCGTGTCCGAGTACGTGGCGGGCCTGGCGGAGACGGAGGTGGCCACCAGCGAGGTGGACCTCAACGGCGTCCAGAACCCCGGCGTGCGCACCCAGGAGACCAACCTGGGCAACCTGGTGGCCGACGCGCTGCTGGACACCGGCGTGCGCAACGCGCAGGAGTACGGCGTGCCCGCTCCGCGGATCGGCATCCAGAACGGCGGCGGCATCCGCAACGCCTCGGTGGTCCCGGCCGGTCCGCTGACCGCGCTGGACACCTACTCGATCGCCCCGTTCGCCAACCAGGTGGCGGTGGTCCCCGACATCCCCCGCTCGCAGGTCAAGGAGCTGCTGGAGCAGGGCGTGGCCGCCGCTCCCGCGGCCAGCGGCGCGTTCATGCAGGTCGCCGGGGTCAACTTCGCCTACGACCCGGAACGCACGGCGCAGGTGGTGGACGGGGAGGGCGCCGTGACCACACCCGGCGAGCGGGTCCGCAGCGCGATCCTGCACGACGGAACGGTGCTCGTGGAGGACGGCGAGGTCGTGGACGGCGACCCGATCACGGTCGTGACCAACGACTTCTCCGCCCGGGGCGGCGACATGTACCCGTTCCGCGGGGCGGACTTCACCGTGGTGGGCGCGACCTACCAGGCCGCGCTGGAGGGCCTGCTCACCGGAACGCTGGAGGGCCGGGTGACCGAGGCCGCCTACCCCGAGGGCGGTTCCGGCCGCATCGTGGTGGGCGAGCGGGCCACCGTTCCCGACGGTGACGGCGGCGGAACGCCCACCGACCCGCCGACCGGCGGACCCACCGACGGGCCCACCGACCCGGACGGCGGGCCGAGCCCGGCCCCGACGGACCCGCCCGCCACGGACGGCCCGGACGACGGCTCCGGCAAGCCCGGCGGAAACGCCGACGGCTCACTGCCGCGCACGGGCGGCGCGCTGCTCGGTCTGGTGGCGGCGGCCGTGGTCGCCGTCGCGGCGGGCGGGGCCGCGCTCTACCTGGGCCGCAGGCGCGGGAGGACGGCGGGCCCGGACTCCTCCGGCTCGGACTCCTGACAGCGGGGCCGGAGCCGGGGGTCGGCCCCGGAGGCCCGGCCTCGCAGCGTCGGCCCACGGTGCTGACCTCGTAGGTCCGACCCCGCAGGGCTGGCCCCGAAGGCGGCCGGACGGCCCCCCGGCACCGCATGTGCGGAGTCGGGAGGCCGTCCGGCCGTCGTGCTTCGCAGGTCCCGGGACCCGGCGCCGTACCGGCCGCCCCCACGGGCTCCGGCTCCCCGGCCCGGGCCGGTCAGGGGCAGCCCACGATCTCGCGCGTGGCCTCGGCCATGTCGTCGCGCTCCTGCTGGTCCAGGCCGTTCTCCTCGAACCACACCAGCACGAAGTGGCAGGCGTCCTGGATGTCCGCCGCGGTGTTCTCCTCGCTCTCCAGCATGGCCATCGCGGCGATCATCGCGATTCCGGAGTTCTCGAAGGCGGCCACCCGCACCAGGTTGGTGTCCATCGACGAGGTGCACTGGAAGAGGGTCGTCTCCTCGGCTCCGGGGTCCGAGCCGCAGACCTCGTCGGTGATGTCCAGGCGGGCGTCGATCTCGAAGTCGCGGCGCAGCTCGTCGATGAGCTCCTCCGAGCTGATGAGGTTCTCCGCCCCGGATGGCGGTTGGTCCGTCGGCTCCGCGGAGGGCTCGTCGGTGGGCAGGGGCTCCCCGGTGGGCGCGGGGGCGGCGGTGGGGGCGGGGTCCCCGGTCGGCGCCTCGCGGGTCGGCTCGCCGCTGGGCTCCGCCGAGGGCTCGGAGTTCCTGACGGCGGCGACGAGGTCGGTCATCCTGCCGCCGAAGGCGAGGCCTCCGCCGAGGAAGGAGGCGCCCGCCAGCACGGCGATCACGGCGAGCACGGCCACCAGACCGGTGCCGTAGCGGCCCGGGCGAGGCGACTGGGGCGGCTGCCCGTAGGGCCCCCGTGGCCCTTGAGGTCCCTGAGGTCCCTGAGGTCTCTGAGGTCCCTGAGGACCTTGATGTCCATGAGGTCCCTGCGGGCCTTGGGGAACCTGCCCGTGAACGCCCTGTGGACCTTGAGGGGCAGGAGGCCCCTGATGTGCCTGGAACCCCTGAGGAAGCGGAGGTACCTGGGTGCTCTGGGAGGTGTGCGGTCCCTGAGCCCCCGGGGTGGGCTGAGGGCCTTGGGCGCCCTGCGCTGCCTGAGAGCCCTGTCCTGACTGAGGGCCCTGCGCTGCCTGAGGGCCCTGGCCTGGCTGAGGGCTCTGCGCTGGCTGAGGGCCCTGCTGGCCCGGAGGCGACGGCGGTCCCTGAGGACCCTGTGCGCCCTGCGGGTCTCCGGCTCCGTGGGGAGGCGGCCCGCCCCGGGGCGTGTACGCCCCCGGCGGCCTCCAGGGCGGTGGCGAACTGTCGGGATTCACGTACGTTCTCCTCGTTGTCGGGGCTGGTGGCGGACGCCTCGGCTCCACGCTTCGCTGTCCTGACGCCGACTTACCAAACGTTTTGCAATGAATCGTCCCATTTTCTCCGCCACACTGTTCACCGGGGGGCACGATCCGGACGACGCGGAACCCGAAGCAAGCTTCCCATTATCACCATGTAAGTGTAAAGAAAAGTACCAAGATGACGAATTGAACCTTTTGCCCGGTATGTGATTAGCGTATTTTCGACCAACCTTGGGACATCCGGCGCGCATAATAGGGAAATGCGCGTCCCCGGACCTACGATCGACAACATGACCTGCGTTTTGCTGGCCGAAGACGATGTCTCGATCTCCGAGCCTCTCGCGCGCGCGCTCCGGCGCGAGGGCTACACGGTGGACGTGACCGTCAACGGCGTTGAGACACTCGACCGTGCCCGTGCGGGGGACATAGACCTCATGGTCCTGGATCTCGGGCTGCCCGAAATGGACGGGCTAGAGGTGGCACGTCGGCTCCGGGCCGAGGGTCACGGAACGCCCATCCTCATCCTGACCGCCCGCGCCGACGAGGTGGACACCGTCGTCGGCCTCGACGCGGGCGCCGACGACTACGTCACCAAGCCCTTCCGGCTCGCCGAACTCCTGGCGCGCGTGCGCGCCCTGCTGCGCCGGGGCGGCGCCGAGGTGCCCGTCGTGCACGGCGTGCGCATCGACAACGACTCCCGCCGGGCCTGGCTGGGCGAACGCGAGCTCCAGCTCACCACCAAGGAGTTCGACCTGCTGCGCGTGCTCGTCCGCGACGCGGGCAAGGTGGTCACCCGCGAGCAGATCATGCGCGAGGTGTGGGACACCAACTGGTGGGGTTCGACCAAGACCCTGGACATGCACATCTCCTGGCTGCGCCGCAAGCTGGGGGACGACGCCAACCAGCCGTCGTACATCACGACCGTCCGGGGTGTGGGCTTCCGGTTCGAGCGAGACTGACGCGACCTCTCGGGGCGCCCCGCGCCGGTCGGTCGCCTCCGGGTCGCACGGACATGAGGTGACATGCGCAGGCGGATGGTTTTCTCCACCCTGGTGGTGACCGTCATCGCCGTCATGCTGCTCGGGCTGCCCCTGGGCGCGCTCACGTACAAGCTGGTGTACGACGAGAGCACCCGCCAGCTCCAGGGCGAGGCGGAGCTGATCGGCGCCGAGAGCGACACCATGCTGGAGCTGCACGGCCAACTCGACCTGGGCGAGTTCGACCGCGACCATCCCCACCGCTTCATCCGGATCACCCCGGCGGAGGAGCCCACTTCGGTGACCGCGGGCGATCCCGCGCTCGATCCCGAGGCGCCCGACTCCCCGAGCATGCTCAAGGCGACCGCGACCACCGGCCGGGGCACGCGCGTCGAGGTGTGGATGAGCGCCGAGAGCGTGCAGCAGAGCGTGGTCCGCGCCTGGATGGGGATCGCGTCGCTGTCCCTGCTGGCCATCGGCGTCGCCGTGGGCCTGTCGATGTTCCAGGCCCGCAGGCTGACCCTGCCCCTGCTCGACCTGGCGGCCACCGCGGAGCGCCTGGGCTCGGGCGTGACCACGCCGTGGGGCCACCGGTACGGGATACCGGAGGCCGACCGGGTGGCGGAGGTCCTGGACCGCAGCGCCGAGCGCATCGCCGGGCTGATCGCCACCGAGCGCCACTTCGCGACCGACGCCTCGCACCAGCTGCGCACGCCGCTGACCGCGCTGACGATGCGCCTGGAGGAGATCCTGGCGGAGGCGGACAACCCCGAGGTGGTCCGCGAGGAGGGCGAGGCCGCCCTGGCCCAGACCGAGCGCCTGGTGGAGACCGTGGAGAGCCTGCTGGGACGGGCCCGCAAGAGCCAGAACCCCGAGGTGGAGGCGGTGGAGATAGACCCCGTCCTGCACCACCTCCAGGAGGAGTGGCAGCCGGTCTTCCAGTCCGCGCAGCGCAGGCTGCTGGTCACCGGCGACCCGGGGCTGACCGCGATGACCGTCTCCGCCGACCTGGCGCAGATCGTCGCGACCCTGGTGGAGAACGCCTACAAGCACGGCGCGGGGACGGTCACCATCCGGCGGCTGGACACCGGGCAGTCGGTGCGCATCGAGGTGAGCGACGAGGGCGAGGGCGTGCCCGAGCACCTGTCGGGCCGGATCTTCGAGCGCGAGGTGAGCGGCGGGGGCGGGACCGGGCTGGGCCTGGCCCTGGCCCGGCACATCGCCGAGTCCGAGGGGGCCCGGATCGAGCTGGTGCAGACCAAGCCGACGACCTTCGCGCTGTTCCTGCCCGCGGGCGCGGGGGGCCTGTCCAAGATGACGGGCCCGGTGTAGGCGCCCCCGGGAGGCGCGTCGCGGGCCTTCCGGGGAGCGGCCCCGTTCCCCGGGAGGCCCGCGGTCCCGCGGGGAACGGGTTCACCGGCGCGGGCTCCCCCGGGCTCCGGCCGACGCCTCGCCCGGGCCCGCGCCCGGCCGCGTCTCAGGCGTCCGCTGTGGCGGCGGAGTGCTCCGCCTGGGGCGCCCTGCCGCGGACCACCAGGTCGCTCCACAGCGACCGCACCCGGGACAGGCCGTAGGCGGTGGTGACCTCCTCGCGTGCGCGCGCGGCCTCCGCGGAGAACCGCCCCTCGCTGACGGTCGCGTGGATGGCCTCGGCCATCGCCACGGCGTCGTCGTGGATCCAGTGCGGGTCGTAGATGGTGTCCGCGCCCGGCCACGGCAGCAGGGCGGGCACGCCGCCCGAGGCGGCGCACTCGGCGGGCGCCAGGTGGAAGGACTCGTCGTCGCTGGTGGAGAGCATGAACCCCACCCTCCGCAGCCAGGTGGCCACGTCCGGCCCGAAGGGGTCGAACACCACCCCGGAGGCGAGGCGCTCGTCACGCTGGATCCGCCGGTAGACGCGCTCGAAGTAGGCGCGCTCCTCCGGCCGGTTCCAGATCCACCAGTACTCCCACGGCTGCTTGGTCTTGACCGACAGCGTGTACCGCGGGTCCATGCGCCGCAGCTCGGCGATGACGTCCAGGCCCCGGTCCAGCCGCTTGCGCGAGGGCGCGATGCCGACCATGCCCAGGGAGTACTCGGCCCCGGGGAGCTTGGGGCGGCCGAGCTGCTCGTCGTCCACCCAGTTGGGGACCACGACCACCTTCCCGGCGGGCCACCCGGTGATCTCGCGGGTCAGGTCGGCGTAGTGGGGGCTCACGCACACCACAGCGTCGACCTTGTCGATGTCGAGCTTGCGGGGCCACTCCGCGTAGAGCTCGAAGCGGTGCAGCCGCACGATGAGCCGCTGGTCGGGGCGCTTCCACTTGGAGTAGAACAGCGCGTTGGGCCCGCACCACTCGCAGATCACCACATCGGCCCAGGCGGCCAGCTCCCGGGAGCGGTACTGGTCGTGGGTGCTCAGCCCCTCCCACTCGTCCATGCGCACGTCGAGACCGGGCAGCGAGTCCAGGTACTCGGCCAGGCGGGTGAAGAACTTCATGTCGTGCCCGGCGATGACCACCTTGAGCGGCCGCTCGGGGTCGGCGCCCTCGGGGGTGGGCGGCAGGGCGTCGGCGAGGTAGCCGCGCAGCCGCTCGGCGGCCCGCTCCAGCGTGTGGTCGGCCGCGGCGTCGCGGCAGCGCGCGGCGGCGTCCGCGTAGACCGCGCGGTCACCGTGGGCGCGGGCCACCACGTCGGCGACCGAGGCGACGTCGGTCCCGGCGAAGAGCGGGTAGTCCGCGCCCAGCATGGCCTCGTGCATGGGCGTGCGGTTGAGCACCACCGGCAGGCCGAGCGCGCCCAGCTCCAGCACCTTGGTGGACAGCTCCAGGCTGGCGTCCATGGACGGGTCGCGCCAGGACAGCCCGAAGCCGCACTCGGCGGCCTGGCGGAGCGCCTCGGCGCGCGACATCCCGCCGCGCCAGTCCACGTTCGGGGTGCCCTCCAGGGCCCTGCGCATGTTCTTGGCCCAGTCGGCGGGTTCGGCGTGGATCTTGTCGCCGATCATCACGAGTTCGGCGTCCACCCCGCGCCGCGCCAGCTCGGCGGGCAGCTCGGTCATCTCCAGGGTGTTCCAGCGGGGCGCGAACTTGCCGGTGTAGGCCAGACGGGCGCGGCCGCCGGCCCCGCCGTCGGCGCGCACGTCCTCGGGGACGACCACCACGGGCGGGAACAGGACCGACCGGCCGCAGGCGGCGGGCACCGTCGACTCCAGGAAGGCGCGCAGCTCCTCGGTCTGGCAGAGCAGGAACCGCGAGGCCAGCGCGATCTCGGTGAGTTCGGCGGTGGCGGTCGCGGACAGCTCGCCCACGCTGTGCGGGAAGTCGGTCAGGTAGGTCCACAGGCGGCCCGCCAGCGCCTCCTCCTGCGCGGCCAGCCCGGCCAGGCGGCGCCCGCGCACGACGACGAGGTCGAAGGGCTTGCGCTCGTGGTGCCTGATCATCAGGGTGACGGCCTGCTCCGGGGTGAGCCCCCTCGGCCCCAGGTCGGGCAGGGCCTTGTCCTCGTAGGGCCGCAGCAGCCGGACCCCGGGCACCCTGGTGAGGGGCTCGGTGAGCCGGTCGGTGCGCACGGGCGCCTTCAGCAGCAGGGTCACCTCGCATCCGGCGGCGGCCAGGGCCTGCGCCATCGACTGCGCCCAGATCGCGGAACCGTCGATGATGTTGAGGTCCACGTCCCCGTACAGGAGTGCGCGCGGAGGCGGTGTGCTCACGTTCTTCCCTTCGGATGCTTTCTCGTTGCCCGTACGGCTCATCCGACGGCGCCGGTCGAGGCGTCGGCCGCGTCGGACACGGGGTCCTCCGCGTCGTCGCCCGTCCCGTGGTCGGGGCCCAGGGCCAGGAGCCGGGTGCCGCGGCGGTTCCACTCCGCCGGGTCCCAGCCGCGCCTCAGCAGCGTGGTGCGGACCAGTTCCGGCACGACCGCGCTGACGAAGACGTACTGACGGTCCGCGGTGCCGGGACGGTCGAGGAAACCGTGCGCGCCCGGCTCGGCGGCCGACGCGTCGACGGTACCGACCGCGTCGGCGTCTGTGCACTCCACCGCGCAGACCAGGTCGGCCAGGCGCCTGCGGCCGACCGGAGCGGTCCACAGGTGCGACCACGGCGCGGTGGCGCGCTCGGCCAGGGTGGCCCAGGGCTCCCCGGCGCGGCCGCCGGGCTCGTCGCGGGTGAGTTCCTCGGGGGTGTCCGGGGCGTTGAAGCGTACCGTGCGCACGGTGACGCCCTCGGCGCGCAGCCGCTGGATCCCGGGCAGGCGGGAGGCCGTACCGGGCACGACCACCTCGGCGGGCCTGAGCGCTGCGGCCAGCAGGTCGTCGGCGAGCCGGTCGGCGTCCGCCTCCCCCGCGGGGTCGGCCAGGACGGCCACGGACCGGCCGCGCAGCGGCAGTTCACGGCCGGGCGTGCCGGGCGGGAAGTCCAGGCCGTCCAGGATCTCGGCGAGGCGGACCGGGGTGGCCTCGCGCAGGAAGACCTGGCGGAGCATGCCGCGCTGCTCGGCCGCGGTGGGCTCCTCGGCGCGCATGCGCGGCACCGTGACGGCCAGGCCCTCCCCCGCGGTCACCGCGCGGGTGCCGCAGGCCCAGGCGCGGCTGTGCAGCCGGGGCTCCTCGGCGGTCAGGGGCGCGACGACGGCGACCTTGGCGGCGCGCAGGGCGTCGGCGAGGCCGCGGGAGTCGGCCTCCACCACGCCCGCGTCCAGCCCGGCGAGGACGCCGGGGACGGGATCCTCGCGGTGGACGCGCACGAAGACCGTCTCGGGCCCGGGCGTCAGGTCGGCGGCCACGGGGTTGAACAGGTGCAGGGGGACCCCGGCGTCGCCCCGGTGGACCCTGTCGAAGCCCAGCTCGCGCAGGGCGGGCGGCGAGGGGACGTCGTCGAGCAGGACCGTGGGGATGCCGCGGGAGGCGGCGGACTCCAGCACCCAGTGCAGGGCGCGGGTGCGGTCGGCGGCCGCGGGGTCGCCCACGTGCGCCCACGGCGACCCGGGGGCGGCGGCCGAGGCCGAGACCAGGACCAGGTCCACGTCGACACCGTCCATGACGATCTGGGCGTCGTGCGGGCGCAGCGGCACCGGGCGCACGTAGGGGTCGATCGCCTCCGCGATGGAGGGGCCGACGACCGTGGCGACGACCAGCAGGTCCTCGCTGCCCCCGCTCAGGCCGGTGAGCAGGCGCGACTCCTGGCGCTCGGCGTCGAAGGAGCGGACCGGCTCGGCGCCGCCGCGGCGGCGGCGGCGCTCGGTGTGCCGGGTGTTGCCGCTGCTGCGCCAGAGGCGGTAGAGGTCACGGGGAAGTTTGACCAGGGATTTGCCGGGGCGCTTGGCGGCGGCCGTGAGCGCCTTGCCCACCTGGAGCGAGGTGGAGCCCTCCAGGGCGGCGAGTCGGCTGCGCGCCTCCTGGAGCTGGGCCTCGCGCTCGGCCAGCGCCTGCCGGAGCTGTTCGGTCTGGCTCTGTTCACGCCGTTTCACGGTCTGCCACCTTGTGTTCGGTTCGGTTCGGCGAAACCACCGCGCCGTGCGTCGGGTCCGACTGCGACGTGCGGTGCACCCTGCGAGTGCCCGGCCGGGTGCGGATACCCATGGCCAGGCGTGTCGCGGGCCCGGCGGGGCCCCTCGGGTGCGGGACGGTTGGAGGGACATGTGCCATGGTGGATCACCTGGACCGCTGCGGGGGAATAGGGGCCGCTCTTCGGCGCGCCCCGCGTGCCTGGACCGGGACCGCGCCCCGTACGGCGCGTTCCCGCGCGCTGGCGTTCCTGGGTGCGGGAACGGGTGCGCGGTGTTCGTGTGTCATGGGGTTCACCTCGACCACTGGGTGAGCACGGAGGCGATGCGCTCCCCCGCGCGGCCGTCCCACAGGGGCGGGGTGTCGCCGATCCGCTCCGGGCTCCGCCCGTGCAGGACCTTGGTGACGGCCTGGAGGAGGTCGGCCTCCGTGACGAGCTGGTTGGTGCCGTGGGTGATGGTGACGGGGCGCTCGGTGTTGGGGCGCAGGGTAAGGCAGGGGACCCCGAGGATCGTGGTCTCCTCCTGGACGCCGCCGGAGTCGGTGACCACGGCGGCGGCGCCGCGGGTGAGCGCGACGAAGTCGAGGTAGCCCAGGGGTTCGAGGAGCCGCACGCGCGGGTGGTCGCCGAGCCCGGCCCGGTCGAAGGCGGCCTTGCCGCGCGGGTGCACGGGCATGACCACGTCGGCGAGGTCGGCGATCTCGTGCAGGCGCGCGGCGAGGCGGGCGGCGGTGTCGGGGTCGTCCACGTTCGCGGGCCGGTGCAGGGTGGCGGCGACGTAGCGCTCGGGCAGGTCCAGGCGCTCGCGCAGGGCGTCGGCGTCGAAGCGGTCGAGGTTGCCCAGGAGGGTGTCGATCATGGGGTTGCCGACCAGGTGGACGCGGGAGGGCGGGACGCCCTCGGCGGCCAGGTGGCCGACGGCCTCCGGGCTGGTGGCGAAGCACACGTCGCTGAGCTGGTCGGTGACGCGGCGGTTGATCTCCTCGGGCATGGTGTTGTCGAAGGAGCGCAGCCCCGCCTCCACGTGGGCGACGGGGACGTGCAGCTTGGCGGCGACCAGGGCCGCGGCCACGGTGGAGTTGACGTCGCCGTAGACGACCACCATGCCGGGCCTGCGCTCGGTGAACTCCTTCTCCAGGCCCACCATGAGCGCGGCGGTCTGGGCGGCGTGGGAGCCCGAGCCGACGCCGAGGTCGACGTCGGGGGTGGGCAGGCCCAGGTCGCGGAAGAACACCGCGGACATGCGGTCGTCGTAGTGCTGGCCGGTGTGCACGACCGCCTGGTGCGCGCCGCGTCCGCGCAGGGCGGAGACCACGGGCGCTGCCTTGACGAAGTTGGGGCGCGCGCCGACGACGTGCACGATCCCGGTGTCCTGGCTCCCCAGGGGGGCACTCGTTGCCACGGCTCTCACGTTTCCTTCTGTTGGGGTGCTGTTCCCGCCGTGACCGGCGGGACTGGTGTGGTCCGGCGGCGTTCCTTGCCCGAGCCGTCCCGTCCGTGTCGCCGTGGTGTCACCGTACGGTCACGTCCGCGTGGTTGTGTGACTGACCGTGCATGACACCCAAGCTTCCGAAACCCAGGTTCCGCGTCCGCGCGCCCGCTGGCCGCGAGCGGCGACGTTCACCCTCTCGTTGGCCTGGCGACACCTGCGGGCCGAACCGGCCCGGCTGCCGCTGCTGGCGCTGCGGCTGACGCCCGGTCCGCCCCGGCGCGCGGTGCGCGCCCTGGCCTCCCGGGCGGGCGGCCGGGCCCGCGCCTACGCCCTGTGGGACCAGGGCCGGCGCGCGGACGCCCGCGAGGCGGTGCTCACCGCGGCGAGCGGTGCCTCCCCCCGCCGGGTGGGCCGCCTGGTGGCGTCCTGCCTGGCGGCGGGAGACGCGGCCACCGCCCGGGAGCTGGTCGAACAGCTTCCGGAGGGCGCTCTTCGGGAGGCCGCGGAGCATCGGACGGCCCTGGCCACGGGACGCGCTGTCGCCGCGCCCCCGTCCACGTCGCCTGACCGTCACGCCATCACGTTAACCCGCGATCCACGAACGCCGCCCGACGCCACGGTGAACGCTCGGCGACCGGAGGCGTCGGAGGGTGAACGGTGGCGTGTGGCCGGGGACCCGGCGTCACCCGGAGCGGGCCTGCGGGTGCTGCACCTGGTGACCAACGCGCTGCCGCACACCAACGCGGGCTACACCCAGCGCACCCACAAGATCGCGGTCGCCCAGCGCGAGGCCGGAATGGACGTGCACGTGGTCACCCGGGCGGGGTACCCCCTGGTCAAGGGGGTTCCCGACCCGCGCACGCTGGTGCGGGTGGACGGCATCCCCTACCACCGCCTCCTCCCCTGGACCGCGCCCGCCGACGCCGCCCAGGAGCTGGCCGCGGGGGTGCGGCTGGGGTCGGAGCTGGTGGAGGCGCTGCGGCCCGACGTGCTGCACGCCGCGAGCAACCACCACAACGCCCGCCTGGCCCTGGAGCTGGGCCGCAGGTTCGGCCTGCCGGTGGTGTACGAGGTGCGGGGCTTCCTGGAGGAGTCGTGGCTCTCGCGCGACCCCTCGCGCAGCGTGGACGACGCCTTCTACCGGGCCGAGCGCGCGAGCGAGACCGAGTGCATGCTGGCCGCCGACCTGGTGGTGACCCTGGGCGAGGCGATGCGCGCCGACATCGAGGCGCGCGGCGTGCCGCGCGAGCGCCTGCTGGTGGTGCCCAACGCGGTGGACGCCTCCTTCCTGGCCCCGCTGCCCCCGGGCGCGGGGGTGCGCGCCGAGCTGGGGATCGGCGGCGAGGACTTCGTGGTGGGCACCACCACCAGCTGCTTCGGCTACGAGGGCCTGGACACGCTGCTGGAGGCGGTGGCCCTGATGCGCGAACGCGGCGAGGCGGCGCACGCCCTGGTGGTGGGGGACGGTCCCGAGCTGCCCGCGCTGCGCTCCCTGGCCGACTCGCTGGGTCTGGAGGGGGCCGCGCACTTCACCGGCCGCGTCCCGGCCGCGCGGGTGCGCGACCACCACGCCGCGCTGGACGTGTTCGCGGTGCCCAGGCGCGACGAGCGGGTGTGCCGTCTGGTCACCCCGCTCAAACCCGTGGAGGCCATGGCGGGCGGGCTTCCGGTGGTGGCCAGTGATCTCCCCGCGTTGCGAGAGATCGTGGAACCGGGAGTGACAGGAGAGTTAATTCCGGCAGGCGAATCGGCGACCCTAGCCGATGTGCTGACAAAACTCGCTTACAGTCGTGAAAAGCGGATCTCCTACGGCAGTGCGGGTCGCGATCTCGTCGGCGACCGTACCTGGGCCGAGGCCGCATACCGCTACAACCAGGCGTATCGGGTTCAGATTCGCGAAATGACCGAACCAGGCCAGAACCCGTAAGCGTGGACAACACGTGCTTACACTCAGACGTCTAACGCACTGAGCAATGGCACTTCCCGCTATTTACGCCCGTTCACGAGATGAATGCGAGTGTGACCACGAAGTGGATGCCGCAGCCTCCAACCCAGCCCTTGTCTCCGAGCAGTCCGCCGGTGCGGTCAGCGACCTCGTCGTTCTCGGCCTCGGCTACGTCGGCCTGCCGCTGGCGGCCGAGGCCGTGTCCGCCGGCCTGAAGGTCACCGGTCTGGACGTGAGCGACCGCGTCGTCGACGGGCTCAACAACGCCGTCTCGCACGTGGACGACCTCTCCGCGGAGGACGTGCGCCGGATGCTGGACCGCGGTTTCACCGCGACCACCGACCCGGCCTGCCTGGCCGCCGCGCGCACCATCGTGATCTGCGTGCCCACGCCGCTGTCGGCCGAGGGCGGCCCCGACCTGGGCGCGGTGACGTCCGCGGCCGAGGCGATCGCCGCCCAGCTGCAGCCCGGCACCCTGGTCATCCTGGAGTCGACCACCTACCCCGGCACCACCGAGGAGGTGGTCCGCCCGCTGCTGGAGAAGTCCGGCCTGGTCGCGGGCGCCGACTTCCACCTGGCCTTCTCGCCCGAGCGCATCGACCCCGGCAACCCGACCTTCGGCGTGGCCAACACGCCCAAGGTGGTCGGCGGCCTGACGCAGGAGTGCGGCGAGGCGGCGGCGGAGTTCTACGGCGCCTTCGTGAACACGGTGGTGCGGGCGCGCGGCACCCGCGAGGCCGAGATGGCCAAGCTGCTGGAGAACACCTACCGCCACGTCAACATCGCCCTGGTCAACGAGATGGCCATCTTCTGCCAGGAACTGGGCGTGGACCTGTGGGACTCCATCGCCGCGGCGGCCACCAAGCCGTTCGGCTTCCAGGCCTTCTACCCGGGCCCGGGCGTGGGCGGCCACTGCATCCCCATCGACCCGAACTACCTGTCGTACAAGGTCAAGACCCTCGGCTACCCGTTCCGGTTCGTGGAGCTGGCCCAGGAGATCAACGGCCGCATGCCCTCCTACGTCATCCAGCGGGCGCAGGAGCTGCTCAACGACTCCGGCCTGGCCCTGTCGCGCTCCAAGGTGCTGCTGCTGGGCGTCACCTACAAGGCCGACATCGCCGACCAGCGCGAGTCCCCGGCCCGGCCGGTCGCGCGCAAGCTGGCCGCCAAGGGCGCCACGCTGACCTACCACGACCCGCACGTGGAGTCCTGGCAGGTCGACGGCGTGGACGTGCCCAGGTCCACCGACCTGGACCGCGCCCTGGCCGAGGCCGACCTGACCATCCTGCTCACCGACCACGCCGAGTACCGGCCCAAGCGGCTGGAGGAGTACGCGCGGCTGCTCCTGGACACGCGGGGCGTGCTGCGCCGCCCCGACCCCGAGGACTCCGCGATTCCCTCGCAGGTGCGGCGCCACGTCACACGGGAGGGCATCGAGGTCCTGTGAGCTGAGGGACCCGTCCCGACGGGCACGCCGATCCGCGACCACACCGCGTTCATCGGCGTGCCTTTCGGCGTTCACCTTCGCCCGGCCGAAGGTTCACCCGCTGCACTCCGTGCGGCCACCGGGCTTTCCTCGGCGCGTCTTTCCCGCTGAATACCGTGACGAAGAGCTGATACCGCTCCGAGAGGAGCGGCCAGGCCGATCCGCCCGAGAGGGCCTCAGACGGCGACACAGGTAGGTGAGATCGATGCACGCGCTCGTGGCCACGGTGGTGCACCACCCGGAGGACGCACGGATCCTGCACCGGCAGATCCGCGCCCTGTTGGACGCCGGACACAGCGTGACCTATGTGGCGCCGTTCCGCGAGTGCGGGGTGACCCCCTGGTCGGAACTGCGCTCGGTGGACGTGCCGCGCGCCTCGGGGCGCGAGCGGCTCGCCTCGCTGCGCGCCGCCCGCGCGGTGCTCGCCGAGCAGGCGCCCCTGGCCGACCTGCTGCTCTTCCACGACCCCGAACTCCTGATGGCCCTGCCGTCCAGACGCCCGGTGACGGTGTGGGACGTGCACGAGGACACGGCGGCGGCCCTGCTCACCAAGGCGTGGGTGCCCCGGGCGCTGCGGCGTCCGCTGGGCACGGTGGTGCGATCCTTCGAGCGGCGCGCGGAGCGGCGGATGCGGCTGATGCTGGCCGAGGAGGGGTACCGATCCCGGTTCCGCCTGGAGCACCCGGTGGTGCCCAACACCACCGAGGTGCCGGAGTTCCCGGCGCGCGAGCCGGGCGACGACCGGATCGTGTACCTGGGCCAGGTGTCCGAGGCGCGCGGCGCGCGCGAACTGGTGGAGCTGGGGCGCATGCTGCGCCCGCACGGCGTGCGCCTGGAGGTGATCGGCGGGGCCGACGCCGGGGTGCGGCCGCTGCTGCGCGAGGCCCAGCAGGAGGACGTCCTGCACTGGTACGGGTTCGTGCCCAACGACCGGGCGCTGCGGATCTGCGCGGGCGCCATGGCGGGGCTGAGCCTGCTGCACGACACGCCCAACTACCGGCACTCGATGCCGACCAAGGTCGTGGAGTACATGGCGCACGGCCTGCCGGTGGTGACCACGCCCAACCCGGTGGCGCAGGAGCTGGTGACCGGCCGCCCGGAGGGCCCGTCGGGCCTGGTGGTGCCGTTCGGGGACGTGTCGGCCGCGGCGGAGTCGGTGCTGCGGCTGCGCCGGGACGCGGAGCTGCGCCGGAACCTGGCGCGCACCGGGCACCGGATCGCGCGGACCTCCTTCCACTGGCCGGTCCAGGCGCGCCTGTTCGTCAAGCGCCTGGAGGCGTGGGCGGACGAGGCCTCCGGCGGGCCGCTGCCCGTCGTGCCGCCCCCGCGGAGTCGTCAGCGCACTCCGGTGCGTGACTGACCCCACTTCCAGTCCAAGAAATATCTTCCTCGTCAACAAGTGTTGTGGTCCGTGTCGGAGCCGACTCCGCACGGCCCCCCGCCACACCACGAGCACGACCGAGGAAACACATGACTGACGCGCTGGTACTCGACAAGGCGGCCCAGGACCTGCTCTTCCGGGACGCCCGTACCGCGAACAGCTTCACCGACGAGCCGGTGACCGAGGAGCAGGTCCGCGCGATCCACGACCTGGTCAAGTACGGGCCGACCGCCATGAACAACCAGCCGCTGCGGGTCACCGTGGTGCGTTCGGCCGAGGCCCGCGAGCGCCTCGTGGCGCACATGGCGGGCAACAACGCCCCCAAGACCTCGACGGCGCCGCTCACCCTGATCCTGTCCGCGGACTCCGACTTCCACGAGCACTTCCCGAAGACCTTCCCCGTCGCGCCCGACGCCCGGGACAACTTCTCCGGGATGCCCGTCGAGGCCCGCGAGAGCATGGCCCTGCAGAACGCGTTCCTCCAGATCGGCTACCTGGTCCTGGGCGTGCGCGCCGCCGGTCTGGCGGCGGGGCCGATGACCGGCTTCGACGCCGAGGGCGTGCGCCGCGAGTTCTTCGGCGAGGACTCCACGCTTCGGCCCCTGGTGGTCATGAACGTCGGCAGGCCGGGCCCGGACGCGTGGTTCGACCGCCTGCCGCGCCTGGAGTACGACGAGGCCTTCACCGAGGTCTGATCCGCGGCCCCTGCACCGGGCCCGGGAGGGCGGGCGACGGGGGCGGGGCACCGTGTCAGGGGCCGGGCGCCGAGAGGCGCCCGGCCCCTTGCGCGCGCGGGCCCGGGCCGCCGCTACCCGTCCGCCCGCGGGGCGTCCCGCTCGGCGGCGAGGAAGACCAGCAGGCACACGTCGTCGTCGCAGTCCTGGTACTTGACCATGGCGTCCAGCAGGTCGTCGGCCGCCTTGTCCGGGCCGCCCCGCCAGTACGGCGGTCCCCCGAAGCCCTCCACCAGGCGCGCGATCCCGTCGTCGATGGACTCCCCGCGCCGCTCGATCAGGCCGTCGCTGTACAGCAGCAGCGCGGCGCCCGGGGGCAGTTCGACGGTGTGGTCGGTGTAGGTCAGCTCCACCGGCAGGCCGAGCATGCCGCCGGACGGCAGGGGAACCGCCTCCGCCCTGCCCTCGCCGTCGCGCCACAGCGGCGGCGGGTGCCCGGCTCCGGCCATCACCACCTCGGGATCCCCCGGCCGGAAGCGCACGATGACCGCGGTCGCGAACAGGTCCGGTTCGAGGTGGCCCAGCAGCCGGTGCAGGCGCTCCAGCAGTACGGCCGGGCTGCGCTCCTCCAGCGCGTAGGCGCGCAGGGCCGTGCGCAGCTGGCCCATCATCACCGCGGCGTGGATGCCGTGCCCGGTGACGTCGCCGACCACCCCGATGAACTCGCCGTCGCCCCGCGAGAAGACGTCGTACCAGTCGCCGCCCACGTTCATCCCGCGCGTGGCGGGCAGGTACCGGGCCGTCATCTCCATCCCCGGGGTCTCGGGCAGCTCGGTGAGCATGGCCCGCTGGAGGGTGGCCGCGGTGTCGCGCTCGCGCTCGAAGCGGCGCGCGTTGTCCAGCGACGCCGCCGCCCGCCGCGCGAGTTCGACCAGCACGACCTCGTCGTCCGCGTCCAGGGGGTCGGTGCGGCGCAGCAGCAGCACCCCGAGCAGCCCCGAGCCCGTGAGCAGGGGGAGGGCCAGTTCCCCCTCCCCGGCCAGGGCGTCCGTCGGGCGTCGCCGGGCCGCGGCCAGGAGCACCGTGTCCGGCACGGCGGCCTCACGCGCGCCGGAGGCGCACAGGCCGCCGTCCTCGTCGGTGAGCCACACCTCGACGGCGTCGGCGCGCTCGGGCACGAGCAGGTCCTGGATGCGGGCGAAGATCTCCGACTGGTTCAGGGAGGTCATGAGCCTCGCGCTGGCCGTGGAGAGGAACGTGAGCCTGTTGCGGGCGGCCTCCGCCTGGTCCCGGGCCGCCCGCTCGGCCGCCAGGAGCCTGCGCTGTTCGTCGCTGGCCTCGGCGAGTTCGGCGTGCAGCGCGAGCACGCCCTGGTTGGTCTCCTCCAGCTCGCGCTGGTGCCACTCCAGCTCGCGTGCGCGCTCGGCCGCGACGGCGGCCACCCTCCCCGCGCGCTCGGAGGTGCGCAGCAGCTCCGCCGCCAGGAGTTCGGCGTCGGCCTCCTCCGGACCGCCGTCCGCCGCGACCTCCGGGTCGAGGGGCTCGGGGAGGGGCAGGGCGGACTCCCAACAGTTCTCCCCCGCGCCGTCGCGGACGGTGGCGCGCAGCACGAGCCCGTCCTCGGACAGCTCCACCGCCAGCGCGGCCGGGCCGTCGGGTTCCGCCGCGCGCAGCGCCGACGAGGAGGCGCCGTCCAGGAACTCCAGTTCGGCCTCGTCCCCGCCTCGCGCGGCGCCGAGCACGCGTGCCATGGCCGCGCGGGCCCGCGCCGCGTCGACCGCGCCGCGGACCCGCAGGTCGAGCAGCGGTTGCGTCATCGTCCTCCCCCGTCAGGGCGTGCGGTGTGCGTGACCACGGCGACGCTGGTGTCGTCGCGCAGCGGACGGGCCGCGCTGCCCGAGTCCCGGAACACCGCTCCGGCCACGACCGCGGCGTCGTGGCCGCGCAGTGCCTCGACGCCGTCGGGTTTCCAGCGTCCCGGCACCCCGTCGCTGTGCAGGATGAGCATGTCGCCCGGGGACCACTCCCGCCGGGCCGGGGCCGGCGTCCGCAGGGAGAAGGCCCCCACGATCCCGGGTTGGGAGAGCAGTGTCTCCCAGCGCCCGCCCCGGTACAGGCGCGCGCCGATGTTGCCGACCCCGCAGAAGGTGAGGCGGCCCCGGGACTCGTCGATCTCGGCGATCGCCACGGCCGCCCCGCGCGTGCGCCGCAGCGCCTCGTGCAGCCCGCGCAACAGCGTGTCGGGGGTCCCTCCCCGGCTCCCGGTCACGAAGCGCGAGGCCACGTCGGCGGCGTCCGACGCGGCCTCACCGTGCCCGAGCCCGTCCGCGAGCATGACCGTGCGCAGGGCTCCGCCGCTGCGGAAGGCCAGGGCGTCCCCGGAGAGCTTGTAGCCGCCCAGGGGGACGTGTATCCCGCCCGTGGCCGCGCGGGCGCCGAACAGCGCGCGGTCGGCGGGCCGGGCGAACCGGGCCACCGCGACCGTCCCCCTTCCGGGAGCGCTCTGGACCTCGAAGAAGTCGGCGGCGCGCGCGCAGGCGCCGAGCCCCGCCCCCAGGGAGTCCTCGGAGGTGGAGAAGCCGTCCTCCATGGCGCGCGGGACGTCGGGGATCCCGGGGCCGTGGTCCAGGGCGAGGATCTGCAGCGCCCGGGCCGTTCCCCACGGCTCCCTGGCCTCCTCCGCCACGAAGCGCCCACCACCGGCGTACCTGCACATGTTGGTCGCCAGTTCGGACGCGGCGAGGGCCGCGGCGTCCGCCGCGGCCCCGTCCAGACCGATGCCGAGCGCGGCCTTGCGGGCGGTCCGGGCCGCTTCGGACACGTGCGTGGCGTCGGTGACCGCCAGGTCCCAGACCCTGGTCATCGGGCTCCGCGCCCGTAGGGGTCGGCCCAGGAGGTGATGGTCACCCTGGTCCCTCCCTCGGGGAGGTTCTCGATCTCGAACTCCTGCACGAGGCGTTTGGAGCCGCTCAGGCCCATGCCCAGGCCGCCCGCGGTGGAGTAGCCGTCGGTCAGGGCCATGTCCACGTCGGGGATTCCCGGCCCGGAGTCGACGAAGGACACGCGCAGTCCCTGTCCCGCCTGGCCGTGGACGACGCTGATCTCGGTGGACCCGCCCCCGCCGTGCAGGAGTGTGTTGCGGGCCAGCTCGCTGGCCGCGGTCACGAGCTTGGTCTGCTGGACCAGGCCGAATCCGGTCTGCTGTGCCAGGGCGCGCACCTGTTGTCGGACCACGGTCAGGTCGGTGTCCCTGCGGATGGGTACGTGGATCGGTTCCGCGGAGGTCCGGCTCACGTCGCGCCCCGTTCCGGCCGATCCTTCCGTTCGATGGTGACCCCGAAGCTGGCCGCCGCCTCGGTGACCGTGCGGGCGGTGTCCATGCCCGGCAGGGTCAGGCCCAGTTCGACCAGGGTGATGGCCACCGCCGGGCGCATGCCGACCAGGACGGTCCTGGCCGCGAGGAGCCGGGAGGAGGCCGCCACCTCGGCGAGGACGCGTGCGAGGAAGGAGTCGACCATGTCGAGCGAGCTGATGTCGATGATGAGTCCGCGCGAACCGGTGTCGGCCACCGCGGCGGTCACGTCGTTCTGGAGATCGACCGCGGCCTCGTCGGGGAGTTCGCCCTGGATGCTCACGAGCAGCAACCCGCCGAGGTCGAGGACCGGGATGGTGGGAGGACTAGTCACGTACCTGTCCAATCAGCTCTCGGGGCCCTTGACGGACTGCACGTTGCGCTGACGGCGCTCCAGCGCCCACTCCAGCGCGTCGGCCAGACTGGCGCGGGTGGTGACCGGGCCCAAGTCGAGGCCGAGTTGGACGATGGTCTGGGCGATGGCGGGGCGGATACCGGAGATCACGCACTCCGCGCCCATGAGCCGCGCCGAGGCGACGGTCTTCATGAGGTGTTGGGCCACGAGCGAGTCCACCGTGGACACGCCGGTGATGTCCAGGATGGCGATGGTGGCCTTGTGCTCGACGATGGCCTCCAGGAGGTTCTCCATCACCACCTGGCTGCGCGCGCTGTCGAGCATGCCGATGAGCGGCACGGCGACGAGGCGGTCCCAGAGCTTGACGACCGGGGTCGCCATCTCCAGGAGCTGCTGGCGCTGGCGCTGGATGATCTCCTGGTTCTCCTGGAGCATGCTCTCGACGACCATGACCCGCAGGGTGGCGAACAGCGTGACGAGCTGGACTCGGATGTCGCACAGCTCGTCGGGCCCGGTCCCGGGGGCGTCCGAGACCAGCAGTTCCATCGCGGCCTCGCCCAGGACGCCGACCTCGCGGTCGACCTGGGCGATGGACAGCCCCGACCTGGTCCGCGAGGCGGTCATGGCGACGAGCTGTTCGCGGACGGGGTGGAAGCCCGGGGCCTCCAGGTCGTCGACGCGCCCGCTGTCGGCGACCACCGCGAGGGAGTCGACGACGGCGTGGCAGGCCTCGACGGCCTCGTCCCGGGTGACGGTGAACACCGTCTGGAAGAGGGGCAGGTCGGCCCACCGCTGGGCGATCTGCTCCCTGCGGCGCCGGAGGAAGGCGGACACGATCCGCGCGCCCGACCCTGAGTGGTCGGATGCTCCGTCAGTCATACATCTCCTCGTGGTCCTGCGTGTCACTGGAAGGGGGATTCCGCGTTGTTGCCGCGTGGCAATTGTCTACCAGACCTGAGGCGGGCGGGCACGGGGCGCGGCGTGCGCCGGAGCGGGACGCGGCGCCTACTCCGGCTCGGGCCGACCCCGCCAGTCCAGGCACACCACCAGCGCGTCATCGAGGGACTCGTGGTCGCCCCGGTACTCGGCCAGGTGGCGCAGGACCTCCTGGGGAACGGAGGCGCTGGGCACCAACCTGGTGGCCAGGATGGCCAGGGACAGGGCTCGGGTGCCGAAGGTCTCCCCCTCAGACGATCCCTTGGCGTCGAACACGCCGTCGCTGACGAACACCAGCCGGTCGCCCGGCTCGACCCGGAAGCTCTCCGCGGTGTAGACGGTGTCCTCGGCCATGCCCATGGGCAGCTGGGCCTCGAAGGGCATCTGCTCGACCCGGTCGCCGCGCAGGCGGTAGAGGAGGGGCGAGCCCGCGTCGACCGCCTGCACCTCGCCGGTGGCCAGGTCGAAGCCGAGCAGGAGGACGTCCAGGTAGCGCTCTCCCCGGTAGTGGGCGTAGACGGCCTTGTCGGCGAGGGCGACCTGGTCGGCCAGCGGGATCCCGCTGCGGCGGGCGTTGCGCAGGGCGTTGACCGCCAGGCTGGTCAGCAGCGAGGCGTCGATGCCCTCGCCCATGCCGTTGGTGATGCCCAGGGTGAGCCGGTCCGGCGCGGCCGACCAGTCGAAGTTGTCGCCGCGTATGGAGTAGGCCGGCTCCAGCTGGGCGCCGATGCTGTACTCGGGGCACTCGAAGCCCCGGCCCGGCAGCAGGTCCCACTGGACCTCGGCGGCCAGGGTGAGTCGGTCCCTGCGGCGCAGCGTCCGGTAGACGTCGGTGTCGCGTTCGGCGACGAGGATCTCGTGGCCGAGCACGCGGGCGACCTGCTCCAGTTCGGCGAGCACCCCGGCGGAGTAGTCGTCCGCCTTCAGCTCGACGGTGAGCACGCCCAGCCGGTCGCCGCGGGCGCTGACCGGGAGGTGGACGGTGACGGCCTCGGACCCGAAGCTGTCCTCGACGAAGGTCTCCTGCGCGCCGAAGACCCTGCCCACGACACTGTTGAAGACGGAGTACTCCCCCGCGCACTCCCCGGGCGGATCGGGGACGTGGCAGAGTACCTTGAGTCCGTAGTCAGCGAGGAAGAGTTCGGCGGACACCGCCGCGTAGTCCTCGGAGAGAGCCCCGCGGAGGACCGCCATGAGCCCGTACGGTTGGGCCTCGCGGAGGGACCGCGCTACGGTCTCGTATCTGTTCACTGGCTCGACCTGTTTTTTCTGTGCCGATTGGAGAAGTATCCCGCACACCGGCACGGGTACGGTCGGCGGGCGCGGAACGGGGCGTTCCGTTATGGTCGTAGAGGTACCCCATTTCCGATGCCGGATGGGTACAGCTCACAGACGCGACGTGTGAGAGTGGAAAGTGAGTCCTGAATCGCAGGAACCGACAGCCGAAGCAGCCCGTGCGGCCTCCACCGTCACCGAACTCATGGAAGTGCTCTGGGGGCGCGGCCGTGAGGTCGCCTCCTCACCGGTCTCCCCTCCGCAGCTCAAGGTCCTCTTCATCCTTGAGGAGGAGGACGGTGTGAACCTGCGTACGGTGACCGAGCGCCTGGGTTCCACCCCTCCGTCCGTGAGCAGGCTGTGCGACCGCCTCCAGGCGGTCGGCTTCGTGACCCGGACGCCGAGTCCGAACAGCCGTCGTGAGCTGAGGCTCTGGCTGAGCGAGAGCGGCCGGACCTTCCTGCGCGACCTGAGGGCTCGCAGGGAGGCTGAGCTCCACGAGGTCATCGCCCGCATGCCCCCGCGCAAGCGGGTGATGCTCATGGAAGGGCTCGTGTCCTTCCGCGAGGCGGCGAGCCGCTCCGAGGAACGCTCCGAGAGTTCCGACCAGCCGAACTTCCGCACGGCTTGAGCCACTGGTGCGGACCGGGCGGTCGGCCCGGCGCCACGTCTGGGTGGAACCCCGGCGTCCCCGCCCTGCCCTGGGCAGCCGCCACCTCGGGGCGGGCTTCCCAACCGTAAACAATGCCGCCAGAGTCAACTATTGTCAAGCGGCAACAGTTTTCCGTCACCGCATCGAGGCCGCGGCCGCCGCCCTGCCCCCGCCGCGTCCCGCCCCGAGGAATCCGGGTCGAAAACGCCGAACCGCCGGTCCGTCGGAGCCCGCTCCCCTAGGCTTCACCTACGCTTGGGCCACAGCAGCTCAGGCGCCGACCCCTCTCCCCTCTGTGCGACCGGCCGGGACTGCGTATGGTTCGTCCACGACACCCGAACAAGGATCTGGAATCCGTGCTCCGGGCAGCCGAGGTCAGACAGTGGAGGGTCGAGCGCAGGAAGAAGTACTACAAGATGTACTGCCCGTGCCCGGAGAAACACTTCAAGACCGTTAAGCTCACGCCCTCCGGGGCAAATTACCTCAAGGACCTGCTGGGGCAGCTGCGTCGGGCCACATGCTGGGAGGAGCGGAACCTGTGACCACACACCACCTCGTAGCCGACCTTTCCTTCGAAGCACGGAACGGCGCCGACAGTGACGGGGACTTCGACGACTTCGTCGACCGCTTCGTCGACGAGTTGGACAACCTCCAGGAGTGCGATCCCGGCATCGTCGACCCCGACGTGGTCGGAAGCCTGGCCAACCGCACGCTCTCGGTGACGATGGGTGTGGAGGCCGGAACCCTGGAGGACGCCTCACGCCTGTTCTCCGCCAACGTGCGCGCGGCGCTGCACGCGGCCGAATGCGGAACGCCGACCTGGCCCCACTTCGTGCCGAAGGATCGCGCCCCCCAGGTGCGCCACCGCGACGCGGCCACCAGCTGAGCGAAAAGCCCCCTCGACCGGTGGGTCCGAGGAGTTCTGGAACTCCGGAGCCCGTCGGTCGAGGGGGCTTTTCGCTGTCGTGGCCGGACCGGCCACCGGCGCGCGGGGCGGCGGGCCCCGGCCGACGCCGGGGCCGGCCGGGGGATCAGATGATCGGCGGGCGTCCGGCGCGGGTCATCCGCCACGCGGTCGACCAGCTGATCGGGGTGCGCGGACCGGCCTCCTCGCGCCAGCCCTCCCGGAAGCCCCCGAACCACGAGCGCAGCGCGTCGCGGTCGCGCTCGCGCAGCACGGTCAGCCCGACCCAGGTGCCGAGGTAGGCCGCGGCCAGGGGCCAGGGCAGGTTGCGGCGGGCCAGCCACACCCGGTTGCGGGCGTTGAGCCGGTAGAAGTTCTCGTGCCGGGTCGGCGCCACCGCCGGGTGGTACATCACCGCGTCGGCGTCGTACTCGATCCCGTAGCCCGCGTCCATGATCCGCCAGGCGAGGTCGGTCTCCTCGTGCGCGTAGAAGAAGTCGCCCGGCAGGCCGCCCCCGGCCTCGAAGGCGGTGCGCCGGATCGCGCACGCCCCGCCCAGGAACGTGGTCACCACGCTCGACTTGCGGGAGTCGCCCACGCGCAGGCGCGGCACGTGGCGGCGCTGGTCGGGGCCGCCGTCGGGGTCGGCGATGCGGAAGGACAGCGCGCCCAGCGACGGGTCGGCGGCGAAGCGCTCGCGCACGTGGCGGGCGAGGTTCCTGGAGCGGTACCAGCCGTCGTCGTCCAGGAAGAGGATGATGTCGCCGCTGGTCGCGCGCACCCCGTGGTTGCGCCCCTCGGGGATGCCCACGTTCTCCGGCAGGCGCACCCGCGTGACGCCCTCGGGCAGCTCCGGCAGGTCCGCGCCGTTGCCGACGACCACGACCTCGACGTCCGCGTCCTCCTGCTCGAACACGCTGGTGATGGCGCGGCGCAGCTCGGCCGGACGGTTGCCCATCGTCAACAGGACGCAGGACAGGGTGGGCGCGGACACCTGGGGGCGGCTCCGTTCGGCTCTGGGCGCTGGGGAGACCGTCACCTCCGGCTTCTCCGGGCTCGGTGAGGACGGAATCACGGGTGTGGCCATGGTTGCGACCGTTCAGTGGACGAAGTGTTACTGGAAGGTTGACACACGGCCAACGATCGCAGGAACAGACTAACGAAAGAATAAAGGGAAGGTGGACGGGACCGTGGACAGGGTAACCTGCACGGCCCCGTTCGTGACGTCAACGTCATCGGCGCGTCGTTCGTGACGCTCCGACCCGGTTCGGGCCGGGGGCGCCCGAAGTGTCCGCGCTATTCGAGGCGGCGTGAGGCGAGCACGCTCACGAAGTGCGCGAAGCTCATCAGCACGCCCACCGCGGCGCACGCCGCCACCAGGATCCGGGTGGCCGTCAGGTCGCCGAGGAAGGCGTCCACCACGGCCGCCACCACGACGATCAGGGACAGCTCCACGGCCTGGATGAGGCGGTGCACCTTCAGCGCCGAGGCCAGGCGGCGGGCCAGGCTGAGCCCGGACGAGCGCGGACGCATCGCCTCGTCCGAGACCTTCTCGGGCAGGCCCGCCTTGGCCCGCGCCACCACCACGTTGTCGGTCTCGGCCTTGATGAGCGCCACGCCGATCGCCGCGGCCATGCCCAGGATCACCCAGCCGCCCGGCTCCCACTCGCCCTGGGCGCGCACGCCCAGACCGATGAGGAGCGCGATCTCGGACACGTAGTGGCCGATGCGGTCCAGGTAGATCCCGGCCACGCTGGTGCGGCCGGTGTAGCGCGCCACCTCGCCGTCGGAGCAGTCCAGCAGCAGGTACACCTGCACGAACAGCGCCGCCACGATCGCCGACCACAGGCCGCCGAAGGCGACCACGACCCCGGCGAGCACGCCGAAGGCCATCATCAGGTAGGTGATCGGGTTGGGGGGGACGCCGAGCCGGACGAAGAACGTGGTCAGGTACGGGGACAGGTCGCGCATGTAGAGGCGGCCCGCCCAGTGCTCCTCGTTCGTCCTCTCCTTGATGCCGGCGGGCTGGCCGCCCGCGCGGACCTCAGCGACCGACGGCTTCGACATAGTCCTTGACGCTCCGTCCGATCTCGTCCTCGGAGAGGTTCAGGTGTTCCAGGATGGTGAACCGGCCCGGACGGGTGTCCGGGGCGTGGACCACCGCCCGTGCGAACTCCGCCTCGTCGAGTCCGACGTCGGAGGGCACGACGGGCAGCTCGTGACGGATCAGGCAGTCGCGGATCTCGTTCATCCGCGCCTGCGACCAGTCCAGGTGCCGCACCCGCAGGAAGGACGCGTACAGCGCGCCCAGCCCGGCGAGCTCGCCGTGGTTGCTGGTGCCCGGGTGGAGCTGGGTGATCGCGTGCAGGATCTCGTGGCACGCGCCGCTGGCGGGGCGGCTGGACCCGGCCACCGACATCGCCATCCCCGAGAGCACCAGGCCCTCGGCCAGCACCGTGAGGAAGGCCTCGGACTCCACCGAGTCCGGGCGGTGCAGGACCGCCTCGGCCGCGACCCTGGCGAAGGTGACGGACATGCCGTCCACCGGCTCGCCGTTGACCCGGCCCGCCAGCTCCCAGTCCTCGATGGCGGAGATGTTGCTGACCACGTCGCCGATGCCCGAGCGCACCAGGTGCGAGGGGGCCGCCCGGACGTAGTCGACGTCGATGACCACGGCGATGGGCATGGTCACGCCGATGGAGGGCTTGCCGCCCTCGTGCTCCAGCGAGCTGACCGGCGAGGCGATGCCGTCGTGCGCGAGGTTGGTGGCCACGGCCACCATGGGGATCCCCGCCATGGTGGCGGCGAACTTGGTCACGTCGATGGTCTTGCCGCCGCCGATCCCGGCGACCGCCTCGTAGGCGCCCGAGCGGAGCTTCTTGCCCAGCTCGGTCGCGGCGTCGACGGTGCCCTCCTCGACGTGGAAGACCTCGCAGTTGGGCAGGTCCAGCTCGGAGGCGATCTGCGCCCCCTGCCCCGGGCCGACGGCCACGGCGATGCGTCCCTCGGTGGCGATCCTGCGGTCGGCGAGCAGCGTCCCGAGGGAGGAGACGGCTCCCCGGCGCACGTCGATCGCCAGCGGGGAGGGGAGCATGCGGGCTAGTAGCGGCATGCGATCTCCCTCGCCTTGGCCAGGTCGTCGTGGTTGTCGACCTCGACCCAGTCCACCTCGCCGATCGGCGCCACGGCGACCTTCTCGCCGCGGTTGACCAGCTCCTGGTAGCCGTCCTCGTAGTACAGCTGCGGGTCGCGCTCCCAGGTGGCCTTGAGGGCGTCGGCGAGACGGGCGTCCAGGGAGCCCTCGATGAGGGTGGCGCCGATGTACTCGCCCGCGGCGGTGGCCGGGTCCATGAGCTTGGTGATCGTGCGCAGGTGGCCCTCCTCGTCCAGGGTCACCTTCATCTCCTCGTCAGCGAGGCTTTTCACGCTGTCCACCGCGAGGAGCAGTTCCGGTCCCCGTGCGGCGAGTAGCGTTTCCTCGACGCTCACGGGGTGAACCGTGTCGCCGTTGACGAGGAGGACGCCCTCGGAGAAGAACTCGCGCGCGGTCCACAGTGAGTAGGCGTTGTTCCACTCCTCGGCCTTGTCGTTGTGGCTGAGGGTGAGCTTGACGCCGTGGCGCTCCTCCAGTGCCTCCTTGCGCGCCTCGACCGCCTCCGCGCGGTAGCCGACCACGACGACGACGTCGGTCAGCCCGGCCGCCGCCAGGTTGCGCAGCGAGATGTCCATGATGGTCGTCTCGCCGTCGACGGGCACCAGCGCCTTGGGCAGGGTGTCGGTGTAGGGGCGTAGACGGCGCCCCGCGCCTGCGGCGAGAACCATTCCGAGCATGAGGGCGTGTTCCTCCTTAGTCGGGGAGGGCTCTCACGCCTCCCCGTTCGTTCCGGCGGCCGGTTGGCCCCCGTCTGCGTGGCCTGGTCGGGGGATCCGCGGATCCCCCTGGTCCGTGTCGCCCTCGCCGGGGGCGGCGCTGGCGCGTACGTCGGCCACCGGTGTCGCGCTCCAGGTGCGCACGGCCTCGCGGACGAGCAGCACCGCCAGGTATCCGGCGAGTATGCCGTAGGCGGGGGCGAGCGCGTGCAGCGCTCCCGCGACCGCGATGACGAGCATGCGGCCGTCCCAGCCGAGCGCCGCGGCGCGCACCCCCGCGGGGCGGGCCGCGCCGACCGCGGGACGGGCCACGTCGTCGCCGTGGTGCCAGGCGACCGCCATCAAGAGTACGAACACCAGTGGACCCGGTACACCGGACGCCAGCCCCAGGACCGCCAGGTACCCGTACTCGGTGACGCGCAGGACGGGTGGCACGAGCCAGTCGAACCGTCCGTCGTGGGGGTGGCCCGAGGCCAGTCCGGACAGTAGCAGGGCAGCGACCGGTGCGAACAGGGTAATGCCTGCCAGCCGTCCGTGGCCTGCCGCGAGGAGCGTTCCGACGACCAGGAGTCCGGTGAGCGCCGTGAGCAGGGGCGGCGCTCCCCCCGGCGCGATCCGGCCGAGCAGGAGCGCCATGTGACTGTCATCACGAAGAAACCGCAGGTCGGGACGGATCGGGTCGTACCGGTCCCGGTCCGAACCCCCGTGCGCGGCGTTCGCGTTCACTGTCGGCTCCGGGCGGGATCGGCGAGTTGGGCGGTCGCCGCGACGACGCAGCCGACCACGAGGGTGACGAAGGCGACGCGCGCGTCCCAGAGCGTGGCGGTCACCGCGATGGCCAGGAAGCGCACGGGTTGGGGGAAGTCCGCGATCCGGCGCAGCGGCGAGGAGGCGGGGCGGTCGTCGGCGCCGTCCGCGCCGCGGTCGCCGGCTCCGGCGTCGGCGCGGTCCCGGCCAGGGGCCCCGTTCGGGGGGAGGCCGTTCGGACGGGTCCCTTCCTCGGGGCTTCCGCACAGGGGGGTTCCGTGCCTGACGGCCCCGTTCACCCGGACGCCGTTGACGGAGACTCCGTTCACCGCGGGCCGGTTCACGGCCGTTCCGTCGGCGCGGGCCCCGGCGGGGGCGCGGACCGGACGCGAACCACCCGTTGTGCCGTCCACCACAGTGGCGCCGAACAGTCGCTCGGTCAGGCCGGGATCGCTGGCGCGCGGCCCCTGGGGCGGGCGGGGCGCCAGACCCCCCAGAAGGCCGCCAGCGGGCCGCTGGGCGGACGAGGGGGGTCTCCTTCGACCCGGCCCCGGCTCCGGGACGGCCGGAGCGGACCCGGCCGCCAGGAGCGAGTCGCGCAGGGCCAGGGCGACCAGCGCGCCCGCGGCCCACCCCCAGGCCCCGCCGATCCCGGCGGCCACGGCGCCCGCCGCCAGGCCGAGGTAGACCGCGTACTCGCGCAGCTGCGACAGCATCGCCGCGAGCCACAGGGTGAGGGCGTCGCGCCGGTCGGCCCGCATGTGCTCGCGGACCGCGTCGCAGAACAGGACCGCGCCGAGGAAGGCCGAGCCCGCCAGGCCGCCGACCGCGTCGGCCCGGGAGAACCAGACCGCCGCGCCCACGGCCCCCAGGACGCCGATCCGGGCCACCCCGGAGCGGGTGACGTGTCTGCGTTCGAGCATCCGCGCGGCCAGCCGCGCCACGGTGCCGCTGTGGGCCATGGACGTGTCCTCTCCCAGCTCTGATGGGAGACACCGTTTCTCACTCTGTATAACGGTTCAATCACTGACACACACGCAGATCGTCGCGGCGGGGTCGGGCGGTGCGGGGCCCTGTCCGGACATGTGGCGAAACGCCGGACGCGCACCACCGGACAGGTCTCCGGTGGTGCGCGTCAGTGCGTTCGGGGGAAGGCCGGGCGGACCCGGGCGGCTTTCAGGCCGCCTGGCCGCCGTCGCCGCCGCCGTCGTCGGCCTCGGCGGCCTTCCTGGCCTTCTCCTCCGCGCGCTTCTTCTTCTCGGCGTCGCGCTTCTTGCGCTCCTCGATCTCCGCCTGGGTGTCCTCGTTGTAGGCGGCGAGCGCGGCGTCGATGTCGGTGTCCAGGGCGAGCCCGCCGCCCTTGACGTAGAGCCCGCGGTTGCAGAACCGGCGCAGGTCCCTCTCGCTGTGCGACACCAGGACCATCGTGCGCTGGTTGGCCAGCATGCGGTCGATGGCCTCGTAGCACTTGCGCTTGAAGGCCTTGTCGCCGACCGCGAGCACCTCGTCGACCAGCATGATCGGGTGCTCCAGCTGCGAGATCAGCGCGAAGCCGAGCCGCACCTTCATGCCGCTGGAGTAGTGGCGCACCGGGGTGTCCACGAACTTGGACTTGATCTCGGCGAAGTCGACGATCTCGTCGAAGCGCTCGTCGATCTGCTTCTCGGACATCCCGTGCAGGGAGCCGACCAGGTACACGTTCTCGCGGCCGGTCAGGTTGTCGTTGAACCCGGCGCGCAGCTCCAGCAGCGGGGCCACCTTGCCGTGCACGTGCACCTCGCCCTCGTCGGGGATGAGCACCCCGGCGATCAGCTTGAGCAGGGTCGACTTGCCGGTGCCGTTCTTGCCCACGATGCCCACGCACTCGCCGCGTCCGATGTCGAACGTGACGTCGCGCAGCGGCCAGAACTCGTCGCCCTCGGCGTTGGGGTCGCGCTTGGTGCCGTGGATGAACATCTCGCGCAGGCTGCGCTTGCGCCGGCGGTTCACGGCGAACTTGACGCCGAGGTTCTTGGCCTCGATGACCGGCCCGGTGGTGATCCCGGCGCCGTAGGTCGTCTGCGCCATCACAGCTCCTTCAGGACGGACATCTCCAGACGGCGGAACGTCCAGTATCCGATGATCAGCATGAGAATCGAACCGACCACCGACGAGGTCAACGCGAGGGTGCTCGGGGTGAGTTCGTCGAATCCGGCGAACCACACGGCACGGTGCATCTCGAAGATACCCAGCAGCGGGTTGAGCTGGAAAAGTGTCTTCGCCCACTCCGGAACGCTGGGCTCGGTGAGCACCAGCGAGGCGGGGAACAGGACCGCCGAGCCGTAGAACAGCAGGCGGGAGGCGATGCGCACCAGGCGCTCGACGTCGCGCAGCAGCACGTTGACCGCGGACAGGAAGAGGGTGAGGCCCAGCCCGAAGACGAACTGGAGCACGACGGCCAGCGGCAGCCACACCAGCACGCCCTCCCACGAGGGCCTGCCCCCGAGGAAGATCACGAAGAGGATCAGCACGGGCCAGGTGAGCAGGTACTCGATGAACTTCGTGCCGACCGTGGCCGTGGGGAAGATCTCCCGCGGCACCTTCATGGTGGTGATCAGCTTGGCGTGCGTGATCATCGCGCGGGGGGCCTCGGACAGGATCGCCCCGAAGGTGTTCCAGGGCAGGATCCCCGCCACGAGGAACAGCAGGAAACCGCCCTGCGCCAGGGCCTCCTCCGGCATTCCCCGTTCCGCGTTGAGGATGACGCCGAAGACGACGAAGTAGACCATCGTCAGAGCCAGCGGCTCCAACATCGTCCACGCGTACCCCAGTACGGACTGCTGGTACTTGACCTTCAGGTCGCGCCGGACCAGGAGGCCGACGACCTTCCGGTGCTCCCAGACGGCCAGCGCCCTTGACGCCACCGCCACCTCCAAGGGTTGATGTCTCGTCCGATCCACGCTGGGGACGGACGGGCGTGCTCGTACTCGCCTGTGCGCACCGGCCGACATACGCGGTCCACCCCGTACGGCGTACCGAAACGGGGGAGCGTGTCCGGGCGACCGGGGGATGTCACGGACCGCGCCCGGTTCAACGACCGCTTCTGGGAGGAGGTCGGCACCGGGCACGCCATACAGGCGTCCATAGGTTACCGCTGCGAACGACGGGCTGTGCCACCCCACCTGTCACCAATGCGTGTTTTGTACCTTCGCCCAGAGAGGCCGGACGCGGCGTGCGGAGGCCGCGCGGGGTGCGAGGCGCCGTGCTCGACGGGGCGCGTACCGGGTGGAGGCGCCGTCGGACGGGGACACCGGCCGCCGGAAGGCGGGATGGTCCCCGCACGGGGGCGGGGCGGCGCGGCGCCGACGCCCACCGTCCGCACACGGGTGGTCGCCCGCACGCGAGGAAGCGGGCGGGGCGAGGCCGGGCCGGAGACGCCGGGCGGAGGCGCCGCGCGGCGGACCGTCGGCTAGCCTCGGCCGGGAACGCACCGGGTCCGGGGAACCGCGCCGGATGGCGGGGGCGCGGAACCGCGGACGGCACGGTGTCGTCGGGCGGCACGGTGTCGTCGGGCGGCACGGTGTCGTCGGGCGGCACGGTGTCGTTGGGAAACACGGTGTCGTCGGGAAACACGGTGTCGGCGGGCCCGGAAGGAACCGCGCGCGGAGCGCGTCCGTTGAGGGCGGTGGAGTGCGACGGGTGGGCCCCGTACATCCAGGAAACCCGAACGCGACCGGGCGCACCAGGGGTATCCGGCCGCTGTGGACGGCGGCCGTGGACGACGGAAGAGGTGGAGCCATGCGTCCGCGTGTGATCGCGGCGGTTCTGGCCGGAGGGGTGGGCGCGCGGATGGGCGCGCCCGCGCCCAAGCAGCTGCTGCCCCTGGAGGGCCGGCCCATCCTGGAGCACGCCATCGCCGCGTTCGAGGCGTGCCCGGACGTCGACGAGATCGTCGTGCTCATGGTGGAGGAGTACCTCGACCGGGTCCGGGAGATCGTCGACGCGGCCGGGTTCACCAAGGTCACCGCGGTCCTCCCCGGCGGGGCGACCCGCACCGGCACCTCCGTCGCCGCCCTGGCCGCGATGGGCGGCGCCGCCGACACCGACCTGGTGCTGCTGCACGACGCGGCGCGCCCGCTCGTGAGCCCGGCGGTCATCAGCGCGTGTGTGGCGGCGCTGGCGGAGGCGGGCGCGGTCGGGGTGGCGGTGCCCAGCGCCGACACCGTGGTGCGGGTGGCGCCCGGCGGTTCCGGCGGCGAGGTGATCGTGGAGGTCCCCCCGCGCGCGCAGCTGCGCAGGATGCAGACCCCGCAGGGCTTCCGGCTCGGTGTGGCCCGCCGCGCCTACGAGCTGGCCTCGGCCGACCCGGACCTGGTGGCCACCGACGACTGCGGCGTGGTGCTGCGGTACCTGCCGGAGGAGGAGGTGCGGATCGTGCCCGGAGAGGAGACGAACATCAAGGTGACGAACCCGGGCGACGTGGAGATCGCCGAGACGCTGCTGCGCCGCGGGCGCGAGCGCGCCGCCCTGTCGGGGGCGGACGCGTGAGCCGGGTCTTCGAGGCGACCGAGGTGGTCGGGCACCGCGGCGCGGGGCGCGGCGTGGTGGACGGCGCCCGGGAGAACACGCCGGAGTCCTACGCCGCGGCGGCGCGGGCCGGGGCGCACTGGATCGAGATCGACGTGCGCCGCACCGCCGACGACGCGCTGGTGCTCCACCACAACGCCGCCCTGGACGACGGCCGCGCGATCGTGGAGCTGACCGCGCGCGAGTGCGCCGGGGCCGGGCTGGTCGGCCTGGAGGAGGGCCTGGCCGCGATCCCGGCCGGGGTGGGCCTGGACGTGGACGTCAAGTCGGTGATGGAGGACGCGGTCGACGCCCCCTCGCGCCGGACGGTCTCGCTGCTCCTGCCGTACCTGCGCAGGGAGGCCGGACGCCGCCGGGTGTTCGTCTGCTCCTTCGACCCGGGCGTCCTGCTCGCCGTCCGCGAGGAGGTTCCGGCGGTGCCCACGGCGTGGATGCCGTTCGTGCGCAACCCGCTGGACCAGGCCGTGGCGGGCGCCGCCGGGATGGGGTGCCCGGTGGTGGCGATCGACGCGCGCTCGTTCGGGCTGTCCGGCGACGCGCCCCGGCCGGACCGCCGGTCGGTGGAGTACACCGTGGACCTGGCGCACCGGGCGGGGATCGAGGTCGTCTCCTGGTGCCCGGACCCGGTGGACGCGGCGCGGTTCGCCGAGGCGGGGATGGACGCGGTCGTGGTGGACGACGTCCCCGGGACGGTGTCCGCGCTCAAGGGCGGCACCGTCGGGGAGTCCTGAACCGGGTCCCCATCCCACCGCGCCGACCCCGCCGCCCGGGTTCCGCCGCCCGGTCCCGGGCCCACGGGTCCCGGGACCGGGCGGCGGCCTCAGATCCGGCCGAGCAGCTCGGCCTTCTTGGCGGAGAACTCCTCGTCCGTGAGCAGTCCCCTGGCGTGCAGTTCGCCCAGGCGCTCGATCTGCTGGAAGATCCACTCGTTGTCGGGTCGGCCGTCCGCCTTCCCCGCGGCGTCCAGGGCCTGCGGCGGGGAGGCCGCCCCGGCCCCCGGTCCCGCACCGGGACCGGCGCCCTCCCCCACGTCCGCGTCCGGAGCCGCGGACCCCGCGGACAGGGCCCGCAGCTGGTCGGTCGAGCGCGCCGCCGCGTCCAGCCACCACCGCGGGTCCCTGAGCCTGGCGGCGACGCCGCGCCCCTCCCGGCCGCCGGCCCCCGACGCCTCCGCGGCCCACACATGGGCGGTGACCGCCGCGGCCATGAGCAGGGTGTCGTAGCCCTCCGCCCCCTCCTCGGCGACGAGGGCGTGCAGGTCCTGCTTGGGTTTGCCGGTGTCCTTGCCGCCGGTGTCGGCGGTGACCAGGCGCATGTAGCCCCACTCCCAGCCGTCGGAGGGTGCCCAGTCCACCCCGGTGATCTCGGAGAGGTCGTACTCGCGGCGCTGCGCCCTGCGCTTGCGCCCGCTCGCCTCGCCGCCGGACCAGACCAGGCGCACGGTGGAGCCGTCCAGGGTCGCGGTCCCCTCGGAGGTCTGGATGTGGAAGGGCAGCCGGGGCACCAGGCGGACGGCCGTGTCGGGGGCGGGCGGCCCGCTCTGCTCGGCGGCGAACCGGATCTGGTCGGCCAGGTACTCGGCGACCAGTTCGCCGCTGGCCTGGCCGGTGAGCCGGAAGGGCTGGGACTTCTCCTTGAGCATCGCGCCGACCGCCGCGTAGGGGTCGGTCCGCTCGTGCAGCCGCAGCTGCAGCAGCCAGCCCTTCCTGGGGCCCGCGCCGGGCTGGAAGTCGACCTCGGCGATCGCGGCCACGGGGAGTTCGAGCTGGCCGATCCGTTTGAGCAGGGGGTCCTTGAACCAGCCCTGGGCCTCGTACCTGATCGCGACCGTCTCACCGTCGAACCGCCACACGGCCTGGTTGCCGCGCAAGTCGTCCATGGCACCCACTTTCCCTTTCCCGTCCCTCACCCCTGCTTAGCAGAAGGCCCTCTCCCGCACGAGAGAGGGCCGGGGCCGGAAGCGGCCGGGGAGGGCGCCTCAGGCCCGGGCGGCCTGCGCCGTGCGCGAGTCCGAGCCGAGTCCGGGCGGGCTGGTGATGAACCCGGCGCCCCACGACATGTGCATGGTGGCCAGCGCGAGCGGGATCATCGGCAGGCTGGCGGCGGGAAGGCCGCGGCCGAGCGGCACCGACGCGGCGGTGACCAGGACCAGGTAGGCGGCCGGGATCAGGAACAGCGGCCAGAGGAAGAAGCCGCCGACCAGCCCGGCGACCACACCCGCCAGGGCGACGGGCGGGGCCAGGTAGCGCAGGTTGATGGTGCCCTTGTGCTGGCGGGAGACCACCCTGCGCCAGCGGCCGTAGTGGAAGTACTGCTTGGCGAGCAGGCGCACGTTGCGCCGGGGGCGGTAGGAGACCCGCATGCGCGGCTGGAACCACACCGTGCCGCCGGTGGTGCGGATGCGGTGGTTCATCTCCCAGTCCTGGGCCCGCAGGAAGGCCTCGTCGTAGCCGCCGACCCGCTCCAGCGCCGAGCGCCGGAAGACGCCCAGGTACACGGTGTCGGCCGGACCGCCCTCGCCGCCGGTGTGGAAGCGCGCGTTGCCCACGCCCACCTTGGAGGTCATGGCGGCGGCGACCGCCTTCTCCCAGGGGGTCGTGCCCTCGGCGGCCATGATCCCGCCGACGTTGTCGGCGCCGGTCTCGCGGAGCGTCTCCACGGCCACCCGCAGGTAGTCCGAGGGCATCATGGCGTGCCCGTCGATGCGGGCGACGATGTCGTGCGAGGAGGCCCCGATGGCGGCGTTGAGCCCGGAGGGGGTCCTTCCCGTGGGGTTGTCCACCACCTTCACGCGCGGGTCGGCGGCGGCGATCCCGTCGGCGACCTCGCGGGTGCGGTCCGAGGAGGGCCCGACCCCGAGCACGACCTCCAGATCGCCCGGGTAGTCCTGGGCGAGGACGTGCTCCACCGCGGCGGCGAGGTGGCGCTCTTCGTTGAGTACGGGCATGACGACGGAGACAGGCGGCCAGGACACGGGCACTTCCCAGGGTCAAGACGTGTCGGGACTGCGTAGGAGCGTGTCGTACGCGCGTCAACGGTACTGCACACCCGTCGCGGTCCCGGCCCGGCGAAGCCCGCCGGGCCGGGGTCGCGGTGTCTCAGCCCTGGTTCTTGACGGGCCTGCCCTCGGCGTCCTTGAAGGAGCCGACGATGATCATGATCAGGTCGATGAGCGTCCACACGCCGGCGCCGCCGCAGGTGAGGATCATCAGGACGCCGGTGCCGATCTTGCCCGTGTAGAAGCGGTGGACGCCGATCGTGCCCAGGAACAGGCAGAGCAGGAGGGCCACGAGCCAGCTCCTGCTGGAGACGGCCTCGGGGTAGGGGTGGGTCACTGGAACTCCGTGCTGCGAGAGGGATGTGGTGAGGGGGGAACGGCGCGCTGCGGGCGCCCCCGTGCGGGCCCTCGCCGGACACGGCGGGGGTCCCGTTGGGCCGCGGGCCGGGTCCGACGTGGCCGCGCCAGGACATTGTCACCGCATCGGACCGCGATTTCGGTCACGTGGCGGTACCGGATACGGCTCAGGATGACACCGCCCGCACGGAACCCCCGCGCAGTTCACGGCGTCATAGCAAGGAGGGGGACAGGCAAAGAGGAGGACAACACGCCGGGGGTTGACATCCCGCGCGCTTCGGCGAATCGGGTGACAACCTAGAGATAAGGACACCGTTGACCGGTTGGGACGGGGACGCCGATGAGCGATGACAGAGCGGGACGGCAGGGACCCGCGGAGGAGTTCCGCCGCCAGCGCTCACAGCCCCTCCCGCCCGAACGCTCCCCGAGGTCCGGCCGGGTGACCGTGCCCAGCGCCGCCACCCGTCGGCGCCGTACCGGCCTGCTGGTGATGAGCGCGCTGTCGACGCTGGTCCTGCTCGCCTCGGGCACCTCGTGGGCGCTCACCGGGTGGATGTCGGGGACCCTGAACCGGTTCGACGTGTTCGGCGGCCTGTCCGAGGAGGGCCGCCCCGAGCAGACCGGCGGCCTGACCTTCCTGGTGATCGGCTCCGACAACCGCGACGAGATGAGCGCGGAGGCCCAGGAGGACCTGAGCGTGGGCTCCACCCCGGGCCAGCGCTCCGACAGCATGATGCTGGTGCGGCTCAACCACGACCGCGACCACCTCACCGTCGTCGGCATCCCCCGGGACCTGTGGGTGGACATCCCCGGCCAGGGCCCCGACAAGATCAACGCCGCCTACGCCCACGGCGGCCCCCAGCTGGCCGTGCGGACCGTGGAGTCGGTGACCGACGTGCGCGTCGACCACTACGTCGAGGTGGACTTCAACGGCTTCGTGGACGTGGTGGACGCCCTGGGCGGCATCGAGGTGTGCCTGCCCGAGGCGATCCACGATCCCAAGGCCCAGCTGGACATGGAGGCGGGCACGCACCGGGTGGACGGGGCCGAGGCCCTGGCCTTCTCCCGCACCCGCGCCACCTCGCGCGGCGACCTGGACCGGATCGAGCGCCAGCAGCAGGTCCTGTCCGCGATGCTCGACCAGGCGATGAGCACCGAGACGCTCTCCGACCCGGCCAAGCTGACCGACTTCCTGGACAGCGCCCTGTCGTCGGTGACCGTGGACCAGGGGCTGGACACCAGCACCATCAACGAGCTCGCGTACCAGATGCGCGACATCGACCTGGGCGAGGTCACCTTCACCCAGGTGCCCATCGCCGACATGGAGTACTGGACGCCGCGCGGCGACGTCGCCGTGCTGTGGGACGAGCCCGCCGCCCGAGAGCTGTTCGCCGCGGTCCGGGCCGACCGGCCCGTGGACGGGTCCGGGGAGGAGGAGCGGGCCGGGTCCGAGCCGGAGCCCGGCGACATCCGGGTCCAGGTGTTCAACGGGATCGGCACCGCGGGCCTGGGCGCGCAGCTGGACGCCGAGCTGGCCGCGGCCGGGTTCCAGGTGACCTCCCCGGCGCGGAACTGGAGCAGCCTCGACGTCGCCACCACCCAGGTGCGCCACGGTCCCGACGACGCGGCCGCGGCCGAGTACGTGGCCGGGATGATGCCGGGCTCGCAGACGGTCGAGGACAACGCCCTGGACGGTGGGCTCCAGATCGTGATCGGGTTCGACTACACGGCGTTCGAGGCCCCGCAGACCGCGGACGCCACCCCGCGGGAGGAGCCCTCGGCCGCGGAGGAGACCGGTTCGGTCTCGACCGCGCGGGAGAACGTCTGCGGGTGACGCGAGGGAAGGAATCACCGTGCTGCACCATCTGGTAGGCCTGCTCGGCGGCGTCGCCCTGGCCCCCGTGCTGTGGGTCGCCGCGGCCTGGTCGTCCGGTCTGCTCCCCCGGTTCGCCGAGGGGGAGGTGACCGTGGCGACGGTGTCGTCGGCGGTGGTGCTGGGGCTGCTGGGGGCGGTGTGCGCCTACCTGGTGGCGTCCCGGCTGTCGCCGCTGGTGGCCGGTGCCGGCGGGGCCCTGCTCACGGCGCTGAGCCTGTGGCCGGTCGCGCACCCGGCGTCCATGGGGGCGGCGCTGTCCTGGCTGAACGAGGACAGCTTCCTCTACCCCTCGGGCGCGGGTCTGGCCGTGGCGCTGCCGCTGGGAACGCTGCTGCTGTTCTCCGCGGCGATGCCCCTCCGCTGGCGTGCCGCGAACGACGGGGCCCTGCCCTCCGAGCGCCGGGTCGTGGCCCGCGCCAGCCGGGAGGAGTACCGGCGCGGGGCCGTCGGTGACACGGTCCCCGACGCGGTCCCCGGCGTCCCGGACCCGGCGTGGCCCGCCGACGAACCCGCCGCCGGTCCCGGTGCCGGGTTCGCTGACGGTCCCGGCGGTGGTCCCGACGGCTTCGAGGACGACCCGGACAAGACGACCACGCCCTTCCGTCGCGGGGAGGACGGCTCCGGGTGGACGCCCCTGGACCGGGGCGGGCGCGGGCCGAGATTCGGTCGCCGACGCTGAACACGCCCCTGTGGCCGATACGCCGGACCCACCGGTAACCTGAGCGCCTGACTGTTCACGCGGCGTTCGGTCGTGCGCCACGCCCCGGCGCGTAAGGTGATGCATCGCGCCCCGGGCACACCCGTAGGCTGAACAATGTCCGTTTTCTGCCCTCAAGCAGGGTGTTGACCGCCTCCAGCGGGCACAACCAGCGAAACGGGAGCGGACGAAAGCGAGGAAGGACACCACCAGTGGTCGAAGCGGACCGTATGCGCGTCTCCGTCATCGGTACCGGGTACCTGGGTGCCACCACCGCGGCCTGCCTGGCCGAGATGGGGTTCGAGGTCCTGGGACTCGACGTCGACGAGGCCAAGATCGACATGCTCCGCTCCGGCAGGGTCCCCTTCTTCGAGCCCGGGCTCGAAGAGCTGCTCACCGCGAACCTGGGAACCGGCCGCCTGCACTTCACGACCTCCTTCGCCGAGGTCGCGGAGTTCGCCGACCTGCACCTGATCTGCGTGGGCACCCCTCAGCGCGACGACTCCGGCGCGGCCGACCTGCGCTACGTCAACGCCGCGGTGGACCAGCTGGCCCCGCACCTGACCCGTCCCACCGTGGTCGTGGGCCGCTCGACCGTTCCGGTGGGCACCGCGGCGACCCTGGCCGCCCGGCTGTCCGCGCTGGCCCCCGTGGGCGAGGAGGCCGAGCTGGGGTGGAGCCCGGAGTTCCTGCGCGAGGGCTTCGGGGTGGAGGACACCCTGCACCCGAACCGGATCGTGATCGGCACCGACTCCCCCCGGGTCGAGAAGGCCGTGCGCGCCCTGTGGCAGCGCCAGATCGACGACGGCGTCCCCTTCCTGCTGACCGACCTCCAGACCGCCGAGCTGGTCAAGGTGTCGGCCAACGCCTTCCTGGCCACGAAGATCTCCTTCATCAACGCCATGGCGGAGGTGTCGGAGGTGGCCGGGGCCGACGTCATCCAGCTGGCCGAGGCGCTGTCCTACGACGACCGCATCGGCGGCAAGTTCCTCGGCCCGGGCCTGGGCTTCGGCGGCGGCTGCCTGCCCAAGGACATCCGCGCGTTCATGGCGCGCGCCGACGAGCTGGGCGTGGAGCCCGCGCTGTCCTTCCTGCGCGAGGTGGACGCGATCAACCAGCGCCGCCGCGCGCGCACCATCGACATCGCCCGCCAGCTGATCGGCGGGAGCTTCGCCGGGCGCACGGTGACCGTGCTGGGCGCGGCGTTCAAACCCAACTCCGACGACATCCGCGACTCGCCCGCCCTGGACGTGGCCTCCACCATCGCCTCCCTGGGCGCACAGGTGACGGTGTACGACCCGCGGGCGCTGGAGCGGGCGCGCGAGGCGCACCCGGAGCTGAACTACGCCGACTCCATGCTGGCGGCGGCGCGCGGTGCCGACGTGGTGCTGCTGCTCACCGAGTGGGCGGAGTTCCGCGAGGCCAACCCGGAGGAGCTGGCCGGGGTGGTGGCCCGCAAGCGCATCGTGGACGGGCGCAACGCGCTCGACCCCACGTACTGGCGCGCCTCGGGGTGGACCTACCGGGCACTGGGCCGCCAGTAGCCCTCCCCCCGTCACGCACCACGGCCGGGCCCGCGCGGGCCCGGCCGTCCGCTTTTTCGGCCGGAACCCCGATCGTGACGCGTTGACCGTGGTTGACTTCACTCCGTAGTTGCCCGTGTACGCCCGGCACCGCGCCGGGTGTCCGAGGACGGACGGAGTCCCACCCGTGAAGCTTTCCGTGACGGTCGGCACCGCGCTGGCCCTGCTCATGGCGGCCCAACCCGCCCACGCGGTGCCCGCGCCCCCCGCGCCGTCGGCGCCGTTCGCGCCGCAGGAGGCGCGGTGCCCGGTGCTCGACCCGCCGCCGAGCGAGGAGGACCTGGAGCGGTACCTGTGCGGCGATCCCCGCCTGGGCCCCGCCGAGCTGCCCGAGGACGGGCCGGTCGGCGAGCTGCTGGAGGGGTACGAGCGGCTCGGCGGCCTCTCCCCCGACGCGTTCCTGGACCGCTGGGCCACACCCGAGGGCTGGGACTACCCCGACCACATGGGCTTCGTGGTGGAGGACGGCGAGCCGGTGACCGAGCTGCGGGTCCTGCCCGAGGGGTGGATGCTGGACCGCTTCGGCTCCCCGCGCGGCACGTTCCTGGCCCCCGCGGGGGCTCCGTACGAACGGCGCGCCCTGCCGCCGGACTCGTTGAACACGTGGCCGGACGGGCCCGAGCACAACTACAACTGCTACGAGGTGACCGAGGAGTTCACCGCGCTGGTGGGCCCGATCGCCCCGCACTTCGAGCAGCCCGGCGGCGGCGAACAGGTGCTCGTCCCCGCCGAGGGGATCGTGGAGGCGCCCGAGGCGGAGTACGCCTCGGTCAACCAGCTCCTGGAGGGCGGCCACCTGGAGCAGCGCCCGGCCGGGGAGTGCGTCCTGACCGAGGGCTCCGCCGACCGCCTCGGCACCGCGGCGAGGTGAACGGGCGCCGGTGCGCCCGCCCCCGTGGGGCTCGGGCGCACCGGCCCGTCGCCGCTCGCGACCGGTACGGCCCGCGGTGGGAACGGCGGTCGGCGCGCAGGGCGGTCGGCTCGGAGGGCGGTCCGGTCACGGACGGGCCGGGACTCCCCCGGCCGGGGCCGGTGCGCCGGACTCCCCGCCGGTCGCGGGGGGCAGCCTCCGCAGCGTGACGGCGACCAGGAGCGCGACCGCGGCCAGTACGCCCGCGCCGGTGAGGGCGGCGGTGTTGACCCCGGCCGTGTAGGCGTCGAAGGCCGCGTCGAGCAGGGCCCCGGGGTCCTGTGCTCGGGGGGCGACGGCCAGGGCTCCGGTGACGGTCTCGGCCGCGGCCCCGTCCACCGAGGGCAGCGCGTCCGCCACGGAGGTGCGGTAGACGGCGCCTGCGGCGGTGCCCAGGACCGCGATGCCCAGGGCGGTGCCGAACTCGGTGCTGGTCTCGGAGATCCCCGCGGCGGCTCCGGCGCGTTCCCGGGGGGCCGTGGCCAGGACCAGGGTGTTGGCCAGGGTTCCGACGGCGCCGGCCCCGGAGGTCAGCAGGGTGTAGCCGCCGAGGAACACCGCCAGGCGGGTGTCGGTGTCCACCAGGCCCACGACCGCGAACCCCGCCGCGCTGAGGGCCAGCCCCGCCGCCATGAGCGCGCCGGGTCTGGCCCGGGGCGCGAGCGAGCCGGCCAGGACCGCGCCCAGGACGGTGCCCAGGATCGTGGGCAGCGCCCACAGGGCGGCGTGGAGCGGGCTCAGGCCGTGCACGGTCTGGAGGAAGGTGAAGGTCAGGAGCCCCATCCCCCCGACGGCGAAGGACAGGGCCAGGTTGCCGATGATCGCGGCGGTGAAGGCGGGGCGGGCGAGGAGCGAGATGTCCATCAGCGGGTGCGCGGCGCGGCGCTGCCGGAGCACGAACAGCGCCAGGAGCGCCGCTCCGGCCGCCAGGGCGGTGAGGGCGTGGGGGTCGGCCCCGTGCTCGGCCAGGCGCTTGGCACCGTAGACCAGGCCCAGGACGGCCGCGAGCGAGAGGCCCGCGCCCGGCAGGTCGAAGCCGGAGGCCTCCGGGTCGCGCGACTCGGGCACGAGCAGGGGTGCGGCGGCCACCAGCACGACCATGAACGGCAGGTTGACGAGGAAGGCCGAGCCCCACCAGAAGAACTCCAGGAGCAGTCCGCCGAGGATCGGCCCGGCGACGGCGCCGCCGGTGAAGGCGACGGTCCAGGCCCCGACCGCGGCGCCGCGCTGGCGGGGGTCGGTGAACATGTCCCGGACCAGGGAGAGCGTGGAGGGCGCCAGGGTCGCCCCGGCCACGCCCAGCAGGGCCCGCCCGGCGATGAACAGCTCCGGCGAGGGCGCCAGCGCCAGCAGCACGGACGCGGCGCCGAAGAGCACCCCGCCGGTGAGCAGCAGGCGCCTGCGGCCGACCCGGTCGCCCAGGCTTCCCATGGTGACGAGCAGTCCGGCGAGCACGAAGCCGTAGACGTCCATCATCCACAGCCACTGCGCGGACGTGGGTCGCAGCGCCTCGGCGATGGCGGGCGCGGCGACGAAGAGCACCGAGATGTCCATGGACACCAGCAGTGCCGGGATCAGTAGGAGGGCCAGTCCGGCCCAGGTACGGGCGGTGGCGCGTTGGGGGTTCATGGCTGTGATCGTACGTACGTCAAAATCAGGTGTCAATATGTACGTACGTCCAGATGCTAGGATCGCGGTCATGAGCCAACGCGACGACCTGCTGGCGGGCGCCAGGAAGTGCCTGGTGGAGAAGGGCTACAGCAAGACCACGGCGCGCGACATCGCCGCCGCCTCCGGAGCGCACCTGGCCTCCATCGGGTACCACTTCGGGTCCAAGGACAACCTCATGAACACGGCCGTGATCGAGGCGACCGGGGAGTGGGGCGACACCTTCGAGGCCGCCGTCAGCGCCTCACGCGCCGAGGCCCCGGCCGACAGGCTGCGCGTCCTGCTCGACTCGCTCTTCCGGACCCTGCCCGAGGAGCGCGACCTGCTCGTCGCCAGTGTCCAGGCCTACGCGCAGGCCCAGTTCGACGACGGTGTCCGCGCCGTGCTGGCCGAGGGCCTCAGGGGCGCCCGCCGGGGGCTGGCCGCGCTCCTGCTCGACCTGGAGCCCGGGGAGGTCGACCCGGCCGTCGAGGCCGGTCTGGGTTCCATGGCCTACAACTTCGTCACCGGCTACCTCATCCAGTACCTCATCGACCCGGAAATGCTGCCGACCGTGGAGCAGGCCGTCGAGGGCCTGCGCGTCCTCCTGCCCGCCGAGGACCGAGCGGGCACGCGAGGGCCCCGGCACCCGTGACGGGTACCGGGGCCGTTCGGGCGTCGGCGGGCTAGCGGCCGAAGCCGGTGGGCCTGCCCCCGCTCTCCACCTCGCGGCGCAGCCGCTCGCCCTTGGCGTGGGCCTGCTCCTTCAGCTCCTCCTGGAAGCGGGCCATGCGCTCGGTGAGCGCGGGGTCGCCCGCGGCCAGCATCCGCACCGCCAGCAGACCGGCGTTGCGGGCCGCGCCCACGGCCACGGTCGCCACCGGCACCCCGGCGGGCATCTGCACGATGGACAGCAGCGAGTCCATGCCGTCGAGGTACTTGAGCGGCACCGGGACGCCCACCACCGGCAGGGTCGTCACCGAGGCCAGCATGCCCGGCAGGTGCGCCGCCCCTCCCGCGCCGGCGATGATCACCTTCAGGCCGCGGCCGGCGGCCTCGGCTCCGTAGGAGACCATCTCGTGCGGCATGCGGTGCGCCGAGACCACGTCGGCCTCGAAGGGGACGTCGAACTCGCGCAGGGCCTCGGCCGCCTCGCGCATCACCGGCCAGTCGGAGTCCGAGCCCATCACGATGCCCACCACGGGGCCCCTCGCGTCCCGCCCGTTGGCGCTGTCGGTCACTGTTCGTCTCCTCGCAGGTAGGCGGCGGCGTCTCGCGCGCGCGCCAGCAGGTCACGGTAGTCCTCACCCATCACGGTGACGTGCCCGATCTTGCGGCCCGGACGCACGTCCTTGCCGTAGAAGTGCACCTTCACCTCGGGGTCCTTCGCCATCACGTGCAGGTAGCGGCGGTAGACCTCGGGGTTCTCGCCGCCCAGCAGGTTGGCCATGACGGTGTAGGGCGCGTTGGTGCGCGGCGAGCCCAGCGGCAGGTTCAGCACGGCCCTCAGGTGCTGCTCGAACTGGGAGGTGCGCGCGCCCTCGATGCTCCAGTGGCCGGAGTTGTGCGGGCGCATGGCCAACTCGTTGACGACCACGCCGTCGGCGGTCTCGAACAGCTCCACGGCCAGGACCCCGGTCACGTCCAGCGCCTGGGCGATCTCGATGGCCAGCTGCTGGGCGCGGGTGGCCTTGTCCTCGGACAGGTCCGGGGCGGGGGCGATCACCTCGTGGCAGATGCCGCCGCGCTGCACGGTCTCCACGACCGGGTAGACCGCGACCTGCCCGTGCGGGGACCGGGCGACCTGCACGGCCAGCTCGCGCGAGAAGTCCACCTTCTCCTCGACCAGGAGCGGCACCTCCTCGGCGGCGGCGCGGTCCACGACCCCGCGGGCCTCGTCGGCGCCACCGACGACCCACACGCCCTTGCCGTCGTAGCCGCCGCGGGCCGCCTTGAGCACGACCGGCCACCCGGTCTCCCCGGCGAAGGCCGTGACGTGCTCCAGGGTGGTGACGGCACGCCAGCGCGGCGAGGGCGCGCCCAGCTCGGCCATGCGGGTGCGCATGCGCAGTTTGTCCTGGGCGAAGCGCAGCGCGTCGCGGCCGGGGCGCAGCAGGCCCCCGGCCTCCTCGACCGCGCGCAGGACCGGCTCGGGCACGTGCTCGTGGTCGAAGGTGACCACGTCGTGGGCCTTGGCGAAGGCCAGGACGTCGTCGAGGCCGCGGTCGTCGCCCAGGGAGACGTCACCGCACACCAGCGCGGCGCTGTCGGTGGGGCTGGACGCCAGGACCGAGAAGTCGACCCCCAGGGCGATGCCCGCCTGGTGGGTCATCCGGGAGAGTTGGCCCCCTCCCACCATTCCCACGCGCGGGACGGTGCGGTTACGCTCGCTCACAGTTCCTCAACTCACATGCTGCTCGTCAACCGCGGTGACGGGACGGCCCCGCGCGGCGGGACCTGGCCGGATCGGCTCGGAACCCGCGGCCGGGGTCCTGGTGCGACCCCCGGCTAGAGTCTAGGGCGTGCGGACGCGGCGGTCCCGGGCCCCCTCCGCCCCTGGTCGGCGGCCCGGCCGGGACGGGCCCGCGCGGAGGCGGATCCGACCACCCCGACCACAGGACCGGAGGCGCAGAACGTGCGCGACTTCCTCTCCCGCCATCCCGGGATCGCCAAGCTCGTCCGGGAGGTGGGCAAGTTCGGCTCCGTGGGCGCCGTGGCCTACGTGGTGCAGCTGGGGACGACCAACCTGCTGTGGAGCGCGGCCGGGGCGGGCCCGCTCACGGGGCAGGTGATCGGAACGCTGTGCTCGATCGCGGTGGCCTTCGTGGGCAACCGGTTCTGGACCTTCGGCGACCGGGCCCGGACCGGCTACGGCCGCGAGACCGCGCTGTTCCTGCTGATGAACGGCGTCGGGATGCTCCTCCAGCTGGCCTGCCTGGGGTTCTCGGTGTACGTGCTGGGGTTCGACGGCCCGCTCGCGAGCAACATCGCGGGCAACGTGGTCGGGGTGGGCCTGGGCACGCTGTTCCGGTTCTTCTCCTACCGCACGTGGGTCTTCCCCGAGCGGGACGGCGACACGGTCCGCGAGCCCGCGGAGAACCCCCCGGGCGCGCCGGTCGCCGGGCCCGGAGCCGACGAGCTCTAACGGACGGCGGCAGCGCTCCTGCGCCGCACCCCGCGGCGGCCCGCCAGCCACACCACCGCCAGCACGTACAGCCCCACCTGGATCAGGGTCAGCACCAGCACCAGCGGCGTGCCCGCGCCCAGGGGCAGACCGGAGCCGACCATGACCCCCGTGCCGATCTGCTCCATACGGCCCTCGAACACGCACAGCGTGAACTGCACGAGGCTGTTGACCACGTGCAGGCTGATCGCCGCCTCCAGACCGCCGGTGCGCCAGGTCAGCCAGGACATCCCCAGCCCCATCACCGCGAGCGCCGCGGTCGTCCACGGGTCGCCCGGGTGCGTGGCCAGGTACAGCGCCGCGAACAGGGTTCCGCTGGCCAGGATGGCCGGACCCGGGGAGCGCAGGACCCGCGAGACCGCCGACCGGCCGCGCCGCTCGTCGGGACGGGCGCCGAGCGCGCCCACCAGCTGCATGAGCATGCCGCGCAGGGTCAGCTCCTCGGCCGCCGACTGCAACGGCACCAGCAGCACGATGGCGGTCATCGCCGCGGCGAACACCTCGGTTCCGCCGGAGGCCTCGCGGGGCACCAGGTCGGGCTGGAGGAGTTCGGCCAGCGGCAGGAAGGCCACGACGCACAGGGCGACCGGGACGACCGCCACCGCCGTGCAGCGGACCAGCCACCCCCAGCGCAGCCGTCCCTCGACGGAGAACAGGGAGCCGGTCCGGCGCCACTGCACGACGCGGACCAGGAAGAGGACGATGGGGATGAACAGCGCCGACGACAGGAGCCCGAAGGCCATCTCGGCGATCACGCTCAGGGTGACCGAGTCCGGGGCCAGTCCGCTGCCGTTGACGATCGCCACGATCGTCACCGACAGGATGACGGCTATCCACAGGAAGAAGAGCAGCACCGCGAGGACGGCCAGGGTGAGCGGCGTGAACCACCAGCGGAAGCGGGACGTTCGGCCCAGCCTGTGGTAGGACTCGTCCACGGGGAGTTCCGCGCGGGCGAAGTGGTTCCTGCGCACCGGCCTCGGCGGCGGCCAGGCCCACACGTCCGGGTCGGTGGCGGCCACGGCGTAGCCCCCGGGCGGCGTCAGCCTCCCCCCTCCGGGAGGATCCGCCCAGGTCTGCTCCTGCGTGTAGGCCCCGACAGTCCGCCCCTCCGGCCCCTCGGGCGCGGCGGGCCAGGACGAACCAGGCGGTGGCGGCACATTTCCCATCGTGGGCCGAGACTACTATCCGGGCATGTATTGCCAGCGTTAAGGCCACGCCGTTATCGCCTGGTCACGGCACGCACAGGGTGGTGCGCACGGCGCCGGACGACGCCCTCTCCGCTCCCCTCCCCTCCGCGACATCCCTCACACCTTTCTCCCCGGCCCCTTCCGCGGTGCCCTCGGTGGGCCGCCTCGGCGGCGGCGCGCGGCACGGGTCCGCGGGGACGCGGAATGCACGGCGCGGCGCCCTCGTTGAACGAGGTGGCCCGCGGGAGCGATCCGGCAGGCCGCCGTCCCGTCCCGCTGACCTACGATTGAGCACATGTCCTCCACACCATCCACCGAGCAGGTGCACAAAGCCCTGGCCACGGTGCAAGACCCGGAGATCCACCGCCCCATCACCGATCTCGGCATGGTCAAGAGCGTCGACGTCGCCGACGACGGTGCCGTGAGCGTCGGCGTCTACCTCACGGTGGCCGGATGCCCGATGAAGGGCCGTATCGAGAAGGACGTGACCGCCGCGGTGACCAAGGTCGCCGGGGTCACCTCCGTGCGCGTCGAGCTCGACGTGATGAGCGACGAGCAGCGCAAGGAACTCCAGACCAAGCTGCGCGGCGGCCAGGCGGAGAAGGAGATCCCCTTCGCCAAGCCGAACTCGCTCACCCGCGTCTTCGCCGTCGCCTCCGGCAAGGGCGGTGTCGGCAAGTCCTCCGTCACCGTGAACCTGGCCGCGGCCATGGCCGCCCAGGGCCACAAGGTCGGCGTCGTGGACGCCGACATCTACGGCCACTCGGTGCCCCGCATGCTCGGTGCGTCGGACTTCCCGACCAAGGTCGAGGACATGATCCTGCCGCCCACCGCGCATGACATCAAGGTCATCTCGGTCGGCATGTTCACGCAGGGCAACCAGCCGGTGGTGTGGCGGGGCCCGATGCTGCACCGCGCCCTCCAGCAGTTCCTGTCGGACGTGTTCTGGGGCGACCTGGACGTGCTGCTGATGGACCTGCCCCCGGGCACCGGCGACATCGCCATCTCCACCGCACAGCTGCTGCCCAACGCCGAGCTGCTCGTGGTGACCACCCCGCAGCAGGCCGCCGCCGAGGTCGCCGAGCGCGCGGGTGCCATCACCGCCCAGACCCACCAGCGGATCGCCGGCGTGATCGAGAACATGTCGTACTACCTGCCGCCGGACGGCGGGGAGCCGATCCACCTGTTCGGCGAGGGCGGCGGGCGCACGGTCGCCGACGCCCTCACCCGGACGCTGGGCACCGACATCCCGCTGCTGGGCCAGGTGCCGCTGGACACCCGTCTGCGCGAGGGCGGCGACGAGGGCAAGCCCCTGGTGCTGACCGAGCCCGAGGCCGAGGCCAGCAAGGTGATCGCCTCGATCGCCGAGACCCTGGTCGGCAAGCCCCGCGGACTGGCCGGTATGCAGCTGGGCATCTCCCCGGCGGGCCGCTAGGCGGTGCCTCCCCGGGCCCGGCTCTTCGCCGCGGCCCGTGTTCGGGGCGCGGCCCCGAACGGCGACGAGGCCCCCGAGCTCCGTGCTCGGGGGCCTCGCGTGTGTCCGGGGCGGTCGTGCCGGTCAGTCCGACGAGCCCAGCGTGACCGTGACGGTCTCGCGTCGGCCGTCGCGGTCGTACTCGACCTCGACCTCGTCGCCCGGGCTGCGGCTGCGCAGCATGGCGAGCAGCTCCTGGCCCGAGTTCACCGGGCGCCCGTCCAGGGAGAGGATGACGTCGCCCGGCTCCAGCCCCGCCTCGTCGGCCGGGCCGCCGCTCTCCACCGCGCCCCCGCCGTCGGCGATGACCGCGCCCGCGACCGGGCTGTCCAGGTCGATCTCGGCCCCGATGTCGGCGTAGCTGGTCTCGCCGTACTCGACGAGGCGGTTCACGACGCGTTCGGCCTCCACCGACGGGATCGCGAAGCCCAGGCCGATGTTGCCCGTGGGCTCCCCCATGGAGCTCATGGTGACGATCATCGAGTTGACCCCGATGACCCGGCCCTCCAGGTCCACCAGCGGGCCGCCGGAGTTGCCCGGGTTGATGGCGGCGTCGGTCTGGAGCGCGTAGAAGCGGCTGGCGTTCTCGCCCTCGCCTGAGCTGACCGGGCGGTTGACGGCGCTGATGATGCCCTGCGTGACGGTTCCGGACAGGCCCAGGGGCGCGCCGATGGCGATCACCTCGTCACCGACGATGACCTGCTCGGAGTCGCCGAACTGGAGCGGCTCGACGTCGATCGGGTCGTCCAGCGACAGCACCGCGAGGTCGGAGCTGGGGTCGGAGCCGACCACGGAGGCGCTGGAGAGGCTGCCGTCGCTGTACTCCACGACGATGCCGTCCGCCTCCAGACCGGCGGAGACGTGGTCGTTGGTCACCACGTAGTTCCCGTCGATGACGAACCCGGAGCCGCTGCTGGGGATGGTGGGATCGGCGCTGTGGATGAACACCACGCTCGGGCTGACCCGCTGGGCCACGCCGGCGATGGTGTCGGGGTCGCGCCGGGGGGCCTCGGGCGGCGGCTCGTTCATGACCGGGCCCTCCTCCTGCGCGGCCTCGTCAGTGGAGGAGCCGTCGAGGAGGTTGCCCGCGACACCGCCGGCGCCTCCGGCGATGAGCGCGACGACGAGCATGCCCGACAGCGCCATCCACACCGGGACGCCGCGCCGGGGCCGCTTGGGCGAGGGGGGCTGCGGGGCGCTGTGGTGGCCGGTCGTGTGGGGTCCGGGGACACCGGGGGGCGGAGCGCCCGGACCGGGGGCGGCGTGCCCCGCCTGGAAGGCCGCCGCGTAGCCGCCGTGGGCGGCAGACTGACCGGTGTGGCCGGTGTGGCCGGTGTGCTGCCCGGGAGCCGAAGGAGCACCGGGGTTCATGGGGTTTCCGGAGCCTGAGGGGGCGCCAGGGTGCATGGGATTGGCAGGACCGGAGGGACCGCCGATACCCGGGTGGCCGGGACCGGAGGGGTTGGCGAAGCTGGTGTGGGCGGTGGGGCCCGAGGGATCACCGGAGCCGGGGTTGGCGGCGGAAGCGCCGTAGACGGCGGGACCGGAGGGGTTGGCGGAACCGGGGAACCCTCCGCCCACGGGGTGGGCGGAGGCCTGGTCGGATCGGGGGGCGCCGGGCTGCTCGCCCGGCCCGGGGACAAGGTTCATGGGGTCTCCACTGCCGGGAGGCGGGGTGGGGGCGGCCTGCGCTCCGGGGGCTCCCTGTCCGGGCTGCGGGATCGGCCCGGGGTGGCGCGGGGGCGCGGGGTCGCCCTGGTCCGCGGAGGCGTTCCGGGAGGGTGTCGGCGGCCTTCCGGCGGCCCGGGCGGGCCACCGGGGGCGCTCCGCGGGCGCCCGGTCCGGCGCGTTCGCCGGACCGGGCGCGGCGCGCTCAGGGGGTGTTCCACCGCCCGGCGGGGTCGCCCGGCCGGGCTCTCCCCCGTGTTCCGGGCGGCCGTTTTCCTCGCTCAAGACCTGCTCCGTAAGTCGCTCGGCTGTGGGACGGCACGGGACCGGCCGGGGTCCTAGAGGAACCCCAGCCGGGACAGACCGCGGTGCACGCGGACCCAGAAACCCGAACCCGGCCCGGGCAGCGCGGACACGGCGGACGAGGCCAGCCCCGCGGGGGCGTCCGCGAGCACCGTGTAGACGAAGCCGTTCGCCTGCCACATGCTCTGGTACTGGCCCGCGTCACCGCCGAAGATCGTGCCGTGTTGTGGTGTGACGCCGCTTCCCCCCGTCCCGGTTCCGGCGTATCCGTTCGGTTCTGTGGGGGAATGCTTGCTGTCCAGCTTCCCACGTTGGGTGAAAACCGACACCTGGGACAGACCGTCCGAGTAGACGGCGTGCACGACGCGGTGTCCGCCGTGCTCGGTGGACCGGGCGTCGACCAGCCGCAGGTTCCAGGCCAGGTACTCGGGGAGGGGCCACTCCTCCGCGCGCAGGTCCGCGCGCTCGGTTCGGGTGAGGGTGTCGCTCCAGGGGGAGTCGCCCAGCGCCTCCTCCGGCCAGTCCTCCTCCCCCAGTTCGAGCCCGGTGAGGCGGAAGCCGATCGCGTGCTCGCCGCCGGTGCCGTAGACGGTCCGGCCCAGGAGCAGGCCGGTGGCGGTGTCCACCCAGAACCGCCCGGCGACGGTGCCGTCGGCGTGCCTGGCCTCCACCAGGCGGGCCTCCCGGCCGTCCAGGCGGGCGGGGCCCGCGTCCGAGACGGCGTAGGTGTCGCCGAGCATGCTGAGCAGGCGGTCGTCCAGCGACTCCAGGGCCGAGGAGGCGTCCACCACCAGGGCGGACTCCTCGTCTCCGACGGGGGCCAGGGCGATGCCGTCGCCGGGCCTGCTCACCACGCGCACGCGCAGCGTCCGGCCCTCGGCGGACTGTCCGTCCTCCGTGTCCTCCGGTCCGGTGACCTCGCGCACGGCCGAGTAGGCGACCTCGTCCTCCGCTGCGGCGGCGCGGTGCAGCACCGACATCCCGTCGTCCTCTCCCTCGGCCGGGACGGCGGTGGGATGGGGGTGCGCGGCGGCCGTGAGCAGCAGAGCGCACAGCAGTGCCACGACGAGGATCGTGGCCGGGGCGGAGCGCGCGGAGGAGGGTTCCTCCGCGCTCACCGGGTGGTTTCGGTGGGGCCGTGGGGGGCTTCGGCGGCGGTGGGCCGCGCGTCGACCACCGGGATGTTGCGGCTGGTCAACGCGTGCTCGACCGCGTAGTCGGCCAGGCGGGGCTCGACCACGGGCGTCTCCTCGGCCTCACCCCCGGCCACGAACGCGCTGCCGAGCAGGGCCGTGGCCACGGCGAAGCCCGCGACGGCGTAGCGGCCGCCGGGGAAGGCCGGAAACAGGTGCGCGAGGCGGTCGCCGCGGCGGCGGCGCCCGGGCGCGGCGGCGCGCTCCGGCCGTGAGGGGGCCGGGCCGCCCGCGGCGGGCGGAGTGCCCCCCGCGGTCGGGGGCGCGGCGGCCAGGGCGCCGCCGGGGAAGCCGCCCAGGGGACGCGAGGAGCCCAGGGGCGGACTGCTGCCGAAGCCGGTTCCGCCGACGGAGGGGCCGGAGGGGCCCCGGTCCGAGGGTCCGTGGTCGCGGGACAGGCTGGTGAGCCGTCCCATGAAGTCCATGTCGGGCTCGGGCTCGCACAGGCCGTGCAGGCGGCGCTTGAGGCGGCGCATCATGTCGGCCTCGAAGCGGCACGACTCGCACTTGGCCAGGTGGATGAGGGCGCTCTCGTGGTCGGCCGGGCCGAGCTCGCCGTCGACGAGCGCGGAGAGCCGCTCTCCGAGGTGGTCCATACTCACTCCGCCTCCCCGTTGATGACGTTTCCGCCGCTGCGCGCCTCGTTGTCGGCGGCCAGGGACCGCCGGTGCTCCAGGGCCCGGCGCAGCTGGGCCCGGCCCCGGTGGATCCGGCTGCGGACGGTGCCGAGCTTGACGTCGAGCGTCGCCGCGATCTCCTCGTAGGAGAGCCCCTCGATGTCGCACAGGACGACCGGGGCGCGGAACTCGGCGGGCAGCGCGTCCAGGGCGGACTGGATGTCGGCGTCGAAGTGCCGGTCGTCGTAGCGCTGCGCGGGGGAGGGCTCGCGGCCCTCCAGGCGCTCGTCGGCGTTCTCGGCCAGGCCCTCGAAGCGGATGCGGGCCCGGCGGCGGGCCATGTCGAGGAAGAGGTTGGTGGTGATGCGGTGCAGCCACCCCTCGAAGGTGCCGGGGGTGTAGTTGGCCAGCGAGCGGAAGACCCGGATGAAGACCTCCTGCGTGAGGTCCTCGGCGTCGTGCTTGTTGCCGGTCAGCCGGTAGGCGAGCCGGTACACGCGCGGGGAGTGGGTCCGCACGACCTCGTCCCAGCTCGGGGGTTCCCATGCCTCGAATTCCACGGCAGGGCCGGACTCTGGCACCGCTGCTCCCTTCATCCCGTCGATTCGCCGCCAGGTTGGTCGGGGGGAGTTTGCTTCGTGGCGATCAACGTACGTTCATCCCGTTTCAACGCCCGGGGACGTGGATTAAGTTCCCGCCACAACGCTCGGAGTTCGGTCCGGTTCAGGCTAGTCTTTTGCCAGGGACATGACCTGGCCGCGACCGACATTCTACGGTGGGTGACCACCCGCTGGTCAGAGCCCCACCAGACACGTGAACGCTGTGGGAGGCCGTTATCGCCAGCCCGGAGGAGACCGCGGCCCGGATCACCTGGGTCCGCGCCGAGCAGTCCCGGTTCGAGCAGGACGCCATGGAGGACGAGCCCCTGGCGGACGCCTACGAGGCGGGCAGCCGGTCGTCGGCCCCGCCGGTGGACGCGGCGACGGGCACGGCCCTGCGCTTCCTGGCCGCCTCCATCGGCGCCCGCTCCGTGGTGGAGATCGGCACCGGGTGCGGGGTGTCGGGGATCTGGCTGCTGCGGGGGATGGCCTCGGACGGGATCCTGACCACGGTGGACACCAACGCCGCCTACCAGGACTACGCGCGCTCGGCGTACTCCCGCGCCGGTTTCGGCCCCGGACGGGCCCGGCTGATCCGCGGGACGGCCCTGGACGTGCTGCCGAGGCTGACCGACGGCGGGTACGACCTGGTGTTCGTGGACGCCGACGCGGTGTCCTACCCCCTGTACATGGACGAGGCGCTGCGTCTGCTGCGCCGGGGCGGGATGGCGGTGTTCAACGGCGCCATGGTGGCCTCCAGCGAGCCGGACGGGCCGCTGCGCGTGCCCGACCCCCGCGAGACCGCCGTGCGCGAGGTGATCCGCCGCGTGCGGGAGGGGGAGGAGTTCATCCCCATGCTGATGCCGGTGGGCGAGGGCCTGCTGGCCGCCATCCACCAGGAACCCGGCCGACGGTGATCAGCCGCGTCGACAGCACCGACCCGGCCGCCTTCGACTCCTGGTACGCGGCCGTGCGGGCGGCCTCGCTCGCCGACCGCGACCCCGGGGTGGTCCCGCTCCCCCACCCGGACTCCCTGCGCGCGGTGCTCCGCGGACGCGGGGGCGAACGGCGGGCCCTGGCCTACGCGGCCCACGGGGAGGACGGCGGGGTGGCGGGCGCGCTCCTGCTGGAGTTCGGGGACCGGGACAACCTGCACCTGGCCGAGGTCGACGTCAACGTGCCCGTCGCGACGCGGCGCCGCGGCCACGGAACCCGCCTGTGGGAGCACGCGGAGCGCGTCCTGGCCGAGGAGGGGCGCACGACCGCGCTGGGCGAGGTCCAGCTGCCCTCGGACCGGTCCTTCGAGGACTGGCCCGGCGTCCGCTTCGCGCTCGCGCGCGGGTTCGCGCCGGTCCACGAGGAGGACTACTACGTCCTGGGACTTCCGTTGGCCGCTCGGGTCCGCGAGGAGGTCGGCGCCGACGTGCTCGCCCTCGGGTCCCGTTACGAGCTGCTGACCTGGACGGACACGTGCCCGGAGGAGCTGCTGGCCGACTACGCGCGGCTGCGCACGCGGATGCAGGCCGACGTCCCGCTCGGGGAGGCGGCCTTCGAGCGGGGGCTCTGGGACCCCGCGCGCGTGCGTGACCAGGAGGAGCGCCGCCGCGCCCAGCGGTACCGCACGCTGGTCTGCGCGGCCAGGGCCGCCGCCGGCGGCCTGGCCGGGTACAGCGAGATCGCCCTGCCCGAGGGGGAGGGCGCCGCCTACCAGGAGGACACCCTGGTGGCGCCCGAGCACCGGGGCAACCGCCTGGGCTCGGCGCTGAAGCTGCGCAACCTGGAGGTGCTGGCCGCGGAGTTCCCCGAGCGGGTCCAGATCCGCACCTGGAACGCCCCGGACAACGCCCCCATGCGCCGGGTCAACCTGCGCCTGGGCTTTCGCCCGGTGGAGCGCATGCACGAGTTCCAGCGCGTACTGCCGGGTTAGCCCGGCCCGGACGGGTCCTGTTCTCTGAACCGGCCTCAGCTATGGGGGTTGGTCCGGGCGCCCACGCGATTCCGGAGGGGCCGCGGGCGCCGAAGGCTCCCGCGCCGAAGGGCGCCCGGACACGAGCGGGACCGCGCCGCAGGCGTCCGTTGGGGGTGGTGGCGGGCGACGGGTGGGACGGAGCGGAGCGCAGGTCCGAAGAAACGCTGCCTAGCGCTCGGCGAGCCAGCGCAGCAGCGTGCGCGTGGCGAAGGCGGTGCCGCCCTTGCTGAGCAGGCCGCTCTCCTTGGTCGACCGGCCGGGACCGGCGATGTCCAGGTGGGCCCAGGGCACGCCGCCGGTGAACTCGCGCAGGAACAGGGCCGCGTCGGTGGCGCCGGCCGGGCCGAACTCGCGGCGGGTGCCGATGTTGGCCAGGTCCGCCACGCGGGACTCGGTGGTCTCGACGTACTCCTCGGTCAGCGGCATCCGCCACAGCGGCTCGCCGGAGGCCCGGCCCGCGGTCTCGATCTCGGCGGCCAGCGCGTCGTCGGTGCTGTACAGGGCGCCCATGCCCGTACCGAGCGCGACCTTGGCCGCGCCGGTGAGCGTGGCCACGTCCACGAGCACGTCCGGGGCCAGCTCGGCGACCGCGTAACCCATGGCGTCGGCCAGGACCAGGCGGCCCTCGGCGTCGGAGTTGAGCACCTCGACGGTCGTACCGCCGTAGGTGGTGAGCACGTCGCCGATGCGTGTGGCGTCGCCGCCGAAGGCGTTCTCGGCCAGGGCCAGCAGACCGGTCACCCGCACCGAGGCGCCCACGGCCGACAGCGCGGACAGCACGGCGAGCACGACCGCCGAGCCGCTCATGTCGGTCTTCATCAGCGACATGTTGTCGTTGGGCTTGAGCGAGAGGCCGCCGGTGTCGAAGGTGATGCCCTTGCCGACCAGCACCACGTGCGCGGTGGGGTTCTCGGGGGTGTAGGAGAGCTGCACCAGCCGGGAGGGGCGCGAGGAGCCCCGGCCGACGGCGAGGATCGCGCCGAAGCCGTCGCGCTCCAGCTCCGCCTCGTCCCAGACCCGCACCTGGAGGCCGGAGTCCGCGGCGACCTCGCTGGCGCGCGCGGCCATCCACGCGGGGTCCTTGGTCATGGACGGGGTGTTGATGAGGTCGCGGGCCAGGGCGGTGGCCGCGGCCAGCCGGGTGCCGCGCTCCAGCGCGTCGGCGAGGTCCCCGGCGCCCGGGTCCACCACCTCGACCACCGGGGCGGGGCGCTTGTCCGCCGGGGGTTCGGCGGTCTTGAGGCTGAAGGTGTAGGAGGCCAGGAGGGCACCCTCGGCGAAGGCCGTGGCGGCGTCGCCGCCGACACCCGGCCAGGCCAGGGCGGCCCGCTCTCTTCCCCGGGCGGCCCGGGACAGGGCTGCGCCGGCCTTCCGGAGGTCGTCGGGGGAACCCGAACCGACCCCCAGAAGGGCCAGCCGTACCAGCCCCTGGTCCCGGGGCACCGGGAACTGGGCCAGCTCACCGGGTTTCCCGGTGAGCGAGTAGTGCGCGAACAGATCGCTGAGCGGAGCCGGAAGCACCTGTGTCAGGCCGCCCTCGGCGACCCCTTCGACCTCCGCGGGTCCGCCGTCTCCCGAGAGGACGGGAAGGACCAGCAGGTCCGCGGTGGATTCGGCGAGGCTCCCCGAACGGGGCTGGATCTCCGTGGCGAATGGCACAGGCCGCTCACAATCGTTCGCTGTCATGGGGGTCTACGACCTCGGGGGGCCGTCGGGCGTTCCGGCCCGGGTGGGGGAGGGAAGAACGTGGTGCCGGACCTAGCCGACGACACCCTTGAGCGCGTCCCGGAGCTCGGTCGCCTCGGCCGGCGTCAGCTCGACGACCAGGCGTCCGCCCCCCTCCAGCGGGACCCGCATGATGATGCCGCGACCCTCCTTGGTGACCTCCATCGGCCCGTCGCTGGTCCTCGGCTTCATCGCCGCCATGCCATTCCCCTTTCTAGGTGTTTCCTCGCGGGTGACCGGGGCCGACCCACAGCACCGGCGCCGATCCGCTTGGCCCGTCTCGGCTCCGGAGCCGTAGGCCGGTTCCGCGTGACTCCCGCCCGTGTGGCTTGAGGGACGTGAATCACTCTCCGACCATTATCTCGGAGGTTGGCCCCCGTGTGTGCGCCGGTCGGCGGCCGGGCCGCCTCCGGCGGTTTCCACCAACGAGGAAACGTCGGTCAGTAAGGTTATATCGGTACTGGCCGAAACCCGGTGAGCGCACGGGGATCCGCGTCAGCCCCGCCCGGGGGCGGTGGGCCGGACCCGACAGTCCGGCGTCACCTGAACAACATCTCCGACCTGGACTTTCGTCCCCACAGGGAACCCGGCTCCCGGGGGCCGCGGTCGGGCGGATCCGGAACGGCACCGCCTCCAGGCGGTCGAACCGGCACCCGGGGCGGGCGGCGATACGGACGACCGGATCAGCTCAGGGGACCCGTCGACGTCATCCGGGTGCCCTCGTCGGTGACCGAGGACCACTCCGCCCTCAGGCCGCCGTCCGCGGCGGGCGCCAGGGTCAGCTCGGCCTCGTCGACGCAGCGGTCCTCTGGGTCGGCGGTCTCGGTGTAGGCGTAGACGCGCCGGTCGTTGTCGCCCGCGGACAGCACGAGCGTCCCCGAGCAGGTGAAGGTCGTCCAGGCGGTGCTGCCGCGCTCGGCGCCCTCCTCGATCCGCACCTCGGCGTGCCAGTCGGCGACGTGCTGGCCCTCGGTGTTCACCTGGACCATCTCGCCCGCCCAGGCTCCGACGAACTCCTCCGCCGGGGCGACGGCCTCCTGCGCGGTCTCTTCGCCGTCGGCCAGCAGGGCCCACGCGGTGGCCCCTCCGCCGACCAGGAGGACGGCCAGCGCGGCCGCGCCCAGAACGGTGAACTGGCGGCGGCGCCTGCCGCTGTGCCGGGTCGACCTGGGCGGCGGCCACAGGGACAGCTGCACGGGGGAGGCGGCTGTCACGGAGGAAGCGGGCCCTTCGCGCCGGTCGTCGGCTCCCGACTCCAGTTCGGCTGCTGTGTCCATCCTCGCCATCCTCAACGGTGATGCACCCGCTCCGGCGGAGCGGGGGGAACGCGGATACAGCGACCGAGGATAGAGCACCCGAACCCACAGGTTTCGCCCGATAACCGCGCGGGGGCTGTGATGCACGACATAGAAGGAGACGAACGCCAGGTCAGGACGGCACCGCCAAACGTGTCCCGCGCCACAGCTTTGGGTGCGGGGTCAGCGCTCGTCGCCGCGCGAGGGCGAGGCGTCGGAGGCGTCCGCGGCCCCGGAACCTTCCGCCGCCTCGGGGCGCTCCCCGGTCCCGGCGGACGTCGGGTCCCCGGGCGCCCCAACCTCGTCGGAGCCCTCCGCTCCCCCGGAGCCCGGGGCGGGCTCGGAACTCCCGGCGGATCCGGGGTGCCGGTCGGATGCGGAACCCCCGGCGGGCTCGGGGCTCCGTGGGAACCCGGGGTCCCTGGGACCCTCCGAGCGCGCGGAGCCCTCCGCGTCCTCCCCGGTCTCCCGCTCGTCCGCGGCCTTCGGGGTGTCCTCGGCCTCGGCGCCCTCGATGACCTCGGTGGGCGCGGTGGCCCCCGTGACACCCATGGGCGCGGTGGTCCCCGTGGCACCGGCGGACGCGGAACCCCGGGCGGCGGAGTCCCCCGGTCCGGTCGCGCCCCCGGGCCTGAAGGCACCGCTCCCGAAACCCGCGACCGCGGTGCTCCCGACCGCGGCGGGGCCGCGCGCGCCCTGCTCGGGGGCGTAGGCGTCGCCGGGCAGGTGCGCCCCGGGGATCGGGCCGGTGCCCTCCGGAACGTAGGACGGGTCCAGGCGCGACAGGCGCCACTCCAGGTCCTCGATGCGCTCCTCGCGCTCGCGCAGCGTGGCGGTGAGGCGCAGCAGCAGTTCGTCCACGGCGCGCACGTGGTAGCCCCACATGGCCAGGGGCAGCATCAGGCGGCCCAGGTCGAACGCCTTGACGGGCCGGTCTTCGGGCAGGGCGAGCGGGGGGTGGTCGGCCTCGAAGCGGGCGAGCTGGCCGCCCTTGCCCAGCACGATGTAGACGACGCCCACGAGGACGGCGAGCGCGGCGGCGGCGACGAGGACCATGATGAGAACAGGCACGGACACGATCGTGCCACACGCCGCCCGGGTCGGGTACGGGCGTCGCGCTCGGCCGGGGCCCCGTACCCGCCGCGCCGCCCGCGCCGGAACGGCGCACGGCCCGTACGCCGTGCGCCGTTCCCTCGTCGTCCCGCCGCCGCCCCGGGGTCGCGGCCCGTCGTCCCCCTACTGCTCCGGGCCGGGCTGCTCCTCCGACTGCACGTGCTGGCGGCTGATGTCCAGGTGCGACTTGCGGATGATGTCGACCACCTCGTCGAGGTCGTCGGTCACCTGGACCAGCTCCATGTCGTGCGACTTGATGAGCTGGTTCTCCAGCAGGCTGGAGCGGATCCAGTCCCGCATCCCGCCCCAGAACTCGGTGCCGACCAGCACGATCGGGAAGCGGGTGACCTTGTTGGTCTGCACGAGGGTGGCCGCCTCGAACAGCTCGTCCAGGGTGCCGAAGCCCCCGGGCAGGACCACGAACGCCTGGGAGTACTTCACGAACATCGTCTTGCGGACGAAGAAGTACCGGAAGGTCACCCCGATGTCGACGTAGTCGTTGAGCGACTGCTCGAACGGCAGCTCGATGCCGAGCCCGACCGACAGCCCGCCCGCCTGCTGGGCGCCCTTGTTGACCGCCTCCATCATCCCCGGACCGCCGCCGGTGATGGTGGCGTACCCGGCCTCCGCCAGCTTGGCGCCCATCTGGACGCCTATGTCGTAGTAGCGGTTGCCGGGGCGCAGGCGGGCCGAGCCGAACACGCTCACCGCCGAGGGCAGCTCCGAGAGCAGACCGAAGCCCTCCACGAACTCCGACTGGATGCGCAGCACCCGCCACGGGTCGGTGTGCACCCAGTCCGTGGGGCCCCGCTGGTCGAGGAGGCGCTGGTCGGTGGTGGTGTTGGGGATGGAGTCGCCCCGGTAGGTGAGGGGCCCTGCGCGTCGTACGGTCTCTTCTTCTTCCGTCATGACGTAAAGCTATCCGCGTGGAACCGGCTCACACCTGAACCACACGTTTCACACAGGTGGCCGCAAACGGCCTTTTCGCCGCCCCGGCCGGTGTCGGGACTGGTCAGGAACCCGTCGGCCGGGGCTCGGCGGGGGCTCAGCGGGCGCCCGACAACCAGGCGACCATGCGCTCCTCGGCCTCGTGGATGCGGGGGATCTCGGCGTACTCGTCCTTGGTGTGGGCGAGCGTCGGGTCGCCGGGGCCGTAGTTGACGGCGGGCACGCCCAGCTCGGAGAAGCGGGAGACGTCGGTCCAGCCGAGCTTGGCGCGGGCGCTGCCCTCCCCCACCGCGGTGACGAACGCCGCGGCCGAGGGCTCGTCCAGCCCGGGCCGGGCGGGGGCGGCGGCGTCGACCACGGCGACCTCGAACCCGTCGAAGACCTCGCGCAGGTGCGCCTCGGCGTCGGCGACGGACAGGTCGGGGGCGAAGCGGTAGTTGACCCGGACCACGCACTCGTCGGGGATGACGTTGCCCGCGACCCCGCCCTCGATGGCCACGGCGTTGAGGCCCTCGTGGAAGCGCAGCCCCTCCACCTCGGGTTCGCGCGGGGTGTAGGCGCGCAGGACGTCCAGGACGGCTCCGGCGCCGTGGATGGCGTTCACGCCCATCCAGGAGCGGGCGCTGTGGGCGCGCTTGCCCCGGGTGGTGACCTCCACGCGCATGGTGCCCTGGCAGCCGCCCTCGATGACGCCGTCGGTGGGCTCCATGAGGACCGCGAAGTCCCCCGCCAGCCACTCGGGGTGGTTGCGTGCCAGGCGGAGCAGGCCGTTGCGGGAGGCGTCGACCTCCTCGTTGTCGTAGAAGACGTAGGTGACGTCGTGCACCGGCTCGGCGACCAGGGCGGCCAGCCTGAGCTGGACGGCGACACCGGCCTTCATGTCCGAGGTGCCGCACCCGTAGAGGCGGTCGCCGACGACGCGGGAGGGCACGTTGTCCACGATGGGGACGGTGTCGATGTGCCCGGCGATGACGACGCGGCGGGGACGGCCCAGGTCGGTGCGGGTGACGACGGCGTCGCCGTCGCGGCTGACGCGCAGGTGGGGCAGGGCCGACAGGGCGCCCTCGACCGCGTCGGCGAGGACCTTCTCGTCGCCGCTCTCGGATCGGATGTCCACGAGGGCGGCGGTCAGGGCCGCGGCGTCCGAGGTCAGGTCAAGCATGTGTCGCCCCGTTTCGGTGAGGTTGGGAAGCCGTTGGGCCGGGGGTGCGCACCCCCGCTCCGGAGTAGTTGCACCCCTAGTTTGAGGTAACTGGGGGTGCGACCAGAAATCACCGTGGAACACGACGGGGCGCCCTCCCCGTGCGGAAGGGCGCCCCGGTCGGATGCGGACGGGTCAGGCGTTGACGCCGTGCTCGCGGAGCAGGTCGTTGAGCGCGAGCTTGTCGTGCTCCTCGCCCTCCTTCAGGCGCCTGAGCACGAGCAGCACCGGCATGCCGAAGTCGCCGCCGGGGAAGCTCTTGGCGCGGTTGGCGGTGACGCACACCGACCAGGCCGGGGCCTCGCCGCGCGGCAGCTCCTCGCCGGTCTCGGCGTCGAACACGCGGGTGGAGGAGGTGAGGATGGTGCCCGCGCCGAGCTTGGCGCCCTTGCGCACGCGGGCGCCCTCGACGACCATGCTGCGGGAGCCGAGGAAGGCGTCGTCCTCGATGACCACCGGGGAGGCCTGCGGCGGTTCGAGGACGCCGCCGACGCCGACGCCGCCGGACAGGTGGACGTTCTCGCCGACCTGGGCGCAGGAGCCGACCGTGGCCCAGGTGTCGACCATCGTGCCGGAACCGACGTGGGCGCCGATGTTGGTGAAGGACGGCATCAGGACGACACCGGGGGCGAGGTAGGAGCCCCAGCGGGCGATCGCCCCGGCGACGACGCGGACGCCGTCGAAGCGGGTCTTGAGCGGCATGCGGTCGTGGTGGTAGAAGTCGCCGACGTGCGACTCCTTCATCTCCAGGACCTTGAAGCCGAGGAGGATGGAGCGCTTGGCGCGCTCGTCGACGACGACCTCGTCGGTGGAGGGGTCGACGAAGGCCACGCGGGCCTTGCCCTCGTCGATCTGGTCGATCGCGCCGATGATGGTCTCACGGGCCTCGGTGTGACCGGGCGTGAGCTCGGCGCGGCTCTCCCAGAGTTCGTCGATGCGGTCGGGCAGCGGGCTGGAGTACGAGCTGGTCATGTGCACACACGTTAGCCGCTCGCTCCGGGTGCGGGGGCACCCCCTCCCCGAGGCGGCCGTCACCTTCGCGCGCGACCCGACGCCCGCCCCGGCGGCGGCTACAATGCGGCCGTGGCGCCGCGTGCGCCCCCGCGCGTCGCCCCCTGCCGGTGCGGAGCGCCCACCTGTCGCCGACCCTTGGTTCGCCCGTGCCCAGTAAGCGCCGGAGGCTCTCCGCCTTCGTCAAGATCCTGCTCTCCCTGGTCCTCGTCTGCGGCTCGCTCGTCGCCGGGGCCTACTACGTGCTGACCACGTTCGAGCCGATCGACACCACTCCCCCGCCCGAACCCGGCTGCCGTCTGACGATGGCCGACGGCCGGTACTCGATGGAGAACGCCCAGGCCGCGAGCGCGGCCACGGTGGGAGGCGTGGCGTTCGGCCAGGACCTGCCCCCGGAGGCCGTGACGATCGCCTTCGCGACGGTGTGGCAGGAGTCGGCGTTCTACAACGTGGAGTACGGCGACCGGGACTCCCTGGGACTGTTCCAGCAGCGGCCCTCGCAGGAGTGGGGCGACCCGGAGCAGATCCTGGACCCGGTGTACGCCAGCAGCTCGTTCTACGAGGAGCTGGTGGAGGTGGAGGGCTGGGAGTCCATCCCGGTCTACGAGGCGGCCCAGGCGGTGCAGCGCAGCGCCGACGGCTACGCCTACGACCAGCACGAGCGCCTGTCCACGCGGATGGCCGAGGTCTTCACCGGCGCGCAGGGGGCCGGGCTGACGTGCTGGTACGGCGCCGAGGGGCTGGCGGACCTGCGGTCGGGCGAGGCGGACGCGGACGCCGCCCTGGAGGAGATGGAGCGGGTGTTCGGCACCGCCCCGGCGGACCTGCCTCTGGACGGGGACGAGGAGCCGCGGACCGGTGACCTGGGCTGGGCGATGGCCCTGTGGGCGGTGGCCCACGCCGAGGAGTACGGGCTGACGTCGGTGTCCTACGACGGGCAGCGGTGGCGGGCCTCGGACGGCACCGGCGACTCCGAGGACTGGGCGGCGGCCGACGGGGGCGACACCGGGGGCGGCCTGGTCCTGGAGTGATCCGGGCCGGCCGCGGACCGGCTCGGGTGGTGGACCGGCTCGGATGGTGGACCGGTTCGAGTGGCGGACTGGCTCGGGTGGTGGGCCGCGGCACGGTCCCGCGTGCCGGTCGCCCGGTCGCCCGGACGCCCGGCGGCCCGGGCGGGCAGGCGGGCACGCCGCATGGCACCGGGACGGGTGGGCCCCCGATACGACAAGGGGACCACACCCCGGCACTCGGCGGCCACCGCCTCCGTCTGCCTGTGGACGACCGGCGGGGCCGCCCGGACGGCGGCCCCGGCTCAGGCCAGGCGCTCGGCCGCGGCCTCGACCCGCTCGTCGGTGGCGGTGAACGCCACGCGCACGTGCCCGGCGCCCGCCGGGCCGTAGAAGTCCCCGGGAGCGACCAGCACGCCGCGTTCGGCCAGGTGGGCCACCGCACCCCAGGCGTCGTGGTCGGGGTGGCTGGCCCACAGGTACAGCCCGGCGTCGGAGTGCTCGATGCGCCAGCCCGCGCCCTCCAGGGCCTCGCGCAGCCTGGCACGGCGGGACCGGTAGCGCTCCTTCTGCTCGGTGGCGTGCGCGTCGTCGTCCAGGGCGGCGCCCATGGCCGCCTGGACGGGCGCGGGGACGATCATCCCGGCGTGCTTGCGCACCGCCAGCAGCTCCTCGACCAGCGCGGGGTCCCCGGTGACGAAGGCCGCGCGGTACCCGGCCAGGTTGGAGCGCTTGGACAGCGAGTGCACGGCCAGCAGGTTGTCGTGGGAGCCGCCGCACACGTCCGGGTGCAGGATGGACACCGGTTCGGCGCCGTCCCAGCCCAGGTCGAGGTAGCACTCGTCGGAGGCCACGATCGCGCCGCGCTCGCGGGCCCACTCCACCACCTTGCGCAGGTGCGCGGTGCCCAGGACCCGGCCGGTCGGGTTGCTCGGCGAGTTCACCCACACCAGTCCGACGGGGGCGGGGCCGAGGGAGGTCAGGCCGTCGGAGGCCACCGGGGTGGCCCCGGCCACGCGCGCGCCGATGTCGTAGGTGGGGTAGGCCAGCTCGGGGTGGACGACCGTGTCGCCCGCGCCGAGGCCCAGGAGCGTGGGCAGCCAGGCCACGAGCTCCTTGGAGCCCACGGTGGGCAGGACGGCGCCCTCCGCGACGCGCACGCCGTGGCGGCGCTCCAGCCAGCCCGCGACGGAGGCGCGCAGCGCGGGCGTGCCCCAGGTCTGGGGGTAGCCGGGCGCGTCGGCGGCGTCGGCGAGGGCCTTGCGCAGCAGGGCGGGCACCGGGTCCACGGGGGTGCCGACGGACAGGTCGACGATGCCGCCGGGGTGCTCGGCGGCCCTGCGCTTGTACGGCGCCAGCCGGTCCCACGGGAAGGTCGGGAGCCGCTTCGCCACGGGTCGCCGCTCGGCCATCGCACTTACTCCATCCAGGTCGGGTCTTTGCCACAGGTCACACGGGGCCACACGGGGCCGCAGGTCACACAGGAATCGCGCCGACCCCCGCCACGGGGGTCGGCGCGACACGTCGTCCACGCCGGGCCGGTCGGGCCCGCGCACCCTCTGCGCCATAGGGGTGCCGCGGGCGTCCTCCCCGGCTCGGGAGCGCCGGAACCCGCCCGGCGCGCCGCCGGGCTACTCGGCCTGCGGCGGCAGCTTGGCCACGAGCGGGTGGTCGCGGTCGATCTTGCCGACCTTGGAGGCGCCGCCCGGGGAGCCCAGGTCGTCGAAGAAGTCGACGTTGGCCTTGTAGAAGTCGGACCACTGCTCGGGGAGGTCGTCCTCGTAGTAGATGGCCTCCACCGGGCAGACAGGCTCACACGCACCGCAGTCAACGCACTCGTCCGGGTGGATATAGAGCATGCGGTCACCCTCGTAGATGCAGTCCACGGGGCACTCGTCAATGCACGCCTTGTCCAGTACATCAACACAGGGCTGCGCGATGACGTAGGTCACGTCGTACTCCTTGTCTCACCCCCGCGTCCCACGGGGGAGGCGGGGATCTTCGCAGACTCCGGGCCGGGACCGGCGTGCGGGCGCCCTCGCCCCTGTTCCCGGGCTCTGCAAGCAATTGGCACAGATGTCGTACTCCTAGTATGACGGCGGAGAACACCCAGCGCACAATCGGGGGGCATTTCCTTGCACATGGGAGGACGTCTGGTCCACAGGATCACTCCCGCCGACATCGGTCGGCGCGTCTCCGTACGAATACGCCTCCCCGAGGGCGGGTTCACCGATATCGTCGGTGTCGTGGAGTCCTGGGACGACGGTGTCCTCACCGTGCGCCGCCGTGACGGCTCCGCGGTGGAGGTCGCCGAGCCGACGATCGCCGCGAGCCGGGTCGTTCCCCCCGTACCCCCTCGCCGCCGCGGCGGAAACCCGCCGCGAACGCCCTGAACCCCGTGCGTTCCGGGTTCCACGGAGTGAGGAGGCGTCCGCCCGGCGGGCGTCGCGAGGCGTGCAGGTCGCGCCTGGACAGTGGCATTCTTCGGGCCCTGCGGGGTAGAAAACGCACAGTTCCGCAGCGGATCCAGCCAGTCCGCCGAGGAACCGACAACGAAGCATCGCGCCCCCCGGCGGCACATCCACGCGGAACGGGCGCCGGTACGCGGGGAGGTGGTGAGCGCCCGTCATGCGCGAAGCAGTAGCGTCCGCCCTCGCCGAGCTGGCACGCCGGGACGAGCGGGCGGCCGACATGGCCCGGTCGGCCCTGGACACACTGGCTCCGGAGCAGGAGATCGAGAGGCTCAACCAGCACGCCGTCCAGCGGTTCTGCTGGTTCGAGCTACCGGTCCGCTTCCACGACCGCGCCGAGGACCGGCTGTTCGCGGTCCGCGCCCTGGGCAACCTCTTCGCCCTCCTCCAACTGCACCGGTACGCGCAGATCTGCTCGGCGCCGGAGACCGCGGCCCTGCTCACCGTCTACGAAGGCGACCACGCCGCGGGCCTGGCGATGTACGAGCGGCTCATGTGGGAGTCGGGCGTGGAGCCGCCGGACCTGCCCGAGCTGACCTGGGGGACGGCGGTCGGCGACGCCGAGATCCTGGCCCGCGACGAGACCGCGTCGGCGCTGGAGTTGGCGATCACCCTGGGCGACGTGCGCCCCGGCAAGCGCGGATGGCGGCCCGCCCAGGAGCGGTTCGCCCGGTCCTTCCTCACCCAGCCGGACAACCGGGGGCTGAGCCACCTGGACCGGATCCGCGAGGAGCGGGTGCGGGCCTGGTTGAGCTCGTCCGCGCACCCGCACCGCCAGCGCCTGTGGCCGCTGGTGGGCCAGATCATCGCGGGCGCCGACGTGCCGCGCGGGGCCGAGGCCGCGATGGCGCCGCTCCAGCGGCTGCTGGACCTGGCCGCGGAGGGGATCGCGCTCACCCAGATCGGCTACATCTCGCCGGGCGTGGTGCGCCAGATGTGCGAGGACTTCGGGTGGCGGACCACCCCCGAGCCGCCGCGCAGCGAGACCGACGCCACCCAGCTCATCGCCCTGCACCAGGCGCTGCGGGGCATGCGCGCGGTGCGCCGGTCGGGCCGCCGCCTGGTCCTGACGCGGCGCGGGCGCCAGCTGCGGGAGGACCCCGAGGCGCTGTGGCAGGCGGCCACCGAGACCCTGTGCCGCACCGGGGGCCTGGACCAGGCCGCGGCGGAGACGCTGCTGGGCATGCTGCTGGCGCGCACCCCGCAGGGCAGCGGTTCGCACGCGCGTCGCGGCGAGTCGGACGTGGAGGCGGCCGAGAGGGCGCTGACCGAGTCGGGGTGGGTGCCGGTGGAGCCCCCGGCGCCCTCGGGCAGGCACGCCGCGTCGCACCGGCGCACCGCGGAGGCCGCCTCGGACCAGGTGCGCGCGCTGGTGATGGCGGTGAGCTGGCTGCTGGAGACCCTGGGCCTGCTCACCGACGACGACGGCGCCGGACGCCGGGAGCTGACCGCGCCGGGGCGGGCGTTCGCGATCGCCTGCCTGCACCAGTCGGCGGTGGCACCCCGGGCCGTGGTCTGACCGGCGGGCCGTGGCGTGGTCCGACCGGTGGGCCGTCTCCCGGCGCGTCCCTCATCGGCCACCCGCTGCGAAGGGGTGCGGACCAGGGCCTAACCTGGAGCGCGAACCATCCGAGACCAGCAGGAGCACCATGCCCGCGCCCGAGCCGCCGCGCAAGGCGGAGACGACCGACGTGCCCGAGGCCGGCGGGGCAGTCGCCGACCCGTGGGAGCAGATGCCCGAGGACGCCCTCAACCGGCCGGACCTGGGGGAGGACACCGGGGGCCCCGGCGGAGCCGGGGACTCCGGCACCGGTGCCCGTCCCCGGGACGCCGCGGGGACGGAGGAGGCCAAGACCCCGTCCGCGCGTCCGGACGCCTCCGGGGACGCCGACCCGGACGCCTCCGGGGACGCCGCATCCCGGGGCGGCCCCGACGCCGCGCGCTCCGGCAGCTGGGCGGACTTCCTGCCCAGCCCGGTGTTCGTGCTGCTGCTGGGTCTGGCGGGGTTCGCGGGCTGGCTGTCGTGGACCGCCGCGGAGCTGGAGTGGGCCGCCGAGGGCACCAGCGTCACCCCGCTGGTCCCGCCGCTGTTCATCCTGCTCTGCTGGATCGTCTCCCTGGCCGTGCACGAGTTCGCGCACGCGCTCGCCGCCTACCTGGCCGGTGACCGCTCCCTGCGCGGCAGCGCCTACCTGCGGCTCAACCCGTTCGCCTACCGGCACGCCTTCGCCGGGTTGGTCCTGCCCTCGGCCTATCTGGGCCTGGGCGCCTTCGGCATGACCGGTCCGCCCACCTACGTGGACTGGGACCGCATCCCGTCCCGGGGCCGCCGCGTCCTGGTGGCACTCGCCGGACCGCTGGCCAGCCTCCTGGTGGCCGCCGCGTTCGCGGTCACCGTGTCCGTTCTGGTGCCCCCGGGCAACGACACCACCAACTGGGCGATCTCGGCGATGGCCTTCCTGTGCTTCGCGAACCTGACGGCCGCCCTGATCAACCTGCTGCCCGTCCCCGGCCTGGACGGCTTCGAGGTGCTGGCCGCCTGGACGCGCGGGAAGTGGGTCGGCGCGGCCCGCGCCAACGCGCTGTTCGGCTCGGTGGCCGTGTTCGCGGTCCTGTGGTTCCCGGGCCTGAACGACCTGCTGGTGAACGCGGTGTACGGCCTGTTCGACCTGGTGCTGCCCAACCCGGTGTTCCGCGGCATCGCCTTCTACGGCGAGCTGCTCCTCCAGTTCTGGGCCTGACCGGGACCGGAGCCGCGGGGGCCCGTGAGGCGCACGCCTCACGGGCCTCCGCCTTCGGCGGCCGCGCCCCTAGCCCTCGCGCCAGGGACGCGCCTTCGCGGAGGGCCGCGCCCGCCGGTAGCCCCCGGCGGCGGACGGCGCGTCGGCTCCGGCTGCCCCGGTCCTCGGGGAACCGGGCGGCGGGGAGAACGACCAGCTGCGGATCACGGCGAACACCAGCGCGAGCATCACCCCGAAGAGGTACGCGTTGTGCATGATGTGGTTCGTGAGCACGATGTCGCCGCCGGGCATGTAGCCGATCATCCCGATCAGCGCGGCCAGGTAGCCGAGCGCGAAGGCCGCCGCCCCGGAGGTGCGGCGGCTGCCCCACGCGCACAGGCGGCACGCGGCGTACAGCAGCACCAGGAAGGCCAGCAGTCCGACCGCGCTCACGGCCTGGACCGTCGCTCCCCCGCCCCAGTAGCGGGTCAGCCAGCCCGCGCCGGTGGTGCCGAGCATGCTCGCCGCGGCGCCGAGCAGCAGCAGGACCACGAGGGTCGTCCCGGTCAGCACCGGCGACAGGAACCCGGCGGAGGACTTGCCCTCGGCGGGCACTGCGGTCTCAGGTGTGGTGGTCACAGCGACGAGGGTAGACGCTCGCTCCCACCGGTCGCGGTCACAGCCCCGCGAACAGGTCGGTCTCGTACTCCCCGTGCTGGATGCGCGGCGTCGGCCCCACCAGCAGGGTGAAGTACTCCACGGCGTCGATCTCCTGGGCGATGTCGTTGGACAGGGCGAAGCGCTCGCCCTCCACCGTGATCTGCGTGGCGTGGGCGCGCATCGCGAGCGCCTTGGCCGCCCAGTGGTCGGTAGCGTCCACGCGGGTGGTCACCGCCGCATCGGGGGTGCCCCGGGCGATGTCGGACACCCGGGCGGGCGGGGTGAAGGAGCCGGACTCCTCACGCAGCCGCGCGATGGACTCCTCGATGCGCGAGACCGGCTGGGCGATCGCGTAGAGCTTGCGGACCTGCCAGGGCGTGCCGGGCATGGCCCGCTCCCCCGCCCGGAGGAAGGCCCGACGCGCGACCCTGTGCGCCTGGATGTGGTCGGGATGCCCGTAGCCGCCGTGCTCGTCGTAGCTGACCAGCACGTGCGGGCGGACCTCGCGGATGACCTGCGCCAGGAGCGTGGCGGCCTCCTCCACGTCCGCGCCCCAGAACGCCCGGGGGTGCTCGTTGGTCGGCGCGCCCATCATCCCCGAGTCCCGGTAGCGGCCGGGGCCGCCCAGGAAGCGGTGGTCGCGCACGCCCAGCGCCAGACAGGCCTTGTCCAGCTCGCCGATCCGGTGCTCGCCCAGGGTGCCCTCGCGGTCGGAGGTCAGGTGCGCGAGGTCGTCGGGGATGACCTCGCCCTCCTCCCCCAGCGTGCAGGTCACCAGGGTCACACCGGCCCCCTCGGCCGCGTACTTGGCCAGGGTGGCTCCGGTGACGATGCTCTCGTCGTCGGGGTGCGCGTGCACCATCATCAGTCGCCTGTCAGTCACGTAGCGAACGATACCGGTCGCATCCGCCCGCCACCTCCCGCACCGCACGCCTCACGGGGGCGTCGGGCCGCCGTCCGGCTCCCCGTGCGGGTGCGGCATGGGACACAATCGGCCTTTGACTTCCTCTCCTGCCTGAAGGCAGGAGAATCCGGAACCACCTACCGGTGGTTCGAGGCCAAGGCCTCGTCACGGGTCGCCCCGTGGCCTTCCTGCTTCACCGCCGGTCGCCCCGTCCGGGAGGACTCCCGTTGAGGTCTCACACCAGCTCCACAGGCAACAACCGCCAGCCCGGCGGCTTCGAGATTGAGCGCCGCGTTCACGTCCCGATCATGGGCCACCCCACAACTGGGGCACGTCCACTCCCGTACACGCAACGGCAACGACGCATGCACGTAGGCGCACCCGGGCGTCGAACACGCCTTGGAGGAGGGAAAGAACCGGTCCACCACCACCAGGTCCCGTCCGTACCAGGCGCACTTGTACTCCAGCATGGACCGGAGTTCACGCCAGGCCG